>NZ_JALNUD010000030.1:0-562 GCF_026540445.1 Chryseobacterium sp. GM_Chr_2
TGGCAATAAAGTGCAGGATATGTTGGATTTGGAGGAAAACAAAAATTTGATTGAGGTTGAATTTCAAATGAATATCAAGCCACAGAATTTCAGCTATTCAGCGTATGACGTTCAGGTGGGTGAAAGTATTGATTATCAGTCGAATTCCGTTCAACATCAGTATAAAGAAAATCCGTTTCAGGCAGTGGCGATCAATGCTTCTGAAAGTGTTTACAAAAAGAGATCCGAAATGTTTTACAATCATACCGGAATTTCGAATAATACGTCGAGAGAGCTGAAAGATTCGGTGAGAAGGGAGCGCGAAAACCGTGAAAATTTAATTATGATTAAAGGGAAAAGTAGGGATCCGCTGTTGAAAATAGGAGGTTTGGCGAAGCTGATCGACATCAATGATAATCCGATGGAAACCTACCGTATCATCGAGCTTAAGCATTATCATGACGGCAATGAATATTATAATGAATTTGTAGGCATTCCGGATCTGGAAAATGCGCCGTATCAGGATTCAGACGCGGTTCCTTTTGGGGAGGAGCAGTCGGCCAGAGTGATTGATAACAACGAT
>NZ_JALNUD010000031.1:0-411 GCF_026540445.1 Chryseobacterium sp. GM_Chr_2
TTGCCTATTGCAAAGCTCCGTAGGAGCGCCCTGGTAATAGCCTTACAATGTGATGCAGAGATCATGAGCCCCGTAGGGGCGGTCTGTTAATCACAGATTTTGTATCATTACGAGAATCGAAGCCAATCTGTGCTGCGCTTGTGGAAGTAAAGCCAACTCATTTAATTAATGCAACTATTTGTTTTTAACCATCTTACTTTTCTATAATATCTTTGATGTTTTTCTTAAATATCACTTAACATCTTAAATCTTCTTAATGGTTAATATAAAATCCTCATTTTTATATTTTAGTCAGCCAGTCTAGATTTAAAATTAAACTATTTTTTTCTTTCACCTTTACTTTAAATGCAGCGTTTGTCCTCCCGGAAGAATCTAAATACTGTTTCAATAAAACCGATGCCTTCACGTTTT
>NZ_JALNUD010000032.1:0-350 GCF_026540445.1 Chryseobacterium sp. GM_Chr_2
GTAACGCAGCTACTTTTCTGTCAGTTTCGCTCCGTATTTGCGTGTGCAAAAGTAATAACTTATTTCTAATTGACCAAATGTTTTTGAAAGAATTTTTAAAGTTTTTTGATGACCTTAATTTCCTTATTCCACTTAATCAATCTCACTCCTGCTCCCCGTTTTACCGGACTGCAAAGATACAAACTTTTTCTAATCTCGCAAGCTTTTTATCTAATTTAATTTTGCAATTGTTTTAAATAAAACTTTGTTTGATTGGATGGGTTCTTATCTAAAAGTGTGTGTTGTTATCTGCCTTCTTAAGGCCTATCTGCGCTTCCTACTTCCTCTCGTTTTCAGTGGGGCAAAGATAG
>NZ_JALNUD010000033.1:0-277 GCF_026540445.1 Chryseobacterium sp. GM_Chr_2
CTATTCCCCTGGAAAATGTAGGACATCAAAGACTCATATCCGAGGCTTGATCTATGTGTGTTCGTGGTCTGCAATAAAGCATAACAAGCAGTGCAAAGAATTTTACGAAAGACTTCTTTCTCAAGGGAAGGCAAAGAAATTGGCTTTGATAGCGGTTTGTAATAAACTTTTGAGAATCTGTTTTGGAGTGGTGAAGAATAAGACGAAATATCAACCGGATTATCAAACAAACTTTAAAATTTTAACCTAAATAATTTGCAATTTAACATAGAACATC
>NZ_JALNUD010000034.1:0-235 GCF_026540445.1 Chryseobacterium sp. GM_Chr_2
TGCTGATGGAAAGTGGAAAAAAATGCCGCAGCTTTGAAGGAAAATCGCTGGAGCAGATCATCAAGGAAATCGTTTCGGAATATCCCGATGAAGCCCATATTTTGGTGCATCATCCCAATACGGAGTATTCGCTTCCATACACGGTTCAGTACAAAGAGTCAGATTATCAGTTTATTAAAAGGCTCGCAACGAGGTTTGGTGAATATTTTTATTACAACGGTCAGCAGCTTTTATT
>NZ_JALNUD010000035.1:0-224 GCF_026540445.1 Chryseobacterium sp. GM_Chr_2
TTAGTTAAAAAAATTAACCTAAAGGAAAAGCAGCAGGATAAAGAAAGACGTTTCGTTGATACCAAGATATCGCCCCTGATTTTATTCCCCTGCTGCTGTTTTCTTCCAAATCCGGATAGAACGTTGTTTGGAGATAACTTTTACCATGTTGGATCAGAAGAAAACCTCTTTAATAAAAAGATTTTTGTATGTCAAAAATATCAAAAAAAGTAATTGGAGTGGAC
>NZ_JALNUD010000036.1:0-218 GCF_026540445.1 Chryseobacterium sp. GM_Chr_2
CGTTGTGAATTGCTTTCAAATTTTATTATCTTCGTGATAATACACAACATCACAAAGATATTGTTATTATCCGTGTGGTTGTGAATTGCTTTCAAATTTTATTATCTTCGTGATAATACACAACAGGTTTTACTGCATGGCTTACTTGGCTTTTGTTGTGAATTGCTTTCAAATTTTATTATCTTCGTGATAATACACAACAAGAGATTTCGAAGCCT
>NZ_JALNUD010000004.1:0-348968 GCF_026540445.1 Chryseobacterium sp. GM_Chr_2
TAATTAAGTAATGTTAATTCTTATTTAATAAATAATTTTTGAACATATAAAGTGTAGAATCTGCAAATAATATTTTTTTAATCTGTCTTTTGCCGTAATTAAGTCAAAGAGAATTTAAAGAAACAAAAAAATCCCACAGCTAACTGCGGGATTCTATATATTTTAAAAGATCAATTACTTCACTTCTACAAAATTATCTTCCATATTCACATCTGCCAATCGTTGGCTGAAATCAATGCCTAAAACAGATAATTGAGATTTTGTATAAGGAACCGTTACCATATATTCCTTCTGAGTCCAAGGCCAATACGGCATCGTTTTAAACTCACCATACATATCTTTTTCTTTCCAAGTATGCGTCATGTTTAAAGGAATCTGATACGTTACAATTTTCTTATCAGTAGTCATAATACTGAAATCGATCGGCATCGGAACCTGACCTTTATTAATCAATGTAATCGTCGTAGATTTTGCATCATATTTCACATCTTTAATACCATAATCGATGGTTTTTGTGGTGTTGATCCAATAGTTTTGGAACCATTTCAAATCCATTCCTGAAACCTTCTGAGCGATGTGCAAAAAGTCTCTGTCAGACGGATGTTTCATTGCCCACTGATCGTAATATTGCTTTAAAGTTTCAGCTAAATTCTGCTCACCCATAATGTAACCCAACTGCACCAAATACAATTCTCCTTTCACATAAGAAGCATACGTATAAGATGTTCCGTTGTCGTGGTGATCGCCTAACCAAACAGCCGGCTCTTCAATTCCTTTTTTAATGAAACTTCTGTAAGCATTTAATCTTTCCATAAAAGGATTCGGAAGCTCTTCTGGAAACAACTGGTACATCACATATCCTTCCGCATAACTTGTAAAGCCTTCATCCATCCACGGGCGCATCGATTCATTGGTGGCCAACATTTGTTGATACCAAGAGTGAGAACCTTCATGAGCCATCAATCCCATTAAATCTTTAATATTTTTAGATTCACCAAGAATCATGGTACACATTCCGTACTCCATTCCGCCGTCTCCACCTTGGATAAACGCGTATGTTGGATATACATATTTACCAAAATGAGAATTCATAATCTGGAAATATTTCGTCACATACGGTTGAGCTTCCTCCCAAACTTTTGTTTTATCATTGGGTTGATATACAAAGAAAACTTTCGGGCCTTGTGGAACATCAAAACTTTTTACGATATAATCTCTGTCGGCACTCCAAGCGAAATCAAGAATGTTTTTCGCATTCCATTTCCAGGTTGCTTTTTTATTTTTTTCGGCTTTGATCTTTGCATTCGCATCGTAACCTTTTACTTCTGTAGGATTTTCAAGAATTCCTCCCGCTCCCACAACATAATCTTTATTGATTTTAATTGTCACATCAAAATCTGAAAACGGTGCATGAAACTCTCTTCCCATATAATCGAAAGTCGCCCAGCCATCGTAATCGTATTCTGCAATTTTCGGATACCATTGCGTCATCGTCATATCAACGCCTTCTCTATTATTTCTTCCGCTTCTACGGATTTGCTGAGGAATCACCGCATCCCAATCCATCGTGAAAGTAGTGGTTGAATTTGGCTTGATAGGTTCTGCCAAATACACTTTCATAATGGTTTCCTGAACTTCAAATTTCAGGTCTTTTCCGTTTTGCTTAATCCAGTGAATATTTTGTGCTCCTTCCTGATCTTTCGGAATAGAAGCTAATCTTGAAATTCCATCTTTTTGCAATCTCGAATCCCCATTTTTTCCCTGACTGGCCACTCTTTGATCCATCATCGAGTTTGGTTTAAATGCATTCCAATACAAATGGAAATAAACAACATTAAGCTCGTCCGGAGAATTATTAGTATATTCTAAAGTCTGATTTCCTTGATAAGTAAATTTTTCAGCGTTCACATCAATATCCATCTTGTACTTCGCACTCTGCTGATAATAAGGGCTCTGCTGAGCCTGAAACTGAGAAATTATAAACGCAAACAGGATTGCAACCGATTTTTTCATTTAAAATTTTTTATTTTTCTAAAGGTAGTTAATTTAAACAAGAACCTCAAATGTGGAGTTATTGTTGAGGTTTTATCTGTTTATTATAGGTTTAGATGAATTTTTATAACGTTTGTTAAAATTTTATTTTGCATATCTTTTTAAACACTAATATCACAAATATTTACACAATTTTAAAACACAAATAAATTCGTATCGCTCGTAAAAGATTAGCACAAAATATATTTAGTTTAAAAATTAATAATTTATATATTTAACTACAAAGAAATTATCTTGAAAAAAATCACTTATTATATGATTATCTTGCTTCTTTATAACAGCTGTGCATCAAGTAAGATTATAACATCTGATTCAAATATTAAACCTATTATAGAAAATAAACAACTCAACATTCTGTATAGAGGCATTAAAAATTATTTGACAATTTATGTTCCCAAATCCGACAGCATAAAAGTAGATGGAATGGGTGTCCAAAAAGAGAGTGAAAACAACTATTCCATTACTCCTTCCTTAGGTTCTTCATTAGAAATTACAATTACTTCGTTTTTTAATAGAAAAAAAGTCATTGACAAAAGAGAATTTCGAATATTGAATATTGACAAACCTTTTGCAAGTATTGGAAATAGAATAGAGCTCATTTCATTATCAAAAGAAGAACTTGCTAATTCTGTAATAAAATATGTTATCCCTCAATTTGTCATTAATTTGGAAAAGATCGGAAAATTTCGATATCAAATTAATGGTGGAGCATCAGAGATTAACTATGGGGAAGAATTTAGTACCATTGCCAAAGAAAAAATTTATAAAATGAAATCTGGTGACTCTATAGTTATTGATGATCTTCGTTTTAATTTAGAACCACCAAATACTGATTTAAAAAAAATGACAGAATTAAAAGTTTTGATTAAATAAAACCGTTTTTAAAGTATAAAAAAATCCTTCAAGGTTTTTGAAACCTTAAAGGATGGTATTGTTTTGTAAGAATTAAAAATTATTTCTTAGCAGCAACTTCTTTTTTTCCGCTTTGTAAGATCTTTTCTAAGATTCTTAATGTGATCAGATAAGTTGGTTTCACACCCGTCAATCCCAAACCACCTGAAGAAAGCGTGCTTCCCGTTTCCAAAGGATTATCCGAAGCATAATAAGCATACATCACAAAAAGATCCGGTGAGATATGATGTCTGATTTTAGACGCCACCTGAATTGCTTTTTGGTAGTGTGCACCTTCCATTTCAAGCCCAATCGCCTTCCACGAAGTATTCATGAAATAAGAAAGAATATCTCTGTTTTGAAGTGACGTTCCCAAAACGGTAATCATCGGACCTTCGAAAGCTTTCAATTCATCATCATGAAAATCTTCTTTTTTCAAAGCGTTTTCAAAAGGATAATTATCTGCCGTTCCTTCAAAAATATGTGAAGTCGGGATCATAATATCACCTTTTCCACCTTCCAGAATTCCAGCTTTACCCATGATGGAAACAGATTTTACTTTCATCATATAAACTTCTCCTTTATGCTCGTAAGGTCTTAATAATTCATCCATTACCTCATAAGCCTGTTCGCCGAAAGCGTAATCAAAAACCATAATTACATCGTCTCCACCAAATTTAATATCGTGGAAAGGCGTATTTTTAAGGTTTGTTTTGCTTAAATCAATGATCTGAACATCAATATTACTTCCGCTTTTATCATTAATATAAATTAAACCTTCTTCCAAAGCGAATTTTGAAACTTTGTCGCGAAGTTCTTTTTTATCAGAAATTTCTCCGTAAAGCTTATAATCAACCTCTTTGTTATCTTTTTTCTTTAATGCATCGTTGGCGTACAGCATATTTTTCACCGAGTGCATGTTGGCAGAAATAATGTGTAACGGACGCATGTGAAGATTGTTTTCAAATAAAACTTCTTTCACTTTGTCTGCCCATTTTTCACCAAAATAATGGTGCCCTACTCTTTCCTTTAAAATAGCACTGAAATGTATTTCTCTCTCTCTCGTCTGTTTTGCATCTTCCAGACTTACTTTTCCTAAGTTGTAGATGATTTTAAATAAACGGTCAGGATTTGTATCATCACCGAAAGTATTATAAGCGGTTAATGTTTCATCAAAAGTTCTTCCGATTAAAGAAGACAAGTGAATTAAAGCAACTTCTTTTTCTTTTCTGCTGAATTTCTTTTCACCTTTTACTACTTCTTCAATAATTTTAAAAGCACGTGTCGGTTTCCAGTTTTCATCCTGGATGAAAGCCAGATTTCTGATTTTATCGGCTTCTATAAATAAAAATGTAAGGTGAGTAAGAATATCATAAATTTCAGAACGTCCCAAAAGAACTTCAATATTCATTTGGTGTTCGTCGATTCTGTAACAGTTTCTTCTTCTCTTTTTGGGAACGATCGGCTCAAAGCTTCCTTTATCAAAACCTTCGTCTGAAGTTAAATGAATGAAAGCACATTCTTCAATACCTTCTGGAAGTCTGTCTAAAACATACATCAAACCATCCAATTCCAACTTGCTTGGAATGCTCATGGTACCGTAAATTTCCGGATTGATCGTCTTCAACAAACTTCTAATGCTTTCTCCTGAAACTCCGCTCGGCTTGAAAAAACCTCTATAAAACAAATGTCTCATAGATATGTATAGTCTTTCAATTGCTTCGGTAGTTTCTCTTGCTCTAGAATTTGTCATATATTAAAATTTTTATAAAAAGTCTGCTAAGTTACGAAAATATATTTAATATTTTAAATCGTTAAAAATCAATTACATAATTCTTGACCATTAAATAATGATAGGTTTCTAAAAGTACTATATATTAAGGTATCGAGAAAGAAATTCAGAATAATTTTTCTTCACATTAGAAACAATAATTTCGTTTACCCCTATCAAAAATCAAATCATTGTTTAAAATTTAGTTAAAATTCAAAATACCCCTTAAATTTTTGGGGTAAAAATATTTTCAATTCATTTTTTTTGTAAATTTGCCCCGTAAAAATTAACCTATATGTCAACTTTAAGATTCAAAGCGTTAGAAACTTTACCATTTAAGGACTTTAGAAGAGATAACTCTGTGGAAGTTCCTGTAAAATTATCAGAATTATTCTGCCAAAATGTTTTCTCAGAAGAAACAATGAGAGAATATTTAACGAAAGAAGCATTCCAGTCTATTATGGATGCGGTAAAAAAAGGAACTAAAATCCAGAGACACATTGCAGATCAGGTAGCAGTAGCTATGAAAGACTGGGCAATGAGCAAAGGAGTAACTCACTACACACACTGGTTTCAACCTTTGACAGGGACAACTGCGGAAAAGCACGATTCTTTCTTCACGCCAATCGAAGGAGGAAGAGCGATTGAAAGATTCAGCGGAAACTTATTGATTCAGCAGGAGCCAGATGCTTCTTCTTTCCCGAACGGAGGAATCAGAAACACTTTCGAAGCAAGAGGTTATACAGCTTGGGACCCTACTTCTCCGGCTTTCATTATGGGAACTACACTTTGTATTCCTTCCATTTTCATCTCTTATACAGGAGAAACTTTAGATTATAAAGCACCTCTTTTAAGAGCTTTGAACGCTGTAGACGAAGCTGCAACCAACGTAATGCAGTATTTCGACAAAAACGTAACAAAAGTAACTCCTACTTTAGGTTGGGAGCAAGAATATTTCCTGGTTGATTCAGCATTGTATCAATCTCGTCCGGACCTTGTATTAACAGGGAAAACTTTGTTAGGGCATTCTCCGGCAAAAGGACAGCAGTTAGATGACCACTATTTCGGTTCAATTCCTACAAGAGTAATGAACTTCATGAAAGAGTTGGAAATCGAATGTATGAAATTGGGTATTCCTGTAACAACAAGACATAACGAGGTGGCTCCAAACCAATTCGAGCTGGCTCCAATGTTTGAAGAAGTGAACGTTGCAGTAGACCACAACTCTTTGTTGATGGACGTAATGGCAAGAATTGCTCACAGACACCATTTCCACATTTTATTCCACGAAAAACCATTCGCAGGGGTAAACGGAAGCGGAAAGCACAACAACTGGTCTTTAGCAACTGATACAGGTGAAAACCTTTTAAGCCCGGGAAAAAACCCTAAGAAAAACTTACAATTCTTAACGTTCTTCGTTAACACAATTAAAGCGGTTTACGAATATGCTGACCTTTTAAGAGCAAGTATCGCTTCTGCAAGTAACGACCATAGATTAGGTGCAAACGAAGCTCCACCAGCAATTATTTCTGTATTTATCGGAAGCCAATTGTTCAGAGTTTTGGAAGAGCTTGAAAAAGTAACAGAAGGAAAACTTTCACCAGACGAAAAAACAGACCTTAAATTAAATGTAGTTGGAAAAATTCCTGAAATTTTGTTGGATAACACTGACAGAAACAGAACTTCTCCTTTTGCATTTACAGGAAATAAATTCGAGATCAGAGCGGTAGGTTCTGCAGCAAACTGTGCTGAATCTATGACGGTAATGAACACGATTGCTGCAAAACAATTAAGCGATTTCAAAAAAGAAGTTGATGCTTTAATTGAAACTGGTCTTAAGAAAGATGAAGCGATCTTCAATATTTTAAGAGAATACATCAAGCAGTGTAAAAACATTATGTTTGAAGGTGACGGATATTCTGATGATTGGGCAAAAGAAGCTGAAAAAAGAGGATTGAATAACTGGAAAACAACTCCTGAAGCACTTAAGCAGGAAATGAACCAAAAATTCCTTGATTTATATGAAGAAATCGGAGTTTTTAACCACAGAGAAGTTGAAGCCAGAAACGAGATTAAATTAGAAAAATATTCAACAGTTATCGATATTGAAGCAAGAGTTTTAAGTGATATCGCAAGAAACCACATCATTCCTTCTGCTTTAAACTATCAGAACAGATTAATTGAGAACGTAAAAGGTCTTAAAGAGATCTTCGGAGATAAAGAATTCAAATCATTGGCGAAAGAGCAAATGAGCTTAATAACAAGCATTTCTGAAAACGTTGCTACGATTAAACTGGGCGTTGAAGATTTAATTAAAGCAAGAGAAGCAGCAAAAGCTGTATCAGAAAGTCAGAAGCAGGCAGAAGAATATTGCAACAAAGTAAAACCTTTATTTGATGTGATCAGAGAAGCGTCTGATGCACTAGAAATGATGGTGGATGATGAACTTTGGCCAATGACGAAATATAGAGAAATGTTATTTACAAAGTAACATCTGTAAAGTTCCATATTAGTTAAGCTCCCCGGTATTTCCGGGGAGTTTTTTTATCTATTTTTAACAGTAGTGAAAATTAGAGTTTTATATCTTAAACCTCGATTTGTAGAAGAATATCTACAGGTTTTGTTAAAGAATCTTAATAAAAAAAACCGTACACTCACCTAAAATAGGCGGTTACGGTTTATTTTTCTTTAACATACTTAAATAATATGTTAAAATGTGTTAAAAACCAAACCTGACAATAATCATATCAAGGCTCTTTTGGCTGGAATACATACTTTTGTAATGCTTTTGAAAATAAATATTCCTTTTTAACACGGATAATCAAATATATATGAAGAAAAGAGTTTTGTTTTATTTAGTTGCTTTAGTTACTACAGTGTCTTTGCAATCGTGTGCTACTAATTATGTAGTTTCAAAACCAGCAACTTACACAAAAGAATACAAAACAGATGCCAAACTTGCTTCTCTTGATACAAAGAAAGCTGAGCTTGATAAGCAGAGATTAATTGATTCTTTCCTTGCTGAAAAAGCAGCATCTATCGCCAACGCGAAAAACGCAGTTAAAAATTCTGAGATTGCAAAGGCAATCAAACACAATAAAACAATCGACAACATCCTTACGGAAGCAGCAACATACCTTGGAACTCCTTACAGATACGGAGGAACTACAAGAAACGGTATAGATTGTTCAGCTTTCGTTCTTTCTGTTTTCGGTGCAGCAGCAGGGCTTAGCTTACCAAGAGTAGCAGCTTCTCAGGCTCAGGAAGGTGAAAAGATTGAAAAATCTGAACTTCAGAAAGGAGATTTGATCTTCTTTTCTCACGGTAGAAGAATTTCTCACGTAGGAATTGTAGAAAGCGTAGAAGAAGACGGAGAAGTGAAGTTTATTCACGCAGCCACGTCGAAAGGAGTAATGGTTTCTTCACTGAATGATTCTTATTGGGGACCAAAATACAGATTCGGAAAAAGAATGATCAATGAAAACGGAGAATCTTTAAACAATCTGGCTGCAACAACTCCAGCATCAAACGGAACAAGTTTTTAATTTTAAATAATTGATTTAAATAATGAAACCATCAAAATTTTTGATGGTTTTTTTATTGTTCATAATTTTTAACGCTATTAGAATATTTTGGATTAAGCCCAAAACTTGGGGACTACCAAAAAGTTTATATCCGTAAAGTTTGTCGTCCCGTAGGGATCTAAGCATCGTTTTAGAAAAACAAGACTGAAACAATTTTTTATTTTTTAACGCTATCGATCGCTAAAGCTTTGCATCTCATTTTAAATATTTTCAATCGCAATGGCGTTCTACTCAGCAAATGATAGCAATACTTAGCTCGCTTAACTATAAAATTTAAAGTGATCGATTTTGAACACTAAGCTCACAAAGTTTTTTTGAATACTATTTACTTTTAGTTTCACAAAGCCGTTTCACTTATATAAGTTTGAGGGATTGAATTGTCTTTAAATTTTTTCACCGCAAGCTAATAACTAATAACTAATAACTAATAACTAATAACTAATAACTAATAACTAATAACCAGCAACCAGAATCACCCGTTCTTATCAATTTCAATATCGAATTTATATAACAGACCATAGATTTGAGAAAGTGAAAATTTGGCCTTTTTAAGCCTGTTTTGAGACGGATCTATAGAATAGTTGACCGATGTTCTTAAATCTGCTTTTTCGAGGTTTGTTCTATCGAAAACAGCTCCGGAAAAATCACAGTTATTAAATACGGAATTTGATACATCACATTCAGAGAAATCGACTTCTATTAATTTTGAATCTTTAAATAAAGTTTTCTTGATTGAGGTTTGATAAAATATAGAATTGTTTAGCGAACATCCATCAAATCTGAAAGACATTCCAAACTCATTACAGTTATTGAACTGAAGTCCAAACATTTTAGATTCCTTAAAACTCACATCGCGAAAACCTGTAGAAACAAGTTTTACCATGCTTAGATTACAGCCAATAAATTCGCAGTCATTAAAATTAAAACCGGAAAGGTCTTCATATTCAAAATTACAGTTTAGGAAAGTACAGTTTTCGTACTCCCCTTTTTCTATTGGATTTTGAGTAAAGTCTACATTTTCGAAAGTTTGATCCAGAACGTATGCTTCCTTCATAAGATTTTATGATTTAATTACAATTTTTCTCGCTGATTTTGCAGATTTTGCAGATTTTTTGTCTAAAAACTTTAAAACAGAATGATTGTAAACATCCATCATCCCGTTTACACTTCAAGCCTTTTAAACCAAACTATTTTTATCCGAATAATTCAGTTTAAAGAAAATAAAAGTCATCATCGAGAAGGCAAGCAAAGAACTTCCACCATAACTAAAATACGGCAACGGAATACCAACGGTCGGGAAAAGCCCCATTACCATTCCTAAATTGATGGAAAAGTGCATGAGAAGGATCGAAGCAAAGCAATATCCAAAAACGCGATTAAAAGCGGATTTCTGTTTTTCTGCGAGGTAATAAATTCTGCCAATGAAGATCATATAGCAAAGAATCAAAACAGCGCTTCCTACAAAACCCCATTCTTCACCCACGGTACAGAAAATATAATCGGTTTCCTGCTCAGGAACGAATTTTCCTTGTGTAACGGAGCCTTCACGATATCCTTTACCTAGAAGTCCACCAGAACCGATGGCTGTTTTAGAATACAATAAGTTATAACCAGAAGTATCTCTAAACGCCTTTTCACCTTTATAAAGAACCTCAATTCTTTCTCTTTGGTGCTTAGGCAGTTTTTCTAAAATAAATGGAGAGCCGAAAGCCAAGCCACAAAGAATTAAAATAGAACCTGCAATACTTGAAATAGAAATAACATTCCAGGACATTTTATAATAATTCATCGCGATCCAACCGCCTGCAATCACTAAAATCGTAAGCACAACATAAATTGGAGGAACCGCCAAAGAAACAAGGAAAACGCCTGCAAAAAGGAATCCGATTCCAAATAGCAAACCATTTAATCCCTCTCGATATAAGGCGATAAAAAATGCAATGAAAACCAACATAGAACCCACATCGGGAATTGCCAATACAACGGCCGCCGGAATTCCTACAATCGCTAATGTTGTTAAAAGAGATTTGTTATTTTTTAAATTAAATTCCGGGCCTGAAACATAATTCGCCAACATTAAAGCCGTCCCGATTTTAGCAAACTCAACAGGCTGCATGGTAAAACTTCCGAATTTGTACCAGTTTTTCTGTCCGAGAATTTCTTTACCAAAAGGGAAAAGCCCAATCAGAAGCAGAACACCTCCGATATAAATAATTCCCGACATATTTTCGAAGAACTTACTTCTTCCGACAAAAATAATCAGCCCGACAAAAACAGAAATGCAAAAGAAAATCAATTGTTTTTCTCCTAATTTCTGGTCTACACTATAAATATTTGCAATCGCAAAAATGCAAAGCACGAAATAAAGACCGAGACCTAATTTATCTATTCCTTCCGTCCATTTCATTTCTTAGCAGGTTTTGTAGTGTTTTTGGTATTCTTAGTTTCCTCGTCTATTTTTTTCTGCAGTTTAGCTTTTTGTTCTTTGATGAATTTTAAGCTATCCTGTATTCTTTTCAGTTTAATAGAATCCGGTTTCGGATCTACATACAAACCTTTACGTTTCAAATCGAAGATCCACTGTCTTTTGTATTCAGGCATGAAACTCGAAGTAATCATTTTTTTGTAAAGATTCTCACGTTTCAGATCTCCGGTAATATATTTTTCAGCAATTACTGTACACGCCGGACCTGCCCAAGTGGCTCCAAATCCCGCATGTTCCATCACGGCAACGACAACAATTTTCGGTTTTTCGGCAGGAGCAATCAATACAAAAATAGAGTTATCTTTTCCTTGCGGAACCTGTGCAGTACCCGTTTTTGCCAACTGAGTAAAGTCGTTAGATTTCAATCCTCTTGCTGTTCCTCTTAACACTACGGCTTCCATACCTTTTAAAACAGGTTCAAAATATTTTGGATCTACCAGTGTTTGATGTTTAACTTTAAATCTCGGATCAGGATTTGGTTTTCCATCAATTGATTTTACGATGTGAGGGGTATAATACCAACCTCGGTTAGCAATTGCTCCAACATAATTGGCCAACTGAATAGGCGTTACCAAAACGTCACCCTGCCCCATTCCGTTGTAAATAGCTCCGGTTGACATTTCGTCCCAGTCTTTAAAATCTTTTCTTTGCGATCCGCTCGCTTTCATGATGGCTTTAAACCTTTTCTCATAAAAATCACCCGAAGGAATTCTTCCTTTTGCTCCTACCGCGAAGTCGTTATTTAAAAACTCACCAACGCCAAAGCTGCTCATGATCTTTTTCCATTCATCTACCCCTTTGGAAGGATTTCCGGGATATTTTTTAATGATCGCGATAAATGCATAAGTGAAGAAACAATTACTGGAAACCTGAATTGAAGGAATCAAAGGATCTGCACCCCCGTGACCTTTAATTCTTTTTCCTTTATAGAAAAATCCGCCGCCGCAAGGAAAAATAGTTTTATCCGTCATTACTCCCATTTGCATCGCCGCCAAAGCCGTCAACAATTTGAAGGTAGATCCCGGAGGATAACCCGCCTGCAAAGAACGGTCGAAAGTAGGTTTATTCTCGTAAATGGTATCTTTTGATAAAGCGTATAGATTTTTTGATTTGTTCGGACCTGTGAAAAGATTGGGATCAATATCCGGACCGGTTGCCGCAACCAAAACTTCACCATTATTAGGATCTAAAGCGACAATAGCGCCATGCTTATTCACCAACATTTCTTCAGCGGTTCTCTGAAGATCGTAATCAATGGTTAACGTAATATCTTTTCCGGTAATAACATCTTTATCTAATGTTCCGTTTTTATAAGGACCAACATTTCTAAGCTTGATATCTTTCTGAATATACTTTACTCCTTTTACACCACGAAGGTCTTTTTCGTAAGCCTTTTCAATTCCTGTTTTACCGATGAGGTCACCTGGAAGATAATAAGTTGAATCTTTTTTAATTTCTCTTTCATTCACTTCACTCGTATATCCCAAAAGGTTACCTGAAGTTGAAACTTCATATTCCCTTTGCGGACGCTGAACTATGCTAAATGCAGGATATTTAAATATAATTTCCTGAACTCTCGCAATATCTTCTCTGCTTAGATCTTTCAGAAAAGTCATCGGAGTCAGTTTAGAATAATATTTTTCTTTTTTAATAAGATCGATTTTCTTAATAAAATCAGGTTTTGAGATTTTCATTAAACTACAAAAAGCCAATGTATCAAAATCAGGTTTCATCAAGGCCTGAGTGAAAGAAATTTCGTAAGCAGGCTGATTTCCAACCATAATTTTACCATTTCTGTCGAAAATAACTCCACGTTGCGGAATTACATATTCGGTTTTAATGGATGTATTGGCCGCGTTTAAGGCATATCGGTCTGTCAATAATTGTAAATACGCAAGCCTCGCCACAAAAATAAGGGCGATGACAACGAGAACGGAGAAAACTTTTAAATAACGTGTGTTCAAACTCTTCTTTTCAAACTTTTTGTTTGATTTTAAATATTAATGCGTAAATAATGATAAATATAAAGGAAATTATACTAGTCACCAACACATTAAGTAATATTTCAAAAAATCGGCTAAACTTGAAGAATTCGATGTACTGCACCAACAGCTGATGCAGGAAGATACTCGAAAAGAGGAACAGTAAAAACTGCGACCACTGTAAAGACTGAAATGAAAAGAAGTCTGTAGAAGTATCTGTAGATGTCCTGAAGATCAATGTTCTGAAATAAGCAATAAGAGTTGTCGCAAATGCATTGATTCCCCATGAATAAAGGAATGAATCCACCGCTAAACCGATTAAAAAGCTTAATGCCAAAAATTGAAATTTGTTCCTAAAAAAAGGATAAAACATTACAAACACAGGATACAGCACCGGAGTATATTTTCCGAAAAGGGTAATCTTGTACAAAACAAAAACTTGTAATGCCACCAAGAAAATCATGATCAATATGTCGGTAAATAATGTTCTACTAATCATTCTCCTTTTTTATTACAGCCTGCATTGTATCTTGAATCTTTTGAACCTCAGCCTTTTTAAGATTTTTAACAACGAAAACCTTGTTCAAAGCTCCCATTTTTTCACTCAATTCCACTGAAATATCCCAGAAACCTGTTTTATTATCAACGGAATATCCAGCAATTGTTCCAATCATTACACCTTTCGGGAAAATAGCAGATTTACCGTCTGTTTCTACGGTATCTCCTACTTTCAAAGCCACATATTTAGGAATATCAGCCAAGTGCATTACTCTGGAATTATCTCCATTCCAAGTTAACGTTCCAAAATAACCAGAGTTTTTAAGCGCTGCATTAATTCTGATTTTATTTACACTTAAAACCGACTGAACCAATGCATAGCTATCGGTAGAATTAATAACGATACCCGCAATTCCTCGTGGCGCCATAACACCCATCTGAGGAAATACACCGTCTCTCCTACCTCTGTTTATCGTAAAATAATTGTTTCTTCTATTGATACTGTTGAAAACGATCTCTCCATCTACAAATGTATAAATTTGCCCTCCTCCTAATGTATCATGAACTTTTCTGAATTGAGGATCTGCAGCACCTTGCTTTCCGTAAAGCTTCACCATAAGATCTTTGTTTTGAGCAACAAGATCTTCGTTTATTTGCTTTAGCTTAAGGTACGAAACCCCTTCATCAATATATCCCGAAACCCATGAATTCACCGCAGCCGATTGGCCCGCAATCCATGATTTCTGCATAGAGTTTTTAGAGAATATCAGAACAAGAGCAATAATTTGCAGGAATATAAAGAAGACAAATAACGCATTCTTTGAAAATAATCTCAGCAAAAATCCCATTCAGATGTGTATTCGTAAAAGTTAGTATTATTTAATTAAGAAATTGAATTTATCCATATTCTTAAGTGCGATACCTGTTCCGCGAACTACAGCTCTCAACGGATCTTCTGCAACAAATACAGGAAGACCAGTTTTTTTGTGTAATCTATCCGCAAGACCTCTCAATAAAGCACCACCACCAGCAAGATAAATACCTGTTTTGTAAATATCGGCTGCCAATTCCGGAGGCGTAAGAGAAAGTGTTTCCATTACCGCATCTTCAATTCTGATGATCGATTTGTCTAATGCTCTTGCAATCTCTTTGTACCCAACCATAATTTCTTTTGGCTTCCCAGTAATAAGGTCTCTACCTTGTACCGGAATATCTTCGATATCTACATCAAGATCTTCAACAGCAGAACCTACTTCGATTTTAATTCTCTCAGCCGTTCTTTCTCCGATGTATAAGTTGTGATGAGTTCTCAAGTAATAAGCGATGTCATTTGTAAACACGTCACCTGCAATTTTCACAGATTTGTCACAAACGATACCTCCCAAAGCTACCACAGCAATTTCTGTAGTACCACCACCTATGTCGATGATCATGTTCCCTTCAGGTTTCTGAACGTCGATACCAACTCCTATTGCCGCAGCCATTGGTTCGTAGATCAAACGCACTTCTTTAGCGTTTACTTTTTGAGCAGAATCTCTTACCGCTCTCTTTTCAACCTCAGTGATACCAGAAGGAATACAGATAACAATTCTCAACGCAGGTTGAATAAATTTACCTTTAATTCCAGGAATTTTTTTGATAAATTCTTTAATCATGTGCTCAGAAGCGTGGAAATCTGCAATTACCCCATCTTTCAACGGGCGAATCGTTTTAATATCCTCGTGAGTTTTACCCTGCATATGCTTCGCCTGCTCCCCGACGGCAATCGGCCTACCCGTAGAACGCTCAATTGCAACAATTGACGGCTGATCTATAACAATTTTATTATTATGGATAATTAGGGTGTTGGCAGTACCAAGGTCTATCGCAATTTCTTGCGTAAACATATCGAATAAACTCATATTTTCCTTCTGATTTTTTAAAGATTTACAAAGATATAAATTTAAGGCTACTAAAGAAATTCCACAAGCATATAATTTGGTTAAAATTTTATTAAAATTTCTAATATTCTATTAACTTTTACTTTAGATATTTACGAACTTTGATTTAAACTAAATTTAACATTCGCCCTGTAGAGAATTAAATCTGCTAAAAAGCAGGTAAATTTAATGATAAGATAACGCCTTTATCCTTAAAATTTTTAACAAAAACTAATAAAAATTGCGATGCTTAAATATCAAAAATGAAATTGCGCTTTCCGCTATTTAGAACCATCCCAAAATAGTTTTTTACGATAATTATCATATACAGTATCAGAAAATAATTTATTAAAAAAGATGTAAATTTGCCCCGCTTATGTTACAGTATTCCAACATACATCAAACGTCGAATTTTGCCGTACTTTCTATTAGCTACGAAAAAGCTGATGTAGAAACGAGAGGTAAATTTGCTTTCTTTGATGAAAACATCAAAAACTTTGTTACCCGAATTCATAATGAAGATTTAGGGGATGCATTCGTGGTTTCCACATGTAACAGAACCGAAATTTACACCACTACCTCCAATTACCTTTTGGTTGCCGAAGAATATTGTAAAACCATTGGCGTAAATCTGATGGATTTTTTACAGTTTGCCAATATTTTGACCAAAGAAGAAGCGTTGACGCATCTATTCAGAGTGGCGGCAGGTCTGGAAAGCCAGATCATCGGAGATTTCGAAATTATAGGGCAGATAAAAAAAGCATACGCACGTTTTAAAAAGGAAAGAAAAAATTCTAACCCTTATTTGGAGCGATCTATAAATTCTGCAATTCAGATTTCAAAAAGAATAAAAAACGAAACAGGAATTTCCAATGGAGCAGCTTCTGTTTCTTACGCAGCTGTTCATTATATTTTAAATAGCCAGAAAAGAATTGCCGAGAAAAACATTCTTTTATTAGGCGTTGGGGAAATCGGACAAAATACGGTTGAAAATTTGGTAAAACATGTTTATCAGCCAAAAATTAAAATTGCCAACAGAACTCAGGAGACGGCGGCCAAGATATCTGAAAAGTACAATATTCCGAATATTAATTATGCAGATTTTGATCAGGAATTAAAAAGCACCGATATTCTTATTGTAGCTACCGGAGCTAAACACCCGATTGTTAACAAATCTCACTTCCCGAACGGAAAAGAAACTTTGGTAATTGATCTTTCAATTCCGAATAACGTTGAAAAAAATGTAACGGAAAATGAAAATGTAACTTTGATTGATGTTGATGAACTTTCAAAACAAATTCAGGAAACCATTCAGCAAAGAGAAAAAGAAATTCCGAAAGCAGAGAAGATCATCAAGGAAATGACGAAAGACTTTCTGGAATGGGAGAAAAAAAGAAAGCTGGCACCAAATATTCATCATTTCAAAGCGGTTTTAAAGAATATGGAACGCAACGAAATGCACAATTTTTACAGAAAAAATAAATACATAAACATCACGGATATGGAACTTTCCGACAAAATGATTCAGAAAATCACCAACCGTTTTGCAAAATATATAATAGATAATCCGTTAAAAGCCGAAGAAATTAGTAAATTAATGCACGAAATATTAGTTGAACAACCAAACAACGAATTCAATGAAAAGCATTAGAATCGGAACCAGAAATTCCGCACTTGCCCTTTGGCAGGCGAGAGAAGTTGCGAGGCATCTTCAAAATAATAATTATTTAACGGAAATTGTTCCTATTGTATCTTCGGGTGATAAAAATCTTACTCAGCCGCTTTACTCTTTAGGAATCACGGGAGTTTTCACAAGAGATCTTGATATCGCATTACTGAATGACGAGATCGACATTGCTGTGCATTCTCTAAAAGACGTACCTACCTTACTTCCCGAAAAAATAGAACTGATTGCTTATCTGGAAAGAGATTTCCCTCAGGATGTTCTCATCAGAAAAGAATCTGCAAAAAATAAAGAATTCCACGAGCTTAAACTGGCAACTAGCAGCTTGAGAAGAAGAGCATTTTGGCTGAAGAACTTTCCGAATGCTGAATTTTCTGATATCCGTGGAAATATACAGACGCGTCTTCAGAAGCTTGAAGATGGCGATTTTGATGCAACCATCTTATCTTTGGCGGGTATCAAAAGAATGAAAATGGACATTGATCATGAGATGCTTCCGTTTTTAATTCCGGCGCCTTCACAAGGAGTAATCACAGTTGCAGGGCATTCAGACAAACCTGAAATCAACGAGATCCTTAGCTCAATCAATCATAAGCCTACCCAAATTTGTGTAGAAATGGAAAGAAATTTCCTGAATACGCTGGAAGGCGGTTGTACAGCACCAATTGGGGCTTTTGCTGAGATCTTTGAAGATCAGATTCGCTTCAAGGCGGCACTTTGCTCATTAGACGGTAAAAACTGCATCGCGACCGATGAAAGTTTCGTTTATAATGAAGAAGAAAATTTCGGGAAAAAGTTTGCAAAAATTGTTCTTGAAAATGGCGGGAAAGAATTAATGGCTGAGATTAAAAGCCAGATTTAATTAATCCTAAAATTTCGTGCATAATGAGAAAGTATTTCACTATTCTTATCATTATATATTGTGCTTTTACTGCTAAAGCGCAAAATCAGTTTGCTCAGAAATTGTCTGCCGCAGCGTTAAGCTTAACAAAAGACAAGGTTTCATACGATCCTGCTTATTTCGTCATTAATTATCCGAACGGAGATGTTCCGAAAGATAAAGGCGTTTGCACCGATGTTGTGATTCGGGCATATCGAAAATTAGGAATTGATCTTCAGAAGGAAGTGCATGAAGATATGGCGAAAAATTTTTCAGCCTATCCGAAAACCTGGGGACTGAAAAAGCCTGACACGAACATCGATCATCGCCGAGTTCCGAATTTGAGAATTTTCTTTGCTAAATTTGGAAAATCAAAGTCAATAGAAACCAACCCTGAGCTTTATGTTCCGGGAGACATCATAACCTGGCTTTTACCTGGAAATTTAACCCACATCGGAATTGTGGTGAATAAGAAATCGGCGGACGGGAAAAGATATTTAATCGTACATAATATCGGCGCCGGACAAGTGATAGAAGATTGCCTATTTAAATTCACCATTACCGGGCATTATCAATATCCTAAATAAGTTTATGAAGAATATTATTTGCTTTTTGTTTTTATCGATCGTAGGTTTTACATACGCTCAGAAAGGTGATCCCGAAATTATTAAAAAGCCAATAAATTATTCTTCCGAAAGGGTAAATTTAAGCATCGATTACCTTAAATCTCACTATAATATTACCCAAAATACAGCAACCATTTCGCCAAAAATGATCGTTCTTCATTACACAGCGGGCGGAACGGTGGAAACTAATTTTAAATACTTTAATAAAACCCATCTGGAAAGTGCCAGAAATACTTTGAAGAAACAAAGTACGCTGAATGTTTCCTCACAATATATTATCGACAGAGACGGAACGATTTATCAGCTGATGGAACCCAACATGTTTGCGAGACATACCATTGGTTTAAATTATTGCGCCATCGGGATTGAAAACATCGGAAGTAAAAAACAACCGCTCACCGAACAGCAAATTACCGCTAATGCGCAATTGGTAAGATATTTAACAAAAAAATACAATATAGAATATCTCATCGGGCATTCGGAATACGGAGCCTTCAGAAATTCCAAGCTTTGGAAGGAAGTAGATCCTAATTATTTCACCATAAAAGAAGATCCCGGAAAAGATTTCATGAATAAGGTAAGACTCTTAGTCTCCGATTTACATTTAAAAGACAAACCATAATGAAGATTTTATTTACCAAAAACATAGACCAAGCTGTTATCTCTAAATCTTTAGGAGAAGAAGTTTCGATTGATTGTGTTGAGGTAATTAAAACCACTCCTATGCAAGTGGATTCATTTGATCTGAAGAACCATTCTCTAATCTTTACCAGCGTGAACGGAATTATTTCTTTTTTCAAAAACGGATTTCAGCCCAATGAAGATTTTACTGCAAAAAATTACAATAAAATCTATTGCGTTGGCGAAAAAACAAAACGTGAACTCAGAAAACACGGTTTCGGAACTTTTAAAGTGTTGAAAAACGCTGAAACACTTTCGAAATTTATCATCGGAAACTGCCAGCACGAAAGCTTTATTCACTTTTGCGGAAACTTAGCGATTAACGTGCTGGATAATGACCTTCCACTGCAAAACATTCAATATAAAAAAGTTACCGTTTATAATACCGAAGAAACCAATCCTGTAATAACTGAAAAATATCATGCTGCTGTATTTTTTAGTCCGAGCGGAGTTCGTAGTTTTGCAAAACAAAATTCCCTACAGGATATGATGCTTTTTTCGATTGGCGAAACCACTTCCCGAGAGCTGAGAAAGCATACTTCAAAACCTGTTTTTACTTCAGAAGGAAATAATTTGATTTCCGTTCTTGATGTAATAAAAAAGGAAATTATAAACAAAAATTGATATATTTTAATTGTCATTCTTGGCAATATTAGTCTAATAAATTATGATTAAAAACGACCTGTATTTAAAAGCACTTCGCGGAGAAACCGTAGAAAGACCACCCGTTTGGATGATGAGACAAGCCGGAAGATATTTGCCGGAATTCATTGCGCTACGCGATAAATATGATTTCTTCACAAGATGTCAGACTCCGGAACTGGCTTCCGAAATCACGGTACAACCCATCAGAAGATACCCTTTGGATGCTGCGATTTTGTTCTCTGATATTTTGGTGGTTCCGCAAGCGATGGGGATTGATTTCAAAATGAAGGAAAACGTGGGTCCTTGGTTGGATAATCCGATCAGAACAATGGAAGATGTGCAAAATGTTGCAGTTCCGGATGTGAATGATACTTTAGGCTACGTTTTTGATGCGATTGAACTGACTTTACAGAAATTAGACAACGAAATTCCATTGATCGGTTTTGCAGGTTCACCTTGGACGATTCTTTGCTATTGCGTAGAAGGAAAAGGAAGTAAAGCTTTTGATATTGCAAAATCTTTCTGTTTCCAACAACCGGAAGCGGCACATTTATTACTTCAGAAAATTACAGATACTACGATTGCTTATTTGAAGAGAAAAGTTGAAAAAGGCGTTTCTGCCGTTCAGGTTTTCGATTCTTGGGGCGGAATGCTTTCTCCGGCGGATTATCAGGAATTCTCTTGGAAATACATCCATCAAATTGTTGAAGCTTTAAGCCCGTTGACACACGTTGTGGTTTTCGGAAAAGGATGTTGGTTTGCTTTGGAAGATATGGTACAATCTCCGGTTTCAGCTTTAGGTGTTGACTGGACGATTAAGCCGGAATTTGCAAGAACACTGACGAATCATACGATGACGCTTCAGGGAAATTTTGATCCTGCAAGATTGCATTCGACCCCTGAAACCATTAAAAAAATGGTGACTGAAATGATTAACCGTTTTGGAAAAGACCGATATATTGCAAATTTAGGACATGGAATTTTACCAAATATTCCTTTGGAAAATGCAGAAGCATTTATCCGAGCGGTGGTAGATTGGAAGCCGACTGTTGAGTTTTGATTCTCGCAAATTTTGCAGATGACGCAGATTTCTTTTTCTTACATAAAATACAACCACCCTTTCAGTAATTGAAAGGGTGGTTTCTATATGTAAATTAATTAATAATTAGTTGATTTCAGTAATGAAATCTTCTTTCGGTTTTCTCACTTTCGTAAGGTTTACCAGCCAGTCATTCGAAGCGTCTCTGTAACCAATTGGCAACAACAGAACACTTTTCAGACCTTTTTCTTTTAAGTTTAAAATAACATCCACTTCTTCAGGTACGAATCCTTCCATTGGCGTTGTATCTACCTCTTCGAAAGCTGCTGCGATAATTGCTGCTCCAAATCCGATATACGCTTGTTTTGCCGCGTGTGTGAAGTTTTCTTCAGCCGATCTTTGAGGATACATTCCCAATAACATTTGTCTGTAATTTTCCCAGCCTTCATTTTTGAAACCTCTGATATCATTGGTTAAATCAAACATTTTATTGATTCTTTCTTCCGTATAATTATCCCAAGCGGCAAAAACCAAAAGATGTGAGCAATCCGTGATTTGTGGCTGATTCCAAGCGTGAGGCCTGATCTGCTCTTTGATCTCCTGATTAGTCACTACAATGATTTCGAAAGGTTGAAGTCCGCTTGATGTAGGTGCTAATCTTGCCGCTTCCAATATTTTATCCACTTTTTCCTGTGGTACTTTTTGACCGTTCATTGCTTTGGTGGCAAATCTCCAGTTTAGTTTTTCAATTAATTCCATGTGTTATATTTAGACCAGACAAAATTAAATCAAGTCTTACAACTACAGAGAAAGAATTTTCAAATTTGATTAATTGTTAATATCTATTATTTAAAATCAATCTAAACAACATATTAAAACAAAAAACTCTAAATATCAGGAGGTCAATTTATATAATCATTGTTTTATGATAACATTTTCTGAGCTTTTTTCACACCTTCCACCAGCAAATCAATTTCATTGAAAGTATTATAAACCGCAAAACTTGCTCTTACCGTTCCTGCAATATTAAAGAAATCCATAATTGGCTGTGTACAGTGATGCCCGGTTCTTACAGCGATACCTAGTTTATCTAAAATCATTCCCACGTCAGAAGCAATTCCGATGCCTTCAAGATTGAAAGAAACAACACCTGTTCTTTTTGCTTTTTCACCGTAAATTTTAATTCCTTCAATTTCTAAAAGTTGTCTTTGGGCATATTCCAATAAGGCATTTTCATGATTTTGGATATTTTCCTGCCCTACTTTCTGAATGAAATCAATTGCAGCTCCTAAAGCGATATTTCCCCCTACATTTGGTGTTCCTGCTTCGAATTTGAAAGGAAGTCCTGCATACGTTGTTCCATCAAAAGAACACGTTGCAATCATCTCTCCTCCTCCATGGAAAGGCGGCAAATCTTCAAGAATTTCCTGTTTTCCGTATAAAATCCCGGTTCCCATCGGAGCGTACATTTTATGCCCTGAAAACACGAAGAAATCGCAATCCATTTTTTGAACATCAATGGTAAAGTGAGGCGCAGACTGAGCGCCATCGATTACGATATAAGCGTTTGTATTTTTTCTTGTTTTTGAAATAATTTCCTCGATTGGATTTACAATTCCCAAAGCATTTGAAACCTGATTAACAGAAACAACTTTTGTTTTTTCACTTAAAAACTCATCAAATTTATCTAATTGAAGAATTCCGTTTTCGTCGATGGGGATTACCCTAAGTTTTGCTCCGGTTCTTTCACAAAGCATTTGCCACGGAACGATATTCGAGTGATGTTCAAGGTAAGAAATGATGATTTCATCGTCTTTTTTTAATTTCTGCGTTAAAATATAAGCAATGAGGTTTAATCCTTCTGTTGTTCCTTTCGTAAAAATGACTTCGAAATCATGTTTAGCATTAATGAATTTCTGAATCTTTCTTCTTGAAAGTTCCATTTCTTCGGTTGCCAATTGGCTCAAAGTATGAATTCCTCTATGAACATTAGCATTAAGCTCTGTATAATATTGATTCCAAACTTCTAAAACGGAGTTCGGTTTTTGCGATGTTGCTGCATTGTCTAGATAAACCAACGGCTTACCGTTCACCTTCTGATCTAATATAGAAAACTGACTTCTGATTTCCTGAATGTCAAACATTTATTATAATTTTAAATTAAAACGCTCTTATTTAGAACACTTCAAATTTACGGCTTTTTTTCGGATTGTGGTTGAGAGTTGCTTGTTGTAAGTTGATAGAAAGATTCGATGTGAAATATACTTTATATATTTAACACTAAAGGTTGCTAGGAATGGATAATTTTATTGTGAATACTTACGTTCGCAAGGGCATTTTACTTAGCGAATGATAGCTATGAATTTTTTTTAACTGAAATTGTTATTTTGAACACTCAGAGCACAAAGATTTTGATTACTTTATGTTTTTTAGTTCACAAAGGCGTTTCACTTATAAAAGGGTTCGTATTTTTTTGAAGTGAAATATTTAATTTTTAATCATAAAAAAACCTGCCAAAAAATTGACAGGTTTCATATTTTTAAATAAGTAATTCTTATTCTGCTGCAGTTTCTTCTGCTGCAGGAGCTTCTCCTTCAGCTGCAACTTCATCTTCATCCTCATCATCCTGAGCTGCTGCTCCACCTTTCATTGCATTTCTAGACATCTTAACAGCTACAACAACTGCATTGTCTGGGTGCATGAAAGAATATCCTTCAGTTTTGATACCTCCGATGTAAAGTTTGTTACCAATTCTTAATGGAGTAACATCTACAACTACCTCATCTGGCAAGTTTGCAGGAATAGCTTTTACTTTCAATTTTCTGAAAGACTGACGTAAAACACCACCAGCTACAACACCTTTAGAACGACCAGTGATTCTTACAGGAACTTCCATAACAACTGGCTTATCGTCAGCTAATTGATAGAAATCAACGTGAAGAATTCTGTCTGTAATTGGGTGGAACTGAATATCTTGAAGAACAGCAGGAATTACCTGTCCGTCGATTTCAATAGATACCGTGTGTGCTTCTGGAGTATATACCAAACCTTTGAAAGCTCTCTCTTCAGCAGAGAAGTTCAATGGTTCTGCACCTCCGTAAACAACACAAGGAACTAATTCAGCATCACGTAAAGCTTTTGTAGACTTTTTGCCCACGCTTTCTCTTTTTGTACCTTGAATTGTAATAGATTTCATTTATAAAAAATTTAAAAAATTGTTTCAAATTAAATTTGCAAACTTCTAAATATCAATTAAATAACAAATTTACTGCTAATTGATTGATGCTCATGAACCATCTTCATAACGTCCGCAAATAATGGGGCGCAAGATAGCACTTTTATTTTAGATGACAAATTATTTTTCACAGGAATTGAGTCAGTTACAATAACTTCCAATAATTTTGAGTTCTCAATATTATCATAAGCCTTCCCTGAAAGCACTCCGTGAGTAGCCATTGCTCTTACCGATTTTGCTCCTTTTTCCATTAAGATATCTGCAGCTTTGCACAATGTACCCGCCGTATCAATCATATCATCAATAAGGATTACGTTCTTTCCAACTACATCCCCGATAAGGAACATTTCTTCAACTACATTTGCCTTTTTTCTTTCTTTGTAAGCAATTACTACGTCTGCACCAAGGTGACCTGCATAGTTTTTTGCTCTTTTCGCACCTCCCATATCCGGAGAAGCGATAGTAAGATTTTCAAGATTCAGATCTCTGATGTAGTCTACGAAAATTGTAGATGCATATAAATGATCTACCGGAATTTCGAAAAATCCTTGGATTTGGTCTGCGTGAAGATCCATCGTCATTACTCTTGTTGCACCTGCAGCAGTCAGAAGATTTGCCACCAATTTCGCTCCGATTGGGGCTCTTGGCTTGTCTTTTCTGTCTTGTCTTGCAAGTCCGAAGTAAGGAAGTACTACCGTAATGCTTTTTGCAGAAGCTCTTTTCGCTGCATCAATCATTAAAAGAAGTTCTAACAAATTGTCTGCTGGAGGGAATGTAGATCCGATTAGGAATACTCTTCCACCTCTTACAGATTCGTCTAAAACGGGTTCAAATTCACCGTCGCTGAACGTCTGAAAGTTGATTTTTCCTAATTCTTTCCCATAGTGATGGGCAATTTTTTCTGCCAAGTCCTTACTCGTTCTTGTGCAAAATAGATAACTTAACTGATCGGCCATTTTTACTTTTTAAAAGATTTTGCAAATTTAAAAAAAAACCACAAGAATCTATCCTGTGGTTTCTAAGTTTTTATTTTATCAATTATTACGGGAATTTTATACCTGAATAATTGTTCGCATTTACCTGTGGCAATGTAGATTTATAAGTCGCGTTGATTGATTTTATAAATTCATTGGCAATAATAGCATATCCTCTACCAGTAAGGTGAACTCCATCTAAAGAGAATGCACCACCAGTTACGAAGCTAGCCGTATATTTCACACCATCCCAATAAACTCCAGACTTAGAGCCAAGCTCGTTCATTTTCTTATTAGCATCTACAAAAGCATATCCTTTTGAAGCCGCCGCAGCCTTGATAGTCACATTATAAGCATCAATAGTCGTATTGATATCTGCAATTTCAGAAGGAATCAAAATGTATTTATCGGCAAACGGATAAGCAACTCCTTTTGCAGAAAGCGCGGCTAAAGCGGTAGGTTCAGCTTTTCCGATTTCTGCTTTTGTTGTTAAAGGAACCAAATCTCCAGCTTTTGCCTGTCTTGCCTGCCCGTAAGTATTCCCAAGATAAGTAGCCAAAGCCACCAACTGAGCATTTCCTGAAGCAGCCGCAGCAGCCGTAATCTGAACTTTAAGATCTGGCAACGTTTCATCTTTAATCAACAGAGGATTTGCTGCTGTTTTAGAAAGAGGTTTAATTCTATCTCCAGCTCCAAATGCTGTTAAAATTTGATTTAAAGGCCCATATAAACTTGCATTTAAATTATCAATATTCGCTTCTCCAGCAGCAACATTTCCGTTTCCTAAAACTGCAGCAGTTAAAGGGTTTGTAGGAATTGTAGTTAATGAAGGAATAGACGTTACACTCGGAATATTAGCAATGACACCTTTCGCATTTGTTGTTGCAATTTCAGCAATTAATGCATTATAATATTGTGCAAACATCGCCGGAGGTGTTAATGTTTCAACCGAAGGATCTGCACCTGCCAAAGCATATAACAAAGCATCATTATTCCCGATCCATAAAGAAAAGAATGTAGGACTCTGCGCTTTAAAATCTTTAATAACAGAAGTTGTAGGGCTGGATGCAAATCTTACAAAATAAGGGTTTGCCGTTTTAGGAATTACTCCTGCCACATTTCCATAATTATCTGCTAATAAGTGCGCTACTTTTGCCCCCGGAACTCCAAGATTATTAAACGGACCAGGAAGAACAGTATTTGTTAAAGTAGTTGCTACACCTCCATTGGCATTTTTCAGATCTGGAGAACCATTAATAAAACTATCAATATAAAGTTTTGTGTTTGCAATCTGAAGATTGGTGCTTCCACCAACATTTAAAAGCAAACCTCCGTTATTATCCGGCATCATAGGCTGCTTGAAATCTCCACCGCCTACTAGTTTCATCTGCTGGGCAATCATGGAAGGGTAAGATTCATTCTGCCCGTCTGCATAGAGCGCTCCGTCTCTGTAACCTGACGTCAAAGAGTTTCCTAATGCTACATAGGTTTTAAAATCTGCTTCACCCTTACTTACAACAACATCTTTTACGTCTGTATCAAAATCATGCTCGCAACTCGTTGTGAATAGTAACGCAGAAACAGCGATTGTAGAAATTATAATTTTTTTCATAGTCTTTCAATTAAAAAGGGTTATAAGATAAACCTAAACCTACATAAAATGCAGTCGCTGTGGATTGTCCGTAAAATCCTAAGTTCGCATTTTTCACATCTCTTGCCTGAGGCATTGCATATCCTCCTGCTAAATCTACTCCGAATTGTTTCAATTTAAATCCAACACCACCAGTAATTACATAAGTATTGTAAGAAGGTGTTTCTGGAATGAAATTCTCTTCGGTGTACGGAGCTTCATCATAATAAGCACCTAAACGACCATAGATCATATCTGTGAATGCATACTGCGTTCCTAATCTGAATGTTTTAGAATTTTTAAAGTTTTTAGGAGAAATAGACTTCGTAGGATCTGATGGTGAATTTCCAACAGGAGCCTGACCAAAATCTAACGTCAACTGACTGTATCTTTCCCAACCGTGGTAATTAAAATCTGCCGAAACCAACCATTTTGGTGTAATTTTATAGGTTAAACCTACCGTATATTCTTCTACCAAAGGCAAAGTTGCGGTAAAACTATCTTTCCCTGATGCATCTAAACCTAATAATGGATAAATTGTAGATGTCGGGAAGCTGAAGGTAGCCTTTCCGTCTTTAGCCTTCATATCAACTGGTGAACGGTAAGCAATACTTACATCCAATTTAGGATCTGGTCTGAAGTAGAAACCGAATCCATAACCGTGTCCGCTGGCTTTACTGTCAAGATTCAGCTGTCCTCCGAATTGAGTAATAGCCTTATCCCATTTCACATCTCCTCTTGCATAGATATAGCTTGCCCCAAACGCAAACCATTCATTGAATCTATAAGAGATCATTGGCTGGAAGAAGAAACTTTTAAGCTCTAGCTTCTGCACCATTTCTTTTCCTTCCCAATCTGATGGATATTGTATTGTACTACCAAAAGGTGTAGAAAAACTAAAACCAACAGATAATTTGTCTACTGGTCTGTAGGCAATTGCAGCGTAAAGCGGAGTTCCGATAGGATTATCCGTTTCTGTACTTTGTAGCGTATTCGTATTTTGGAAAGTCACTTTGTTACCTGCCGCAAAACCTCCTACCGCGATACTAAACTTGGAAGGAATGAAAGACATACCCGCCGGGTTGAAGAATGCTACACTCGCATCCTCAGCATGCGCACTCGTGTGTGCCATTGCCAATTGCTTTACCCCTTGCAAAGACACTCTGAAGCCTCCCGCGTAAGATAAAACACCCGCCAATAATGCAGTTGATACTAAGATTTTTTTCATAGACTATTATTATATAACCCAAATATAAAATTATTTTAGTTACACCTGTTAATAAATCTTAAATTTTTAAACATTATAGCCAAAGAAAATTATGTTTAAAATAATATCTACGCTTGAATTACACCTAAAACAATCATTATTAAATATTTAATAAAAATTAAGTTAATACCCTTATCATTTGTTTAATATTAAACAATCGAGTTTCTTAATATTTGATTATTTTAGACCTCATAAAGATAAAAATCATAAATTTGCAAGATTAAATATATAATATATGAGTTGTGGATGTAAAACATCCGGCGATTCTGCACATTCTTGCGGTCCCAAGAAAACCGCGAATGGCTGTGAAAATGTAAATACCTGTGGTAATAGTTATAAATTAAGTGTTTTTGACTGGCTTTCTAACATCAACAATCCCGCATCGAACAGGTGTGATTTTGTGGAAGTTAGATTTAAAAATGACAGAAAATCGTTTTATAAAAATGTAAACAATATCCCATTACATATAGGTAGTGTAATAACAGTAGAATCTAGTCCCGGACATGATGTAGGTGTGGTAAGTCTCACCGGCGAATTGGTAAAGATTCAGATGAAAAAGAAGAAATTTTCTGAAGAATCTGCCCTTAAAATATACAGACAGGCCAACCAAAAAGATCTTGAGGTATGGCAGGAAGCAAGAAAAAAAGAAGACAACGTAAAGATCGACGCAAGAAAGATTGCTCACAGGCTGGGTCTTGAAATGAAGATCACAGATGTTGAATATCAAGGTGATGCCTCTAAAGTTACGTTTTATTATACCGCTGATAATCGTGTAGATTTCAGAATGTTGATTAAAGAATATGCGGGTGCCTTCCGTACGAAGATCGATATGAAACAGATCGGTTTCAGACAGGAAGCAGCGAAAGTAGGCGGAATCGGATCTTGCGGAAGAGAACTTTGCTGTTCTACATGGTTAACAGATTTCAGATCGGTAAATACCAATGTGGCAAGATATCAGCAATTGAGCATCAATCCTCAAAAATTGGCTGGGCAATGTGGTAAATTGAAATGTTGTCTAAACTACGAATTAGACAGCTATTTGGATGCTTTAAGCAACTTCCCGTCTTCATCCACTATGTTGGATACTGAGAAAGGAAGAGCTTTTTGTATTAAAATCGACGTTTTCAAAAAGAAAATGTGGTTTGCCTATGTAGATAGCTCTATGGCTTGGTATGACTTTGATATTGATTTGGTTAAAAAACTGATTGCTAAAAATAAAAGAGGCGAGAAAACGCTTCCTCTTGAAGATTTAAAGCAACCGGATATTCCTTTGGCAACCATCGATTTGATTCAGGAAAACAGTGTTGACCGATTCGAAAAGAAAAACAGAGGGAATAACAAAAACAGAAATCAGAACAGACCGAGTAATAATCAGAACAATCAAGGTCAGCAACAAGGTCAAAATAGAAATACAAGACCTAATAACCGACCTGAAAGACAAGAACGTTCAGAAAAAACCGATCGTCCTGAGAGAGCTGAAAGAACGGAAAGATCCGACAGACCGACGAAACAACCTCGCCCGGAAAGACAGGAGAAACAGGACAGACCGAATGCAAATGCTCAATCTAACAATCAACCACGACAGCAAAAGCCTCAACAGCCAAAAGCTCAAGTGGAAAAGGTAGAAACAGCATTTTCTGATTCTGAGAAAAAACCAAACCCAAACAAGAAAAAATTCAAAAAGAAGTTTCCTCCAAAAAAAGATAATAATGCGTAAAATTTTAGGATTATTTACCCTTATCCTTTTCTTTAGCTGTAATTCTTCCTCAGAAGGAGAAGTAACGATGAATTCCGTTGATAATAAATGGAATAAGAAGAGTGAACAAAAATTTAATCTTGAAATTTCAGATCCGCAGAATCCTAAAAATATTATATTTGTTGTAAGAAATAACAATGAATATCCTTACAGCAATATAAGATTCATTGTAAATTTCACGAATCTTCAAACGAAGAAAAAAGAGACCGATACAATGAACTATGTTTTGGCTAAGCCCAACGGAGAGTGGCTTGGTACAGGATTTGGTGACACGAAGGAAACTCTTTTTCAGTATAAACTGAATTATAAATTTCCGGCAAAAGGAAAGTATGAAATTGGCTTGGTACAGGCCATGAGAAACGATAACCTTCCCGGAATTGAAGATATTGGAGTAAAAATAGAAACGGCTAAACCGTAACCCTACATGGAAGTAAACAAACAAAATGCCGGAAGCAAAGGAAAAAAATTTCCGCTTCCTCCTAAAAAAAAGAAAGACAGCTCCTGGAAAAAGTGGGTAAGGCTTGTATGGCTTGGGCTCATTGTTGTAGTTTTAGGAATTTCAGGACTTTTCTTTGCGGTTTCCCAAGGTTTTCTTGGAGAAATGCCCGATGTAAAGGAACTTGAAAATCCGGACATCTACGTTGCCTCGGAGATCATTTCGTCAGACGGTGTATTACTGGGTAAATTTGAGAAAGAAAAGACTCAGCCAATCACCTATAAACAACTTCCTCCTTATCTTATTTATGCTTTACAAGCTAAAGAAGATGAGCGATTCAAAGAGCATTCGGGGATTGATTTAAAATCTATTTTGAGAGCTCTTAGATATGGTGGAGACAGAGGTGGAGGTTCTACAATTACTCAACAGCTAGCTAAACTTTTATTTACAAAGGAACCATCCAAAAATCCAGTAAAAAGAGTTATTCAAAAGCTAAAAGAATGGTCTGTTGCAGTGAGCCTTGAAAAACTGTACACCAAAGAAGAAATTATTACTTTGTATTTCAATAAATTCGATTTTACATATAATGCGAATGGTATTGAAATGGCATCTAAAATATACTTCAATAAGACAACTTCCGAATTGACTCTTCCGGAAGCCTCTATGTTTGTCGCAATGCTTGAAGCACCTATTGCTAATAATCCCATGAGAAATCCTGAAAGAGCAAAAAGAAGAAGAGATGTTGTTTTAACTCAGATGCTTGAAACAGGTTATATTGACAATGCAACATACGAAAAAGCAGTATCAACTCCTGTAGTGGTAGATTATCACCCGATCAAAAATATCAGTGATGATTATTCTGCTTATTATAAGTTTTATCTGAGAAAAGAGATTGATAATTATCTTAAAGATTACGAAAAACAAACCGGTAAAAAATTAAACCTTTACAAAGACGGTTTAAAAATATATGTGACGCTTGATTCTAAAATGCAAAAGTATGCAGAAGAAGCAATCCGTGAACATTTAACAGATCTTCAGAAAAGATTTGATGCCGAACAAAGAGGCAGAAAAAACAGACCTTTCTATTACCTAACCAATAAACAGGTAAACGATGTAATGACTCAGGCGATGAAAAGAACCGGGCGTTACAAGCAGTTGAAAGCGGCAGGAGTTTCTGAAGATTCAATCTTACTGGAATTCCATAAGCCGATCAAAACATCTCGTTTCACTTGGGGCGGAGAAGAAGAGGTAGAAATGTCTCCTTGGGACTCTATCAGATATCACAAACAAATTGCTCAGGCAGGTTTGATGTCTATGGTTCCGGGAACTGGTGAAATTAAAGCTTGGGTTGGAGGTATCGACTGGCAACATTTTCAATACGATCACATTAAACAAGGAAAAAGACAGGTTGGTTCCACATTCAAGCCTTTCGTATATGCTACGGCTATTATGAAATTAGGAATGACACCTTGTTCAGCAGTTTCTAACGCAACGTATGATCATAAAGGATGGCACGTTCCGGGAAGAGGGGGAATGTTAACTTTAAAAGATGGTTTAGCACACTCTCAAAACCCGATCGCAGCAAGGCTTATCGAAATGACAGGTGTTGATGCAGTAATTCAAACGGCAAGAGATTTAGGAGTAACGGAAGACATCCCTAGAAACAATACAATTGCATTAGGTTCGTCAGATATTACAATTTTTGAAATGCTTGGTGCTTACAGTACATTTGCCAACTATGGTAACCACAATAAACCGGAAATGATCTGGAGAATTGAAGATGCCAATGGTAGAGTAATTAAAGAAGTAAATGTAGAACCGAAAGAAGTGATGAATCCTCTGTATGCTTACACGATGATCGAATTGATGAAGGGTGTGGCACAATATGGAACAGCTTCCGGAGAATTGGGAAGAAGGGGAATTTCAAAAGCAGTGGAAATTGCAGCAAAAACAGGTACTACGCAGAACAACTCCGATGGTTGGTTTATGGGGATTACTCCAAAACTGGCAACAGGAGCTTGGGTAGGCTGGGAAGACAGAGCAACCCACTTCTTTGGAACCGGTGAAGGTCAGGGTGCGAAAATGGCACTACCAATCTGGGCGATCTACATGAAAAAAGTCTGGGCAGATAAAACACTAGGCGTTTCACCAGACGATAAATTCACCAAACCATCTGAATGGAAAGACGGCTGTTCAGGATTAAAAGGAATTGGCGGAGGTTATGGAGACGATGGAGGTCTTCAGACAATCGACGAGATCAAAAATCCGAGACCTGTAGATCCTACTCCGAAAAATAATTCAGGTAAAAAAGAAGACAACGTAAACGAGAATTTAAACACTTCTGAAGAAATAGATTTTAATAAATAAATTCTCTTTTAGAAATACATCAGACCTTTCAAACAAATTGAAAGGTCTTTTTTTATTATCACTATCTTTGAGATTATGAAAATTGAAAACATTCAACAACCCTTTATAAAAATATTTCCGGGAGATTTTTCAGGAAATACCCTGCAGAGAAATACGCCAAAAGTTTTATTTTCCACCGTTTCACCTGTTGGTTTTGATCAGCCTAAACTGATTGCTTTTAATGAAAAACTTTCAGAAGAAATCGGATTGGGACAATTTGAAGAAAAAGACCTTGACTTTTTAGTTGGAAACAATTTACCTGAAAATATAAAAACCTATGCAACAGCCTATGCCGGACATCAGTTTGGAAACTGGGCAGGACAATTGGGTGACGGAAGAGCTATTTTAGCTGGAGAAATCACCAATAACTTAGGTCAGAAAAACGAAATCCAATGGAAAGGCGCCGGAGCAACTCCTTACTCACGACACGCTGACGGAAGAGCCGTGTTGAGGTCTTCAGTTCGCGAATACTTGATGAGTGAAGCCATGTTTCATTTAGGAATTCCAACCACGAGAGGATTAAGTTTATCATTCACGGGAGAAAACGTGATAAGAGACATCATGTACAGCGGAGATCCAAAAGCGGAAAAAGGAGCCGTTGTTGTAAGAACCGCAGAAAGTTTTCTTCGTTTCGGACATTTTGAATTGATGTCTGCGCAAAGAGAGCTCAATACTTTGATGGATTTGGTTGATTTTACCATTGAAAATTACTTTAAAGAAATAACTTCCGAGGGAACTCAAAAATACAAAGACTTCTTTTCAGACATTTGTAAAAGAACCGCCGATCTTATGGTGGAATGGTATCGCGTAGGATTTGTGCATGGCGTAATGAATACCGATAATATGTCAATTTTGGGATTAACGATCGATTACGGCCCATATTCAATGATGGATGAATATGATCTGAATTTTACTCCAAATACAACCGATCTGCCTGGCAGAAGATACGCTTTCGGAAAACAAGGGCAAATCGCACAATGGAATCTTTGGCAGCTTGCCAATGCACTTCATCCAATTATTAAAGATGAACAGTTTTTAGAGAAAACATTAAACGATTTCGGAGATTATTTCTGGAAAGCTCACGATCAAATGCTTTGTAAAAAATTCGGTTTTGATACTCTTTTAAAGGATGATGAAGATTTCTTCACCAATTGGCAAGGCCTGATGCAGGAATTGCAGTTGGATTACACTTTATTTTTCACTCAACTGGAAAGATTTGATCATACAGCTGATTTAAAATCTCAGTTTGAAAATGTTTCTTATCTATTATTGGATGAGGAAAAACTTTCCAAGCTAGATCATTTTTTAACAGCATATCAAAAACGACTTGAAAAGAATGCAATCTCAAAAGAAGAATCTCTGGAATTGATGAAAGAGACAAATCCGAAATTCATCCTGAGAAATTACTTACTTTTTGAATGTATTGAAGAAATTACTATCGGAAAAACAGAACTTTTAGAAAAGCTAACAAAAGCATTGGAAAATCCATACCAAGAAATCTACCCTGAATTTTCTAAAAAACGCCCTTCAAAATATGATGATGTTTCGGGATGTTCTATGCTTTCTTGTAGTTCATAGATCAAAAAATCAATTTTAACACTCTTTTTTCACCAAATCACAATATTAAATCAATATTTTTTATTAATTTTATAAAAAAATATTATGAAAAGAATTCTACTATCTTTAACATTACTATCTTCTTTCTTTGGTAGCGCACAAACATTGCTAAATGAAAATTTTGAAGGAACAACTTTTCCACCTACAGGATGGACTAGATCTTCAACAGTATCAACAAGACCATGGGACTTCACAACAGTTAACTTCAATGCAGCTGGTCAAGCAGAATATACAATTGCCGGAACCAAATCAGCATCTGTCAACTGGACAGCAGCATCTAATACTGCAGATTTAGTAAGCCCAGCATTTAGCTTAGTAGGAACAGCCAGCCCTGTTTTAAGATTTAAAGCAGTTGTGGGTTACTCTTATATGATTGCTCAGGATGCCGGAGACCTATTAGCTCAGATTTCAACTGATGGAGGAACAACTTGGACAACCGTTTGGAATGAAGATGATGAAACAGGATTTATAGATGATGGAGATGGAGATGAAGACACTGATCTTTACAACCTAAACATTGTACAAGTACAGGTAAGTCTTTCAGCATACAGTACACAGTCAAATGTAAGAGTTAGATTCCGTTATGTTGCTGCGGACGCTGATATTGTTTCTATTGATGATGTACAAGTTTTAGGTTCAGTTCTTGCTACCAATGAAATTTCAAAATCAAAATCAGAAGTTTCTGTTTATCCTAATCCAACAAAAGGAGAAGTAAATATTAAAACAGATAAAAAAGTTAAATCTTCTACAATTGTTGATATGACAGGAAGATCTGTATTAAAATCAGATACTGCAAAAGCTGACTTATCTGCGCTTCCAAAAGGAACCTATTTATTACAGGTAGAATTTGCAGATGGAACGAAAACTTCAGAAAAAGTTATCAAGCAATAATTTCAATTATTATAATCTTACAAACTCACCAATTTTTGGTGAGTTTTTTATTTTACTTTTGTAAAAATTTTCGAAGGTGTTTATTCCGACTATAAAATCAAAATTCAACAGCTTTTTCAGGCTTATTCTTCCCGCTTCTTATTCGGAGCTCGGGGTATTCACGTTTTTTCTTATTATGTACGGAATTTTAGGCTGGTATATCGCGTTAGATTATCGAATTATTTATGACGAAAGAATTCCTTGGGATGCCTATTTCAGCTTTGACAATAAAGCGATTGTGATGACCGGTGGAAGCTTTGAAAGACATCCACTATCCTATTATTTTTTTAATTGGATCCGAGAAATTGCTTTATATCTTTCCGACGATAAAACAAATGCTATTTTTAGACTCGCATTAGCCTGGATAAGCAATTTAATGGTCAGTTTAAGTATTTTACAGGTTTTTAAATATTTAAAAAACATTATTAACCTCCCCAATTACATCAGGCTCTTATTGATTATATTTTTCGGAGTTTTCTCAACTAATATTTTACTTTCATTTACTCCGGAAAACTTTACCTACACGTTTTTTTTATTAACATTGTTTAATCACTATGCTGCCTCGAAAATTAAAGCAGATAAAAAAATCCCAGCCATACCTTTAGCATTTGCAGGAGTTACCATTGGAGGATTAACTGTCACCAACATTGTAAAAGTTTTCATTCCCATACTATTTGAAAAAGACCTTTTTAAAAACTGGAAAAAGTTATTGAATGCAGCCATAAGAGTGCTCATCACGTGCATTTGCTTTATTTTATTGTATCTGAATAGAATTGATTTTAAGTACAAAACAATTTTCAGCAAAACAAGTCAGCAGTACGAAAAATTTTCAAATGTAAAAAGCACTCCGACTTGGGATATGATTTCTTCTTACTTTTTTGGTGGAAATATTTTATTTTCAGATTTAATTATCAGAAATAAGCACAATATGAAAGGTTTTCATTTTAAAGCCATACTTATGGATGTGTATTCATCATGGATTCCTTATATTTTTATTGCCATTTTATTAGCTTTAATAAGTTGGAGTTATTATAAAAACTTTAAGAATAAATTGGTACAGATGTTAATGATTTCTTTTTTTGTAGACATCATTATCCATTGCTTTATGAAATTCGGACTTCACACCGCATTTATCTACGGCGGACACTTTGTTTTTGTATATCCTTTATTGATTGGCTGGCTATTTTTCACCTACCGATCATCTGTTAAAATAACTTCTATTTTAGTGGCAGTAACAGGAATATTATTTACCTATTTAGTCTTCAACAATTACTTTAGAATGACCGAATTTTTTTGGTTTTTAAATCAATATTATCAATAAAATAAAAAAGCTGAGAATCGATGTTCTCAGCTTTATTTTTTTATGTTTTGTTGAAACTATTTTGCCTCTGCGCAGAAAATTCTATACTGAACAGCAACTGCAGATTTAAAATATTCTCGGATTCTTGATAAGTCTGAAGATGCACTTTGTTTCGTGAAATAACTTCCTGCCAAAATTTTATAATTCGGCCTCAAAGAAGCATCCGTCTCTACTTTCAGATTCGGAAATCTTTTTCTGAAATACGCCTTTACTTCATTGGCTTCATCATTACTTTTCACCGTCGTGATCTGAATTTTATATCCTAAAATTCTAGGATTTTTTCTACAAATTTCCGCATTCGTAAGTTCTCTGCTCGGAACATAGATTTTGGTAGGTTTCGTATAGTCATTATCACTATCTGTATCTCTTGAAGGCGTACTCACAGCCACTCTGGAGCATTTATCTTCAATGCTTCCCAAGGCAGCATCTACCTTTGGATCCATAGAAATAATAAGCTCTGTTCCACTTAAAGTATCTCTCTTTACAACCTGTTGTGCATCAATATGATAAAAACCTAATAATGATACTACTGAAAATATTTTGATTAAATTTTTCATTTAAACTTGTTTCCGCAAATTTATACAAATTAAAAAATTATACCAAACACAGTTATTTAGAATAATTACAAATTAAACAGAAATGACATATTCACCTTTCCATAAGCCGTTAAATTCCTGTTAAAAATATTATTTTTGCGGGATTGATTGAATGTTCAATATTTTACTAACATAAGATAATTTAAATGATTAGTTGGAGAAAGCATTATAGACAAACGTTGATCGCAATAGGCTTATTGCTATCAACCAGTGCTTCAATTTACGGGCAAGACGGCGATCCTAAGAATGGAGAGAAACTTTTCAAGGCAAATTGTACGGCATGTCACGCTTTAGACAAACAAGTTGTAGGACCACCTTTGAAAGGGGTTGTAGAGCGAGTGAAAACTGAAGGTGGCGTAGATACAGATTGGTTGCATAAGTGGATCAAAGACAACAAAGCTCTTAGAGCTTCTGGGGACAAATACGCCAATGAGATTTTTGAAAAGTATAACAAAACTGAGATGCAGGTGTTTCCTAACCTTACGGATAAGGACATCGATGATATCTTAGCTTTTACAACTAATCCACCGGAGCCGGCACCTACTGACGATAAAAAAGCAGGTGCAGAAGCTGGAGCAGGTACCGCACAAGCAGCTCCTGCAGACAAAACTACTACAAACGTAGTAATCATTTCACTTTTAGCAATCGCAGGTTTATTAGTTTGGATCTTGTTAAAACTAAGACAATTAGTAAAACTAGGACAATCTGAAGACTTAGCGGGATTAAACGAAACAAGAGTAAAATCTTTCAGCGAAATCTATGCTAAATACCACTATGTAGGTAAAGGATTAATCGCAATCTTAGCGCTTTTGGCAACATACGGAATTTGGAACTGGATCATGTGGATCGGCGTTTACAAAGGATACAAGCCAGAGCAGCCTATTTACTTCTCACACAAAATTCACGCTGGAGAACAGAAGATTGACTGTCAACTTTGTCACTCTAGTGCTAAATACGGTAAAGTATCTGAAATCCCATCAATGAACGTATGTATGAACTGTCACAGAACTATTTCTGAATACAACGCAGATCATTACATGGAGCCTGGAAAAGACAAGGCATTCTACGATGGAGAGATCCAGAAAATTTACGCAGCTACAGGTTGGGATCCTGCTAAACAACAGTACACAGGAAAAACACAACCGGTAGAATGGACAAGAATTCACAACATGCCAGACTTCGTGTACTTCAACCACTCTCAGCACGTTGTAGCAGGTGAGCAAGCAATCATCAGTTCTTTCAACAAAAAGAACCCAGACAACAAAATTGATGTTGTATGTAAAGCTTGTCACGGAAAAATTGACACAATGAATGTTGTTCAAATGGCTAATGACTTCACTATGGGATGGTGTATTGAGTGCCACAGAACTACTGAAGTTGATATGAACAACGGTTATAATAAAGAATACTTCAAGAATCTACATGACAAGCTTAAGAAGCAATACCCTAAAGATGGTGGTAAGATTACTGTAGACGCAATTGGAGGTCTTGAGTGTGGTAAATGTCATTATTAATAACTAAAAAATTAGAAGTATAAATGGCTTCAAACAAAATACAATTTAGAAGTATTCATGAACTTAAAGACCCAGCTTTAAACAATAAGCTGGCTCAGAAAGAGTTTCAGGAAGAAATTCCGGTAGAAGATTTCCTTGGAGATGCTGAACAGAACGGATCTAGTACTTCAAGAAGAGATTTCTTAAAATTATTAGGATTTTCTACAGCAGCGGTTACACTTGCTGCTTGTGAGGCTCCGGTAATTAAAACGATTCCTTACGTAGTAAAACCTCATGATATTATTCCTGGAGTTCCTAATTACTACGCTTCAACATATTTTGATGGATTCGACTTTGCTAGTGTTTTAGTAAAAACTAGAGAAGGTAGACCAATCAAAATTGATCCGAACCCAGCAGCTGGTGATTTAGGTAAAACTAACGCAAGAGCTCAGGCAGCAGTACTTTCTCTTTATGATAATGATAAAGTAAAGCAGCCTAAATTTGAAGGGAAAGACGAAACTTTCGATAAAGTAGATAGTTTTGTTATTAAAGGATTAGAAGAAGCTAAGGCAGGAAACAAAAGAATCGTATTATTATCACAATCTTTTGCTTCACCTACATTCAAAAAATTATTTGCTGATTTTAAAGCTAAATATCCTACAGCAGAATTAGTAACTTATGATGCTTATCCTCATGCAGCAGCATTGGATGCAGCTCAGGAAGTATTCGGAACAAGAGCATTACCTGTTTATAACCTGAAAGGGACAGAATTGGTAGTTTCTTTCCAGGCTGATTTCTTAGGAGATTACAACGCAGCAAGTTTAGAAACATCTTATGCAGAGGCTAGAAAACCGGGAGCAAACATGTTGAGACACATTCAAGTGGAATCTAACATGTCTTTAACGGGTGCTAACTCAGATTCAAGATACAGACTAAAACCAAGTGATGTAAACAAAGCTTTAGTAGATGTTTACAACGCAATCGTTACAGGAGCAGCTCCTACAAACAAAGCTGCTGCTGAGATAGTAAAAGAGTTACAGGCTAAAGGAAGCAAAGCGGTAGTATTCGCTGATGGTTCTAAAGGTGCTCAGGTTTTAGCTCACTTAATCAACCAAAAATTAGGTTCAGTTGCTTTCACTGGTAAAGCAAACTTCCTAAAAGAGTTTGATAAAGTAAGATATCAGGAATTTTTAGGATGGGTAAATGCAGGACAGGTTGGTGTATTGATTACAAACAACGTAGACCCTATTTACTCTCACTACAAAGGAGCTGAGTTTGAAAAAGCGATTAAAAACGTTCCTTATGTAATTGCAGTTGCTGATAAGAAAAATGCAATGTATAAAGCAGCGAAAGCTGTAATTCCTGTAGCTAACTGGCTAGAATCTTGGGGAGATATGCAACCTCAGAGCGGAGTTTATGCATTAATGCAGCCTACGATCCAAAAGATCTACAAATCTAGACAGATTGAAGAATCTCTATTGGTTTGGAAAAACGGTAAAAACAATTCTGCTAACAACTACTACGATTATTTAAAAGCTAATGCTGCTTCTCTTTTAGGAGGAACTTCATTCAACAAAGCTTTATATAATGGCATCGTAACTACTGAAGGTGGTTCTACTCTAGCTTACGCTGGTGGAAACGCTGCTCAGGCTGTTGCAGAATTAGGAAGTTTCAAAGCTTCTGATTTAGAATTGGTATTATACACTAAGACTTCTATTGGTGACGGAACACAGGCAAACAACCCTTGGTTACAAGAATTGCCGGATCCAATCACGAGAATGGCTTGGGATAATTATTTAACGATTTCTCCTAAAGATGCAGAAAGATTAGGTATTGAAAACGATCTTAACGCAAGAATGCAGTTAGACGGTTCTATCGTAAATCTTACTGTAAACGGAGTAACAATAAAAGATGTTCCTGTATTCATCCAGCCAGGTCAGGCAGACGGTTCTGTAGGTCTTGCACTTGGATATGGTAAAAAAGATTCTGGAGCTACTGCAGATACTGGTGTTAATGCTTATCCTTTATTTGACGGATCTAACCTTGTTGTTTCAGGGGCTAAGATCGAGAAAACAGGAGAAGATCATGAGTTTGCAGGTATTCAGCTTCAAAATACTTTGATGGGACGTTATGAGATCGCTAAAGAAGTTCCTTTGGCAGATTACTTAAACGTAGCATTCGATGATGAGCACAAAGGATGGAACAAACCTTTGGAATATCACACGATCAGCGGAGCTCTTCCTGCAAGAAAGATTGACCTTTGGGATGCTTTCGATGATACAGATGGGCCTCACTTCAACTTATCAATCGACTTGAACTCTTGTACTGGTTGTGGAGCATGTATCATTGCTTGTCAGGCAGAAAACAACGTTCCTGTTGTAGGTAAAGAAGAGATCAGAATGTCTAGAGATATGTATTGGTTAAGAATTGACCGTTACTACTCTTCGACTCAAAAAGTAGAGGTTTACGAAGGATTAAAAGAAGGAATGGCAGTTCCTGAATTATACGGAACAGCATTTGGTGGTGAAGGAGCATTAAACAATCCTGCTGAAAACCCAGATGTGATCTTCCAGCCGGTAATGTGTCAGCACTGTAACCATGCTCCTTGTGAAACTGTATGTCCGGTAGCGGCTACTTCACACGGTAAGCAAGGTCAAAACCACATGGCTTACAACAGATGTATCGGTACTAGATATTGTGCAAACAACTGTCCTTACAAAGTAAGACGTTTCAACTGGTTTACTTATAACCTAAACGACAAGTTCGATTTTAACATGAATAACGACCTTGGGAGAATGGTTCTAAACCCAGATGTAGTTGTAAGAACGAGAGGGGTAATGGAGAAATGCTCTATGTGTATCCAGGAAACTCAAGCTACAATTTTAGCTGCTAAGAGAGAAAACAGAAAAGTAACAGACAATGAATTCAAAAATTCTTGTGCTTGTGCTGCTGCTTGTTCTACCGGAGCAATGACGTTTGGAGACATGAATGACAAAGAATCTGAAGTAAGAGAATTATACTCTAGCAACAGAAGATATTATTTACTTGAAGAGATCGGAACAAAACCAAATGTGTTCTATCACGCTAAAGTAAGAAACAGAGTAGAAAAATAAAGTTTAAATAATAAATAGGTAAAAAATGTCAGGACATTACGAAGCTCCGATAAGGGAACCTCTAATTATTGGTCACAAAACTTATCACGATATTACGGAAGATATCGCACGACCTATCGAAGAAAGAGCAGGAAAATTATGGTGGGTATCACTATATGCAGCCTTAGTTCTATTCATCTATGGATTCGGGTGTATTGCCTATACTGTCGGAACAGGTATTGGAGCATGGGGGCTTAACAGAACTATTAACTGGGGTTGGGATATTACCAACTTCGTATGGTGGGTAGGTATCGGTCACGCCGGAACCTTAATCTCAGCGGTATTATTATTATTTAGACAGAGATGGAGAATGTCTGTAAACAGATCTGCAGAGGCGATGACGATCTTTGCGGTTGTACAGGCTGCAATCTTCCCTGTAATCCACATGGGTAGAGTTTGGGTAGGATATTGGGTATTCCCTCTTCCTAACCAGTTTGGTTCTCTTTGGGGGAACTTCAACTCTCCTCTACTTTGGGATGTATTTGCAATCTCTACGTATTTCTCAGTATCTACAGTATTCTGGTTCATGGGTCTTATCCCTGACTTTGCAATGATCAGAGATAGAGCAAAAACTCCTTGGACTAAGAAAATTTATACATTCCTTGCATTCGGTTGGGGTGGTAAAGCAAAACACTGGCAAAGATTCGAAGAACTTTCTTTGGTTCTTGCAGGTTTAGCAACTCCACTTGTATTCTCGGTACACACCACCGTATCTTTTGACTTCGCAACTTCGGTTATTAAAGGATGGCACTCTACAATCTACCCTCCTTACTTCGTTGCCGGTGCGATCTTCTCAGGATTCGCGATGGTACAGACTCTATTGTTAATCGCAAGAAAAGTTTGTCACCTAGAAGACTATATTACAATGTATCATATCGAAATTATGAACATCGTAATCATCTTAACAGGAGGTATGGTAACTGTAGCTTACGCAACTGAATATTTCATCGGATGGTATTCTGGATCTAGATTCGAAGACTTTACTTATCTTTCTCCGGGTGCTGCTGTTGGACCTTACTGGTGGGCTTTCTGGTCACTAATTATTTGTAACTTGGTAATCCCTGCATTATTCTGGTTCAAAAGAATTAGAACAAACATCATCGCAACATTTATCATTGCTTTGATCATCAACATCGGTATGTGGTTTGAGCGTTTTGATATCATCGTTATCAACCTTTCTAGAGACTACTTACCAGGATCTTGGACTATGTTTAAGCCAACGATCATTGATGTGGGTGTATACTTAGGAACAATCGGGTTCTTCTCTGTATTATTCTTATTATACGCAAGAACATTCCCTGTAATTGCACAGGCAGAATTAAAATCGATTTTGAAAATCTCAGGTGAAACTTATAAAGCAAAAGAAGGAGATGAGCACCACTAAAATTGTATACGGACTTTATGCTGACGACGACGATTTAATGAACGGCGTTAAAGCATTCAACGATAAAGGAATCGCTATAAACGAGGTTTATACTCCGTTTCCGGTTCACGGACTTGATAAAGCTTTAGGTTTAAAGAAAACTAGAATTTCTGATGCTGCTTTCATCTACGCTCTTTACGGTGTTACGATAGGTGCTACGGTAACTTGGTATGTGATGAATCACGACTGGCCTCAGAACATCGGTGGTAAACCAGCTTTCGACTGGGCACACAACATGCCGGCGTTCGTGGTACCAATGTTTGAGCTTATGGTATTCTGTGCTGCTCACATGATGTCATTAACTTTCTTAGTAAGAAACAAAATGTATCCTGGAGCTCCTGCACAAAATCCTGATCCAAGAACAACGGATGATAAGTTCCTAATGGAATTCGTAACTGAAGATGTAGAATCTGTAAAACAGTTGCTAATTGAAACTGGAGTTGAAGAAATAACTGTTAAAGATGCTTAAAATGAAAAAGAATGTATTAAGAATTACAGCAGTTTTAGGTTTAACTACAGTGTTACTTAATTCTTGCGGACCGAAAGAAAATGCACCATTGGTATATTTCCCAGATATGTATTTTCCGGTAGCTTATGATCCTTTGATGAAAGCTCAAGATGCTTATTCAGATCATGAGAACGAAATTCCTGCTTTTGTTAAAAATAGTTTTGCAACAGGTCTTTCTCCTGTAGAAGGATCAGTAGCTCAAAATAAAGACGGTATTTTTGAAGAAGGTTTACTTCCTAAAACTCCGGATGAGTACAACGCAGGTTATGATGCTTCTAAGAAGTTAACTGTTTCTCCTTTGAACCCTGCTAATGCTGAAAAAGATATTGAAAGAGGTAAAATGCTTTTCGATAAAACTTGTGCAGCATGCCACGGAACTGGAGGTGATGGACAAGGACCAATTGTACAAACAGGTGCTTTCTCTGGTGTACCAAACTACGCTGATAGAGAAATTACTGTAGGATCTGTTCATTATGTATTAACAAACGGTAGAAACGCGATGGGGTCTTATGCGGGACAACTGAACGCAGGAGATAGATGGAGAGTGGCAATGTATGTGATGAATGCCTTCAAAAAAGGAGCAGCAGCACCTGCAGCCGCAGCAGCGACAGCAACAACTGAGACTACCGAAACTAAAAAATAAGAAAAGAAATGTATAGTTTTTCACCAAAATTAAAATCAACTTCTATAATACTTCTTGTTGTAGGTTTAGTTCTATTTGCTATTGGTTTCTTTATGAACAAAGGAATTTCTAGCGAGAGAATAGAGCACATGATGGAAGCAGTACATTCTGCAGGTCATAATGCTCCTACACACTCAAGTGAAATGGTAGGACCTCAGGATCACGCTGCACATTTAGAACACGCTACTATGCAGGTTCATAATTCGCCGTTAGCATCAATACATTTTGTAGCTGTATTTTTCTTCGGAATCAGTTGTGCAGTATTGTTTTTCTACTGTATTCAGCATGCTGCTCACGCAGGATGGCCAATTATCATTACGAGAGTTATGGAAGCAATTGCTTCTTACATCCCTTACGGAGGGGTAATTTTAGTAATCATCATGTTATTAAATATCCTTCACCAAGGTCACCTTTTCCACTGGATGGATCCGGATCTTACAGATCCTAACTCTGCTCATTTTGATGTGATCTTGTTTGAAAAGAAAAGATTCTTAAATATTCCTTTCTATGCAATCAGAACTTTCATTTATGTAATTGGAGCTTCTTTCTTTGCTTGGAAACTGAAAGCACAATCTAAAAAAGTAGATGATACAAAATCTTTGGTAGAGTATCAGTTCCTTTACAGATGGGCTGTTGGATATATCGCATTCTTCGGGTTTGCTTCTGCAGCTTGGGCTTGGGATTGGTTGATGTCTATTGACCCTCACTGGTATTCTACAATGTATATCTGGTATTCAATGGTTAGCTGCCTTTCAAGTGGTATCGCAGTAATCATCCTTTTAAGTGTTTACTTAAAGAAAAACGGATTCTTACCTCAGTTCAATGACAATCACTTACATGATTTAGGAGTATTCCTTTTCGCTACAAGTATGCTTTGGACATATACATGGTTTGCTCAGTTTATGCTTTATTGGTATGCAAACGTACCGGAAGAGGTAAACTACTTCTTTGGAAGATTCCAACACTACGGTGTTACTTTCTTACCAATGTTAATCGTGAACTTCTTATTACCACTATTGGTATTAGTAAGTAGCAGCATCAAGAGAAACTATAAAGTGGTTACAACAATGGCTGTAGTAGTTATCTTAGGTCACCTTTTAGATTACTTCAACATGGTAATGCCGGGAACAGTAGGACCATTCTGGAACACTCCAGAAGTATTCATCTTAGTGCTTGGAGCTGTGTTATTCGTAGTTGGATTATTTATGTTTACAGTGCTTTCAGCATTATCTAAACTGAAATTGATTCCTACAGGTAACCCATTCTTACACGAATCTGAAATTTATGAGTATCCTTTCTAAGGACTTGTAACAAAATAATATTGAAAAAGACTGATTGTAATGATCAGTCTTTTTTGTTTTTAATGCAGATCAAAAGATTTAAAACACATAAAAAAATTTACAATGAAAAAGAAACTTCTCATTTTAATCGTATTCTTATTAGGATTAAATTTTGCTTATTCCCAAGCCATCACGTTCGTTTCAGAAAAAACGAATAAACCTTTACCTAAAGTTTCTGTATTTGGCAAAGACGGAAACATTGTTGCTTTTTCAGACATTGATGGTAAAATTGATAGAAAAACTATAAAACCCGAACAGGAAAAATTCCAGTTGGTGTATGATAACTTTCCGGTGGCCACACTCTCCTATTCTGATTTTGATAAAGAAATCATTACAATCAATGATCGCGTAAAAGACATCGAAACCGTTGTCATTAAAAGTAAAAAACCTGCAAAATATGTTTTTATAAAAGGGAACTTCAACACGTATGTTACCGTGAACAACAAATTGAACTGTTATGCCGACGGAATTATTACTTATGTATTCGACAATAAATCAAAAAAATTAAAGAGAACTAAAGTTGAACAATATCGAATCTTCCGTTTAGAAAATCCTGAAATGGATCGAAAGAAAATGTCTTCCTGGGATTATGATCAGTTTTTAGAAATTCCAAAAATAAAAGATGTCGGAAATGTAGATGAATATAAAAAAAATAAAAATACTGTTTTCAAAGAATTAAAAGGAGATCGAAAAGATGAAGTAGAAGTAACCGGAGAATTTTTGCAAAAACAGGAATTCGCTTTGTTCGGCTATCGATTTTTCGATTTCAGAACCATCTTAAATATAGCTTATGAACAGAACTCAAAAAAAACATTGCAGGATCTTTTAGAATACAATGAAATTGAATTTTTAAAAATGAAGCATAAAAGCGAAGCCGAATTTAATTCCATCGCAACTTACAGTAATTTTTATCCAACAGAATTAGATTTAGGAAACGATGATTCGGTTGAAAAAGTAAAATTCAACACCGATAACAGCAATTATACTTCAAAATATTGGGAAAACAAAGACTTCCCGAATATGCAGCAGATTTTCAGTTCATTTTTTAAGGATGATCTAAAAGAACAACAAAATAAAAAATAAAAAACGGCTATTAATAAAGGTTTTATTAAATTTGTACCAAACAGAATAAAAATGAGAAAGTTATCTTTTCTTCTAGTTTTCAGCTTGTTGCTTTTCACCGCTTGTAAAAAAGACTCGGTGGATGCTACCAGTACCAAAACTTTACAGTCAAGTATCAACGATATGACGTCTAGTTTGCCAACCATTAAGCAGATCAAGTTTAATGAAGCGCTTTACATTCTAAAAACATTTGGAGTGGAAGCCGATGGCGACGTTGCAGAATTAAAAGCACTCGGACAGCTTGTCAACGGGAAAAAAGTTCCTGAAATTATGGCAATGGCTGACGAAGTCGCACAAAAAAACGGAATTGAATGGGCAAGTACAGCTCCACCTTCATTAGGTGAAATGAATATCTTCGGCGACGAAAAAGCCAAAGAAAGTGACCCGAATGATGTAAAAGCAAACTCGCTTTCTATTATCACAAGACCATCTGCAGACGACGGAAACGGCGCAACGGCAATTCAGATTATTCCAAGGCTTGTGGATAACGCTGGAAACCCTGTTTCGTTTACAGGTGCTGGTTTAGAAACAACATTAGAAGTTTTCAGTAATGGAGTGAAGCTTTCAACCGCTAAAAACTTAATGACGGATAACAATTTTAAAGGATTCAATTTAAAATTCTCTTCTATTCTTGCTGAAAAAGTGGTTGATAATAAAATTGACATCACTGTTTCAGTAAAAACAACAGCTAAAACTTTCAAAATGTCTAAAATCGGGTTGGATGTAAATCCTTCTGCATTGAAAGTTCCTGCTCCGCCAAAAGTAGATTCTACAGCGGTTATTCAGGATCCAAGCGCAGTAGATCCGAATAGCCCGGTAAATACAACAAATCCTTCTACATCTACAGATCCAAATGCTACAACAACTCCTGCAACGCCAAAACAACCGGCAGCAGATCCAAAAGCTACGGTAAGCAAGTTTTTAAATAATGTAAGTTCTCAGAATTTAAAAGCGGCATTTGATGCATCCAACAACCCAAGTTGGGGAAGCTATGAATCTTTCTCTAACCCGACTTCAGGTTTTGGTTCTGTGAAAAATGTAAGTGTGAAAAACATCAACAGTAATGCAACAAACGCTAACAGCGCAAGTGTAAATGCAACATACGATGTAACAGATAAATCTGGAAAAACAACTTCTTTGAAGGTAACTTTCGGACTTAAAAATGTAAACGGAGACTGGAAAATTTCCAGCTACAAAATAAACCCTTAATGGCTTCACAAGAACTTATCAAAAAACTGCAGGAGACGATTGAAAATATCCCTGATTTTCCGATTCCGGGAATTCAGTTCAAAGACATCTCGCCTATTTTTCTTAATCCAAAATTATACGAAGAAGTAATCGAGGATCTGGTAGCTTTCAGCAAAGGAAAAGTAGATGCAGTTTGCGGAATCGAAAGCCGTGGCTATCTCTTCGGGATTGCCATTGCCGTTGCTTTGGAAGTTCCTTTTATCTTAATCAGAAAAGCGGGAAAACTTCCTCCCCCCGTTATTTCCGAAGAATATGACTTAGAATACGGAAGTGCCATCATCGAAACCCGTGAAGAACAAATAAAATCAGGACAAAGAATTCTTATTCACGATGATTTGTTAGCCACAGGAGGAACAACTGAAGCCGCAGCAAAATTGGTGGAAAAACAAGGTGCAACCGTTACTCAGTTTAGCTTCTTAACCGCTTTAAAGGGTTTACATGGTGATGAAAAACTGAAGAAATTCAATGCGGAAATTTATCACATTTTAGAATATTAAACTTTTCATTCAAAATAAATGCTTCGACTCCGCTCAGCATGACACGTTTAAAACAGTCTGTTTTATTTCATTGTAAAATGAAACAAATAGTATTAGAAATGTCATGTTGAGCGGAGTCGAAGCATGTTTTTTTAAGAAATTCATCAATCACGATTAATAATTCTCAATATTTCGTCAATAATACTCACAAAGTATTTTGTAAATCATTCAGAAACAATTAAATTTGCATTTCAATTTTTAAGAATTTATGGCAAAACTTACAAACGATCAAGAAGGTAAAGAAACAGTTGAGTTTTTTAAAGATCTTGACAGAGAGGCTTTAAACACAGAAAGATTCCTTGAAAAATATTCTAAGCAATTAGGGATAGTTTTCGGTGCTTTGGTATTGGGAGTTTTAGGCTTTTTCGCATATAAGCAATTCGTAGTGGCTCCTAAAAACGCCGAAGCGGTAAAAAGTTTCCTTGCAGCACAGAAAAATCTTACCGCTGGTAAAGATAAAGAAGCCCTTGGTGGAAATTCTGCTGCAAACCCAGGTTTTATCGGGACAGCTAACGAATATTCTTCTACTTCTATCGGTAAATTGTCTGCTTATAACGCAGGTTTATTGAAGTTTAAGGAAGGAAAATTCCAGGAGGCATTTGATCTTTTAGACAAGTTTTCATCAGACAACAAAACAATGATGGCAATGAAATACGGAGCTATGGCTGATGCTAAATCAGGTCTTAACAAAAATGATGAGGCTTTACAATTATTAGACAAAGCTTCTACCGCTTCTGATGATCCGTATACTACTTATTATTTTACAAGAAAAGCAGGTATTTTAGCTTTAGGTTTAAAGAAAAATGCAGATGCTAAGAAATATTTTGCTGCAATCAGCGAAAAATATCAGGACTACGACAACGGAATGTCTGATTCTTATATTGAAATGACTAAATATTATTAAAAAATGGCAACAGTTAATCTTTCAGATTACAAGCCACTGAATATAACGAATGCCGAAGATTTTTCTATCGGCATTGTTTTTTCTGAGTGGAATGATTTTGTAACCTACAATCTTCGCGACGCAGCTCTGGAAATCCTTGAAAAAGAAGGCGTAAAAAAGGAAAACATTAAACTTTTCCCGGTTCCCGGAGCATTTGAACTGAACTATGCAAGCATGCAACTTTGTAAAGAAAGAAAGTATGATGCAGTGATCTCAATCGGATGTGTGATTCGTGGAGAAACTCCTCACTTCGATTATGTTTGTTCCGCGGTAGCACAAGGAATCAAAGATTGTAATATCTTAACAGATACACCTACGATCTTCTGTGTTCTTACGGATGATACCAAAGAGCAATCTATCGCGAGAAGCGGTGGTGATCAGGGAAATAAAGGTGTAGAAGCAGCCGTAACCGCTTTAAGAATGATTGATTTCAGAAGAAATCTTTCAGGAAAAAAAGGAAATATCGGTTTCGGACAATAATCCCGGAATTCAAAAAAATATTGAAAAGGATCATCTCAGGATGGTCTTTTTTCATATATAAACATTTCATACCCGATAGTAAATAAAAACTATCTTTGCAGTAAATTAATACACAGTTAATAAAATGTTTACGCAAAAAATTAAACCTTTTCTGTACTTAGGAATTTTCTATCTTATTATTTCATTATTAGTAAGAATTGTATTTTTCTTTCATCCGATAACGAATGTAAGTTTTGGATTTTTTGAAGTAATAAAAGTTTTATCCATCGGGCTTGTGAATGATATTTTCGTTTTCATTCTGGCTAGTTCTATTTTAGCGCTTTACTTTTTATTTCTGTCAAACTCAAAATACAATAAACCTTACGGATACATCATTTTCGGGGTTCTTTTGCTTTTTTTCCTGTATATTTTAGTGATTCCGAATAATATTTTCAAACAATACGGAGGCTCGGTGACAAAGATTGCCTTAATTTTTGTTGGTTTGAAAACCCTTCTTTTTGGTTTGATGCTTTTCTTGCCTTCAAAGAGAATAAAAATTCGTAATACCTTATATTTTATTACCATTTTTCTCTATGTTTTATCCATTGTTTTCAATGCAGTAAGCGAATATTTCTTCTATAACGAATTCGGATTGAGATACAATTTCATTGCAGTAGATTATCTTATTTACACCAACGAAGTCATCGGGAATATCATGGAAAGTTACCCTGTTGTTCCGTTGTTTTTAGCCATTTTTGCCGTTACTTTTGGGATTACATGGTTTATCTTTAAAAAGACAAAAGAAGAGCTTTTAACGCTTCCAAATTTCAAACAAAAATTAGTTCTGTTGGGAACATTTGTTGTTTTGGTTGGCGCAAGTTTATTGGTGATTCCGGCGATGATGCAGATAAAATCATCCAATGTTTTTGCCGAAGAAATTGAAGCCAATGGAGTTCCTAAATTCTATTGGGCATTTACCCATAATGAGCTTGATTTTTTTCAGTTCTATTCTCAAATCGATCAAAATCAGGCTGAGAAAAACTTTTTAAGCCAATATCCTCAACAGACTTTAACCAGAAATATCGTTGCTGAGCAGCCTGAGCAAAAGAAAAATGTAGTTTTAATCTCTATTGAAAGTTTATCTGCAGATTTTCTTGAACATTACGGAAATACCCAGAAAATAACGCCGTTTTTGGATAGCTTAGCAGACAAATCAATGATGTTTACCAATCTTTATGCAACCGGAAACAGAACGGTTCGCGGACTGGAAGCTTTAACACTTTGCATTCCTCCGACTGCCGGAGAAAGCATCATCAAAAGAGAAAACAACAAAAATAAATTCACTACAGGAAGCGTATTTAAATCAAAAGGTTACGATGTGAAATTCCTATACGGTGGTTACAGCTATTTCGATAATATGCAGGATTTCTTTGAAGGAAACGGCTATGGAATTGTAGACCGAAATAATTTTAAGCCTGAAGAAATCTCATTCGCCAACGTTTGGGGTGTTGCCGATGAAGATATGGCGAAAAAAGCCATTCAAACCATGAATGCCGAAGCAAAATCTGGAAAACCATTTTTCAATCACTGGATGACAGTTTCTAACCACAGACCTTTCACGTATCCTGACGGAAGAATTGATATTCCGGGAGATGCAAAATCCAGAGAAGGGGGTGTAAAATATACCGACTACTCCATCAAAAAATTCTTTGAAATGGCTAAAAAACAGGATTGGTATAAAAATACTATTTTTGTGATTGTTGCCGACCACTGTGCTTCAAGTGCCGGAGGAACAGAATTACCGATGGATAAATACAGAATTCCGGCGATGATTTTTTCTGAAGGATTCGTTCAGCCACAGAAATTTGATAAGCTGATGTCTCAGATCGATTTAATGCCTACCCTTTTCGGATTGTTGAACTTTAATTATCAATCTAAATTTTTAGGTCAGGATGTTTTGAAAGACTATTTCCAGCCGAAAGCTTATATTGCCACTTATCAGGATTTAGGTTTTGTAAAAGATGATCATTTAACTATTATTTCACCCGTAAGAAAGGTTAAGCAATACACACTTAAGCAGCAGGAAAGCAAACTGGCTCCAGAATTTAATATTTACTACGACGAAAATGCGGTAAAAACGCCACAACAAAATTTGGTAGACCAAACCATTTCAGCATATCAATCGACTTCTTACTGGTTGAAAACAAATAAGCTTAATCGTTGATTAATAAATCATTTTTACAATAAGTTTTAAATTTTTATCAATTCACATTAAATTTTCAACCAAAAAATCAATTAGCTTTAATATTAATTTTAAATTTACTTACAAAATTTATTATTATGAAATGGACAGACGACAGAGGTGGTAATGTGGAAGACCGAAGAGGTTCTGGCGGTGGCGGAGGTGCCCTCGTTGGGGGTGGTTTGGGTACCCTTATTATTGCTGCGATTATATTTTTCTTAGGCGGAGACCCTTCTTCTATTCTTTCTTCAGGAGCTGGAAATAACGCTCCCAGAACGGAACAGAGACAACTGACTGCCAATGAGCAGAAAATTGGAGAAATGGTAGATATGATGGGAAAATGGAATATTGAAACCTGGGATAAAATCTTCCAACAAAACGGAATGACCTACAGAGCTCCTAAGATTATTCTTTTTGAAAATACCACCCAATCTGGCTGCGGTATTGCACAATCTGCTATGGGACCATTTTACTGTCCGGCCGACCAAAGTGTATATATGGATATGAGCTTTTTTAATGAACTACAATCCAGATTTGGTGCAAAAGTTACGGAATTTACCATTGCTTATGTATTGGCGCATGAAGTTGGGCATCACGTTCAAACGCTGTTGGGAACTACGCAGGAAGTTGATAATATGAGAAGAAGCGGAAGATTTTCTGAAGCAAAAATGAATCAGGTTTCTGTTGCGACAGAGCTTCAGGCAGATTTTTTTGCAGGAGTTTGGGCAAAACAAACCGATAGTCGAGAACATATTTTAGAGCCGGGCGACATTCAATCAGCGATTGAAGCTGCAGAAGCTGTGGGTGATGATAATATTCAAAAAAGATCACAAGGTTATGTGAATCAGGAAAGCTTTACGCACGGTTCTTCTGCTCAACGTAAAGAATGGTTTATGAAAGGCTATAACACCGGAGACATCAAGCAAGGTGATACTTTTAATCAACTTTTGAGATAATTTAAATTATTTAAAAATCAAATAGAAAAAATCCCTGAAGAGCTGCTTCAGGGATTTCTTTGCTATTTTAATTCAATCGGATTGCTATTATTTTTGGCTTCCTCTTTCACTCGGTCTTCCATTCTTTTTCTGAAATCTCCGCCATTTCCACCACGGTTTCCTCCGCCACCACCGGATCTTGGAGGAGCAATTCCACCGCCGCCACCGCCCATTCGGGTTTGGCTAAATCCACCTCCTTGATTACTCATAAATGAGACAGGATCTGATTTAAATTTTTCCTGCTGCTTTACAAAATCTGTTCTTTTTACTTTAATGGTATTTCCAAACTGATTCATCGATGGAAAATCTGAAATTTTATAGTTTTTCATCAAGTCAAAAGAATATTCTCCCTGAGCATCTTCTACTTTTACGATCAGTCCCGGAAGCCCACCGAATTTATACGGACCGTCCTGATAAGGTAAATCTGTGGTAAACCAAGCCGTCCACTTTCTGCCACCGAAATCAGTTTCTGCTTTTTGTACTTTATAATCACCAATTTTCATCGTTTCAGATAAAATTTTCCAGCTGATCGGGCGATCTTCTTCATATTGATATACATCTCGACCCAATCTATCTTTAAAGAACGTTTTTTGGTTTGCTTTATCTTTTTCAACCGTATAATTGATATTCGATCTTAAACTTTCCATTTGATCTCTGTTGAAACCTCTCGCTCCCCCACTTTGGAAATTCTGCTGCATGATAGAATCTCTTTTAATTCTGTTTTCAGAGTAAAAAAGTGATTTCTCTGCCGAAATATCTAAATATGCATTCTCCGTTTTCACGTCGTTTTTATCTGCTGCATTAGGTTTCATAGTTACCTGATACACAAATCTGTTCGTTTGTGCAAAAATGGTCTGCATGAACAGCCCCAAAACAATAATTCCTATTTTTTTCATTTTATGTATAAATCTTGTTATTTTAATTCAATGGGATTTTGGCTTATTTCATTATTAAAAGCCGCCGGAGCTCCTAAATTGGCATTTGGCATTTGCATCATTCCATCACCGTCATTTCCTGGGGGCATTCCCATTCCGTTAGGAGGCCCATTTCCTCTCATACCGCCACCTGGCATTCCGCCACCGCGTTTTCCTGCCCGATCACTTGAAGAGAAAGCTTTTCTGTTACTTTTTGCTTCCAACTCTAAAGCGGCTATATCTCCTTTAAAATCAATCCTTGTGCTTACTTTTGCATCAGAATTCACAGGCTCTTCAAAGGCGTTTTTAATCATGATTTTTTTAATTAAATCAAACTTATAATCTCCTTTATCATCTTCCAGTTTCACAATCAATCCCTGTAAACCAGAAAATTTATACGGGCCGTCAGAAATAGGAATATCTTTTGTAAACCAAGCCGTCCAGATTCTTCCTCCGAAATTTGCGGTTGCTTTTTGAGACTGATATCCGTTTTGCTTTTGAATATCATTCGTTACCTCCCATTTTATCGGTCTATCTTCCTGATAATAAATTTGTTTATTAAACACTTTCTCATGATAATACACTTTTTGATCTGATATATTTTTGGTAATATAATAATCAAAAAATGTTTGCTCCAAGTCTTTTTTAGCTCCTTGCTTTGAAAGTTCTTTCTTCTCTTTTTTATTTTCTTTTTCTTCAGGTTTGAAAGCAGCAAAGAGAGAATCTTTAATTAATTTATTTTCACTAATAAATAATGATCGATTTTCTTTAACATCCAGAAATGTTTTTTCACTCTTCAAACTCACCAGATTAATCGAATCCGGATTAACCGAAGTCTCATAGACGAATCTTGTGGTTTGCCCATAAACCGCCGTCACCAAAAGCAACGCAAAAAAGAAATGTAGCTTTTTTTTCATTTATACTTTATAGATAAAAATTGTAATTCAAAGTTAAATCAAAAACAGAATCACAATATTTACAAAAAAGAATTTATAGAATTTTTAACACTCATAAACTTATCTGAACGTAAAATCGTTAAAATAGACATCATCGATTTGAGATTGCGGAAATTAGTTTGTATTTTTGCATCATTAAATCATTCTAAATAAATACAATGATAAAAGTATCAGATCAAGCAAAAGTAAAAGCAATCCAGCTGATGACAGAGGATGGCTTCAACGCTGCTGAAGATTATATAAGAGTTGGAGTAAAAAGCGGAGGATGTTCTGGTTTAGAATATGTTTTGGGGTTTGACAATAAAAAGTCTGATGCAGATCAGATTTTTGAAGATAACGATATCAAAATTGTTGTAGATAAAAAATCCATCCTTTATTTAGCAGGAACAACTCTTGAATATTCAGGAGGTTTGAACGGAAAAGGGTTTGTTTTTAACAATCCTAACGCATCCAGAACATGTGGGTGTGGAGAAAGTTTTTCTTTGTAAGAAAAAGACATTAGAAGCTAAATATCAGATGATAAACTTGGTATTTAGCTTCTGAAATCTTAAAAAAAAATAATGAGCAAATATACAGAGGACGATTTACGCGTCGACTTAGAAAATAAAAAATATGAATTCGGTTGGGAAACCAAAATCGATTACGAAGATTTCCCGACGGGTTTAAATGAAGATATCGTCCGTGCGATTTCTGCAAAAAAAGAAGAGCCGGAATGGATGACAGAATGGCGTTTGGAATCTTTCAGAATCTGGCTGAAAATGGTGGAGCCAGAATGGGCAAACATTAAATACGAAAAGCCAGATTTTCAAGCGATTAAATATTACGCTGCGCCGAAAGCAAAACCGGAACTGGAAAGCTTAGACGAGGTTGATCCTGAATTATTGAAAACCTTTGAGAAATTAGGAATCAATATAGAGGAACAGAAAAGACTTTCAGGAGTTGCGGTAGATATCGTAATAGATTCAGTTTCTGTAAAAACTACTTTTCAGGAAACCTTGATGGAAAAAGGAATTATTTTCTGTTCTATCTCTGAAGCGATTAAAAATCATCCTGATTTGGTAAGAAAATATCTTGGAAAAGTAGTTCCGAGAGGAGATAATTTTTATTCAGCATTGAATTCCGCAGTTTTCTCTGACGGAAGTTTCTGCTATATTCCAAAAGGGGTAAAATGTCCAATGGAATTATCTACGTATTTCCGTATCAATCAAGCCGGTACAGGTCAGTTTGAAAGAACACTTGTAATTGCAGATGAAGGAAGTTATGTATCTTATTTGGAAGGCTGTACAGCACCCTCAAGAGATGAAAACCAGCTTCACGCAGCAGTTGTTGAGTTGATCGCAATGGATAATGCTGAAATTAAATATTCAACCGTTCAGAACTGGTATCCTGGAAATGAAGAAGGAAAAGGTGGAGTTTTCAATTTTGTAACGAAAAGAGGACTTTGCGAAAAGAATGCAAAAATCTCTTGGACTCAGGTTGAAACAGGTTCTGCTGTAACTTGGAAATATCCTTCTTGTATTTTGAAAGGTGACAACTCAATCGGTGAGTTCTACTCCATTGCCGTGACGAATAATCATCAATATGCAGATACAGGAACAAAGATGATTCACATCGGAAAAAATACGAAATCTACGATTATTTCTAAAGGTATTTCTGCAGGAAAATCTCAGAATTCTTACAGAGGTTTGGTAAAAGTAATGCCAACTGCAAAAGGAGCGAGAAACTTCTCTCAGTGTGACTCTTTATTGATGGGTAACGAATGTGGAGCACACACTTTCCCTTACATTGAGATTAAAGATCCTACTGCACAATTGGAGCATGAAGCAACGACTTCAAAAATTGGAGAGGATCAAATTTTCTACTGTAACCAAAGAGGTATCGATACGGAAAGAGCTATCGCTTTGATCGTAAATGGTTTCAGTAAGGAAGTTCTTAATAAATTACCAATGGAATTTGCTATTGAAGCTCAGAAATTATTGGAGATTTCATTAGAAGGTTCAGTAGGATAAAATTGACAATACATAACTCGATGAGAAAGTTTTTATTCATATTTTTTTGTGTTTTATGTTTGAGTCTTTCGGCTCAGGAGAAAAATGGTTTTCAGGTTTCCAGTCATATTTTAGATATTTCACAGGGGCATCCCGCAGGAAATGTAGATGTTGCATTGGAAAAGTTTAATGAAAATACCAAACAATGGATTCCTGTAAGTAAAAAACAAACGGACAGCAATGGCAGAATCAGTGATTTTTTACCTTATGCCAAAGGAACCGAAAACAACGGAAAATACAAATTGATTTTCTCAACAGGAGATTATTATAAAAGTAAAAAAATAGAGACCTTCTATCCGTATATTGAAATTATATTCCAGATTAAAGATAATGAGCATTATCATGTTCCGATTACTTTATCACCGTTTGGATATTCAACATACAGAGGAAGTTAGTATAAAAATTGGAAGTTTTTTTAAATGAATTACAAAAGCTTTTTCTTATTATTTGCTGTAAAGGGTAGCCTACTTTTATCACAAAAGGTAAAAATAGGAATTTGGGAAAGATTTGATGTTAATTCACTTCCGAAAAATAGTGTTTATATAAACACAAAAGAAAACATTAATGCTAAAGATGATGATGGAAACGGTTATGTAGACGATATTCACGGAATTGGCTTTAATGAGTTTGAAAAATTGGTTCCGGAAACATTTGTGGCCAACGAAGGAAATCAGGAGGATTATGATCATGGAACGGCAATCGCCTCGGTAATTCTTCAGCAAAACCCAAATGTAGAATTATACGGAGTGGGCTTTGTTTACACAACGGAAAGACTTGAGAAATCAGGTTTGCTACAACTTTCGGTTGAAGAAAGAATAAAACAGTTGCCACAGGAGCTGGAAAGAATGGATCAGTTTATTCAACAGTCTATTGACTATTTTAGTAAAAATAAAGTACAGCTTGTGAACATCAGTTTTGGGCAGACCCTTGAAGGAATTATAGAAAAGAATCCTAATTTTGGAAAAAATTTGGAAGAACGAACTCAGAATTCCCAAAAGTGGATCAACAGTTTTAAAAACTCTTTAGAAAAGAATTTTAAGAAACATCCCGAAATAACGTTTGTTGTAGCTTGCGGAAATGACGGAAAAAATATAGAAACATCTCAGGATGTGCCTGCCAATATTGTGCTGCCCAACGTAATTGTGGTCGGCGGTCTTGATAAAGATCTGAAACAAAAAGCAGACTTTTCCAACGAAGGAAAAAACATAGACCTCTATGCACCTTCTGAAGATATTGCCGTAACAATGGCACTTAATAAAAAAGAAACGGTTTCCGGAGTGTCTGTAGCGGCACCTTATATTACTGGGAAACTTTCAAAACTTATTGTAAAAAATAAGGTAAATAAACAGAATGTGAAGAAGATCTTGGAAAAAGAGACTTCTGATCATTAAAGAATTGAAGTGAAACATAGACGCATTGAAGGTTTAGCTTTGCGATAATTTTATATAAATTAAAATGTTAGAGATAAAAAACTTGCACGCCAAAATTGAAGATGGCGCAGAAATTTTAAAAGGAATCAATCTTGAAATAAAACCGGGTGAAGTTCATGCGATTATGGGGCCGAACGGAGCCGGAAAATCTACTCTTTCTTCTGTAATCGCGGGGAAAGAAGATTATGAAGTAACAGACGGAGAAATCATTTTCAGAGGTGAAGATATCATCGAAGATGCTCCTGAAGACAGAGCGCACAAAGGTATTTTCTTATCTTTCCAGTATCCGGTAGAAATTCCGGGGGTTTCTGTAACTAACTTCATCAAAGCAGCGATGAACGAAAACAGAAAAGCAAACGGTTTGGAAGATATGCCTGCAAAAGAAATGTTGGCTTTAATCCGCGAAAAATCTGAGCAATTGGGTATTAAAAAAGATTTCCTTTCAAGATCATTGAACGAAGGTTTTTCGGGAGGTGAAAAGAAAAGAAACGAGATCTTCCAGATGATGATGCTTGATCCGAAATTGGCTATTCTTGATGAAACAGATTCAGGATTAGATATTGATGCATTGAGAATTGTTGCAGATGGTGTAAATGCTTTCAAAAATGAAGGAAATGCAGTTCTTTTGATTACTCACTATCAGAGATTGCTCAATTATATTCAACCTGACTTCGTTCACGTTTTAGCAAACGGAAAAATCATCAAAACTGGTGACAAATCTCTTGCTTTAGAGCTTGAAGAAAAAGGGTACGACTGGCTTCTTAATTAATTACAAAATTAAGATATTCAGAGATTTAGATATTATTTAAATTTCAACCTTGAAAATTTCGTTCTTCGGAATGATAGATTTCAGCCAAACAAAAAAGAAAAAATGGTGCAAACCACAGATATACCAGTAATGGCATTACAACAACAGATTATTGAAAACCATAACGAATTTTTGGAGAGTCTTCGTCACAGATTTCTGGATGATGATAGAAAAGCTGCTCTTCAAAGATTTGAAAACGTTGGTTTTCCTACCAGAAAAGACGAAGAATATAAATATACCAACTTAAAGGAGATTACTGAAAAAGGATATAATTTTTTCCCGAAAGAAAGTCACAACATCACCAAAGAGCAGTTGGATCAGTTGCATTTAGGTGAAGAAAATTTTGACTGGATTACTTTCGTGAACGGTAAACTTCATAAAGAATTATCAAAAGTTTCGATTGAAAATGTTGAATTTCTTTCATTTAATTATGCATTAAATGACGAGAAACACAGAGATGTTTTCGAAAAATATTTCAATACAATTGCTGCGGACAAATCGGCTTTCACGAATTTGAATCAGGCTTATTGCAAGTATGGTTTCTTTTTGAAAGTTCCTAAAAATGTTGTGATTGAAAAGCCAATCCACATCTTCTATATTTCTCAAAATCAAGAAGAAAACACGTTCTACAACACGAGAAATTTATTAATCGTAGAAGAAGGTGCAAAAGTGGAAATCATTGAAAGTCACCACAATTTTGACAATACGTATGTGTTGACAAACTCTGTGACGGAAATTTTCACATATCCGAATGCAAAAGCAGATTGGCATAAATTGCAGAACGATAACGATACTTCTTATTTAGTTGATAATACTTTCGCGAAACAGGAAAAAGACAGTTTAACGACTGTAAATACATTCTCTTTCGGAGGTAAATTGGTAAGAAATAACTTAGATTTCATTCAAAACGGATCGAATATCAATTCATTCATGAACGGAATCACGATTATCGGGAAAGATCAGTTGGTAGATCACCACACGGCGGTTCACCACAATCAGCCGAATTGTGAAAGTTATCAGAACTACAAAGGTATTTTCAGCGGAAAATCTCACGGGGTTTTCAACGGGAAAGTATTTGTAGATAAAATTGCTCAGAAAACGAATGCTTATCAGCAAAATAACAACGTTTTATTAAGCGAAGGTGCAACAATTGATACAAAACCTCAGTTGGAGATTTTTGCAGACGATGTGAAGTGTTCTCACGGTTGTACGGTTGGGCAATTGAACGAAGATGCATTATTCTATTTAAGAGCAAGAGGTATTTCTAAAAAAGAAGCTCAGGCATTGCTTTTATATGCATTTGCTAATGATGCGATGCAGAATATCGATATTGAGCCTTTAAAAGAGAAAATTTCAAAGCTTTTGGCGGAGAAACTTGAAGTAGATATAGAGTTCTAACAATATATAATTGATAATAAAAAAGCACTTCTTTTGAGGTGCTTTTTGTTTTTTCGTGGTGTTTTCCATTTTTTGACGCTAAAGATTGCTAGGATTTTTTTGAAATGATTGAGAATATTTTTTGTTCGCAAGGGCGTTTTACTCAGCGAATGATAGCTGAAAATAGGATAATAAACTTAAGTTTTTGAACACGGAGGTCACTGAGTTTTTTTTACTGCTAAAATATTTTTGGTTTCACAAAGCCGTTTCACTTATAAAAGCGTGATAAAAATCAATCGTGTTATTAATTTAAATATTTGTCCTATTTGTGTTTAGAAAATATTTAAGTTTTGGCTAAAGCCGAGATTATTAATCATAAAAAAAGCGGACTAATGTCCGCGGCTATTGATATATTGATATTTTCAATTTACTATTTAAAATTATTGAGCTTACCACTTAAATAATTATTTTTTCAACCACCATTGGCTGTCTTTTCTATCAGAACGTTTTACACCGTTATTCAAAGTATAGGCTAAACCAACTCCAAGCGTTTGTTTAAGCTGCGTTTTCTGGATCTGATTATGATCATACAAAACATCCACCGTAATATTGGAAGAAATGAATCTGTTTACCTTTAAATTCAGAACCATTCCGTATGCTAAAACTAATCTATCAGGATGATCCAAATAATTAGAGAAAACAGAAGCCGTATTCGTCATGTTTACATTTTCCATGATCTTCAATTTATAAGAAGCCGTTCCCAAGAAACCGAACTGCAATAGAGAAGTATCTCCGTCAGCCTTTAAACCATAGCTTCCTGCTGTTTGAAGGTCTTTATCCAATACAAACGTCCATCTGGCGTTGGTAGGTCGTAAAGAGACGTTAATATTATCATTTGGTCTGTACGTAATACCGAGACCGAGATTCAGATATCCCGGAGCCATAAAATTAGATAGCTTTTTAGCAGCCGGATTGTTACCATCTTCATATCCTACCGCAAACTGGGACTGAAAACCCGCTCCTGCAGAAAGATACCAGCTTTTTGCAATTTTTCTACCGTAGTTGGTAGAAACGTTGATAACATCCTGAGTTTTTCTTACCCCAATTCCTTTCGTATCATTTTGACCATAATTTAAAAGGATAATATTTTCCCAAAGATCTTTGTCGTTTTCATAGGTGATATTATAATCAATCGCAGCAAGCCAACCCACGTTGTTTGCTCCACCCCCTACCCAATTCGAGAAGGCAGCCTGATTAATCATTACTGATTGTTTTCCTAAAACCGACCAATGTTTTATTGTATCAATTTTTACAGATCCGGTATCAATGATTACCACCTGAGCACTGGCAAAAATTCCCAACGCAAGGGAAAGAATAAATAAAAACTTCTTCATAAGACTAAAAGATTATCAATTACAAAAGTATAAATATAATTTTTGTTTGAAAGAAAGAACAACTACTGTAAATATTAAATTATTAGTAAACTTTTCTTTAACCAGCTAAAAACAAGCCACTTTAGTCAATCTGAATGCCAAAATATTGATTAAAAATTTAAAACTAATAAAAATCATTACCTTTTGTCTGAAAATAAAATTTCGTAAAGGAAATTCATCGCCAAATTTTCCGAAATTTATCATTGGCTTTTGATTTGTGATCTTCTAAGCCAATATATAAACTATGTTTAAAAATATAATATCCAAAAAAGCGATCCTCAACCCGGTGCTTATGTTAGCAGCGATGTGGTTCGGGTATTTTCTGCAAACGCAGGGCTTTTTTGATAGTTGTTTCGGCGCCATCATTCCTTTAGTTCCTGAAGGCTTGCTAGGTATCGTCACATCTCCCCTTTTACACGGAAATTTAGATCATATCATCGGAAATTCTATCCCGATTGCAGCGTTAATGTTTCTGCTTTACCAGTTTTATCCTTTAGTGGCCAATAAGGTATTTATTCTCGGCTGGCTGGCAACAGGTTTATTGGTTTGGATGCTTCCGCCTATTGATATTCATACCGGAGAATATATGTACACGTGTACCATCGGAGCCAGTGGTGTAGTCTACGTTTTAGCCTTTTTCCTTTTTTTTAGTGGTGTTTTTAAATGGAATATGAAACTTCTTACCATTTCGTTACTTGTCGTTTTGTATTACGGAAGTTTGGTTTGGGGAATGTTTCCTGAAGAACTTTTCTATAATTTACAGGAACCAAGTAAAATTTCATGGCAGGCTCACCTTTCGGGTGCAGTCGTGGGAAGTATTCTTGCTTTTATGTTTAAAAATGTAGGTGATAAAAAGAAAAAATACATCTGGGAATTTCCTAATTATTATAGCGAAAGAGACGATAAACTTTGGCAGGAATACAAGGAAAATCATCCGGAAGATTTTATGGAATTACCTTACAAAAAACGAGACGATATTTGGGATCATTTGGAAGAATTGAGAAGAAAATAAAACTAAATTGCTACATTTGTTAAAAACAGAACACAAATGTATTCCGAAGAACATCTTTACTCCATCGCCTTGCGAGAATGCAATCTTATCGGTGATATTAATTTCTATAAACTTCTAAACACCTTCAAAAGTGCAAAAGAAGTCTGGGATCACGCTAAAAAAGAATACAGCAAAGTAGACGGCATCGGCAGAAAAACCGTTTCCGATATCGGAAATCCTGAACATCTGAAATTTGCAGAAAAGGAATTAGAATTTTGCGAAAAGAATAATATCCAAATCAATCTTCGACACCTCGGAAACCTTCCGAATTTGCTTAAAGAATGCGATGATGCACCCGCAATTCTCTATCAAAAAGGAAATTTTGATGATAACCTAACCGCCGTAAGTATTGTAGGTACAAGAAACATTACGCCTTACGGAAAACAATTCATCGATGATTTTTTTGAAGAAACACAACATTCAAACTTCATATCTATAAGCGGTTTGGCATTGGGAGCCGACAAAGAGGTTCACGAACAATCTCTTCATTATCAAATTCCTACAACCGGAGTTTTAGCGCATGGCTTCCATACTTTTTATCCTTCAAAAAATAGAAAGCTGGCAGAAAAAATGCTTGAAAACGGAGGTGCTTTATTCACCGAATTCAATTCATCTCAAAAACCGGATCGCGAAAATTTTATCCAAAGAAATAGAATTGTAGCAGGCATTTCTCCGGCAACCATTGTTGTAGAAACCGCATTTGGAGGAGGCTCCATCAGCACAGCGACGTTTGCAAACAATTATAACAGAGAAGTTTTTGCCCTTCCCGGAAAAATAACGGATAAATATAGTCAAGGCTGCAATCAATTGATCTATCAAAATAAAGCGACTGCCATTTCAACGATCAAAGATTTAGTCGATTCTTTGGGATTTAATAAACCTAAAGATAAAATAGAAGAATTATTTCCTCGAAGCGAAATTACCGTTCAATTCACTGAAAATCAAAAACTAATATATACCACCATTGCAGCTCATCCGCAGATCAGTTTAGACGATTTGGCGGAGAAAATTTCAATGCCTTCTCACAAAATTTTACCGATAATTTTAGAGTTGGAACTTTTGGGGAAAGTAAAATCATTTTCCGGGAGGCAATTTGCGGCAATTTGACAATTAACGATTTCTTAATATTGCATTATTTGAGAGATAACTTTTAATTTTTAATAAAATTTGTATAAAAATTATCAATTTAATAATATTTCGAAACATTATTATTAAATTTTTAATAAAGTTTAAATAAGGTATTGTGAATTTTGAAAAAAAAATTAAATTTGTTGACAATAATATTCAACCCTAATATATGGAACAATATAATATTGACCAGAAAATACAAGAGTTTATTGCAAAAATTGAGGCAAAAAACCCGAACGAACCGGAATTTTTACAGGCCGTAAAAGAAGTTGCCGTTACCGTAATTCCGTTCATCATGACAAGAAAGGAATATACCGGCATGAAGCTTCTTGAGAGAATGGCTGAAGCTGAAAGAATTATTATTTTCAGAGTTCCATGGGTTGACGATAAAGGAGAGATCCAGGTAAACAGAGGTTTCAGAATTCAGATGAACTCTGCCATTGGACCTTACAAAGGAGGAATTCGTTTCCATCCTACGGTAAACCTTTCAGTTCTTAAATTCTTAGCTTTCGAGCAGGTGTTTAAAAACTCGTTGACTACGCTACCAATGGGTGGTGGTAAAGGAGGTTCAGACTTCGATCCGCAAGGTAAATCTGATATGGAAGTTATGCGTTTTTGCCAAGCTTTCATGACGGAACTATGCAAGCATGTAGGTCCTGAAACAGACGTTCCTGCAGGAGATATCGGTGTTGGTGCAAGAGAGATCGGATATTTATTCGGGCAATACAAGAAAATCAGAAATGAATTTACGGGAGTTCTTACAGGAAAAGGATTGGCGTACGGAGGTTCATTAATTCGTCCTGAAGCTACTGGCTACGGAGTTGTTTACTTCGCTGAGCAGATGCTTAAAACAATCGGACAAACGTTCAAAGATAAAACAGTAACTGTTTCAGGTTTCGGAAACGTAGCTTGGGGAGTTATTAAGAAAGTATCTGAGCTAGGCGGTAAAGTGGTAACACTTTCTGGACCAGACGGATATATTTATGATAAAGATGGTATCGATGGTGAAAAAATCGATTATTTATTAGAGCTTAGAGCTTCTGGAAACAACAGAGCTGAAGATTATGCTAAGAAATATCCATCTGCAGAATTCCACGCTGGAAAACGCCCTTGGGAAGTGAAGTGTGATGTTGCCATCCCTTCTGCAACTCAAAATGAGCTTGATCTTGAAGATGCTAAAATCTTGGTAGAAAACGGATGTGTTTGTGTAACTGAAGCTGCAAATATGCCTTCAACTTTAGATGCCATCAACTATTTCCTAGACAACAAAGTATTGTTCTCTCCAGGAAAAGCGTCTAACGCAGGTGGTGTAGCTACTTCAGGTCTTGAAATGACACAAAACTCTATCCGTCTGAACTGGACTTCTGAGGAAGTTGATGCAAGATTGAAAGAGATCATGATCGGAATTCACAAAGCATGCAGAGACTACGGAAAAGAGGAAGATGGCTATGTAAACTACGTAAAAGGCGCCAATATCGCCGGATTCGTGAAAGTTGCAGAAGCAATGTTAGCTCAAGGAGTCGTATAAAAATACAAAGGTTGGGAAATCCCCGACCTTTTTTGATACAGCCTGTTCCCGGGATTTATAAATGGGATAAAAGTAAAAAGTGAAAGGAGAAAGCGTTGATTATTCAACGCTTTTTTTATTTTTTAGACCCTGTTTAAAATTTTATCTAAAATTTTTTGTGTCATTCTGAAAGGAATTTTGCGCAGCATTATGAAATGAAGAATCTTTTAAAATTCAGATATTTGAGATTTTTCGACTCCACTGCGTTTCGCTCAAAATGACACTGTGTAAAATTGAAATTAGAAATTTAAAACAGACTCTTAGACTTTTGTAAAAGTTTAATATAATCTAGAAAACAAATTTTTTACGCCAATTAGTTATTTCTAAATTATGTTTAAATACTTTAAGCTTAAAATTAAAAATATTTTAAATTAAATTCTACAAAATTAAGATTATCAAACACTTGCAAATTCAAATCAAATAAAAAAAAATAAATTACATTTACATTAAAACACAATCATGTTAATAAAAATTTACGGAAGTGCCATCTTCGGAGTTTCAGCGCAAACGATCACGATTGAAGTAAATGTAGATACCGGCGGCGTAGGCTATCATCTCGTAGGCTTACCCGATAATGCCATTAAAGAAAGTAGCTACAGAATTTCTGCTGCATTAAAAAACGTAGGTTACAAAATACCCGGAAAGAAAATTACCATTAATATGGCTCCCGCAGATTTGCGAAAAGAAGGAGCGGCTTATGACCTGAGCATTGCTATGGGAATTTTGGTAGCTTCTGACCAGATTATCGCGGAAAATATTAATGAATATATCATCATGGGCGAACTTTCTCTTGATGGAAGTTTGCAGCCGATAAAAGGCGTTTTGCCGATTGCCATTCAGGCGCGGGAAGAAGGCTTCAAAGGTATTATTTTGCCCAAACAGAATACACGGGAAGCCGCTATTGTAAATAATCTTGACGTTTACGGAGTTGAAAATATTAAAGAAGTGATCGATTTTTTTAATGAAGGAAAACCATTACAAAAAACGATTTTAGACACGAGAAAAGAATTTCAGGAAAGAATCAATGATTTTCCGTTTGATTTTTCAGAAGTTAAAGGTCAGGAAACCGCAAAACGGGCGATGGAAGTAGCCGCAGCCGGAGGTCACAATATCATTTTGATTGGCCCTCCAGGCAGTGGAAAAACTATGCTTGCAAAAAGAGTTCCGAGTATTTTGCCTCCGTTGACATTGAAAGAGGCACTGGAAACCACCAAAATTCATTCGGTGGCGGGAAAAATGGGAACCAATACGTCACTCATGACCATAAGGCCTTTTAGAAATCCGCATCATACGATATCTGACGTAGCCTTAGTCGGCGGTGGGGGCTATCCGCAACCTGGTGAAATTTCGCTTGCTCATAATGGGGTTTTATTTCTAGATGAAATGCCGGAATTTAAAAGAACCGTTCTCGAAGTGATGCGTCAACCGTTGGAAGACCGTGAAGTTACGATTTCACGAGCACGATTTACGGTAAATTATCCTGCAAGTTTTATGCTCGTTGCCTCGATGAATCCTAGTCCGAGCGGTTATTTTCCAGACGATCCGAATAATACTTCATCAACTTTTGAAATGCAAAGGTATATGAATAAACTTTCTGGGCCACTACTCGACCGAATTGATATTCATATTGAAGTTCAGAAAGTTGAATTTGAACAACTGGCAGAACGAAGAAAAGGTGAAAAAAGTGAGGATATCAGAAATCGTGTTTTAAAGGCTCGCGACATTCAACAGGAACGATATAAAGATTTAAAAATCAGCTATAATGCTCAAATCGGGCCTAAAGAAATTGAGAAATATTGTAATTTAAATCAAGCTTCTTTTTATTTGATAAAAATGGCAATGGAAAAATTAAACCTCTCTGCAAGAGCCTACGACCGAATTTTGAAAGTTGCCAGAACCATTGCTGATCTTGAAGATTCTGAAAATATCCAGTCCGAGCATATTTCTGAGGCAATACAGTATCGAAGTCTGGATCGTGAGTTCTGGAATGTGTAAGAAGATCTATGGGAATTAATAGTATAAGATTCTGAATTATATTGAAAATTTAAAAAATCTTTAATATAAATTCTTGTTTGTGTTATATTATTATGTTAAATTTGAAATACTGAATTGATTAATATTTAAAAATAAAATCATTATACTATTGACAGTTGTTTATTTTTACCTTAAATTTAATTAAAAACCAATAAAAATACTTATTTATTAAATGTCATTTATTTGTGACAATTTAATAAAGTGCTTTACACAAAACTAAAACTAATATGAAAACACACATAGAAATCTCCCACACCTACCCTTGATTTAGATCTTTTTCTTTATAAAGAAAATCAAACTTTTTAGATCTTTTACTTTCGCTATTATTTTGTGAAAGACTATCTCTTATGATCATTTTTAACAATCAAAATATTAATTAAAATGCCAAACACAACTTCATCAGAACTGTCATTTAGTTCTGCCATTTCGCTATCTCAGCAAGACAGAGAAAAACTATTACAAGAGTTTAATAATACTTCATGGAACTATCCTCATGAGAGTACAATAATTTCGCTTTTTTACGCACAGGTAGGTTTATATAAAACTAATGAAGCTGCCGTTTTTAAAGATCAGAAAATAACGTATCAGGAATTGGATGAAATGAGCAATCAGATTGCCAATGCCCTTATTGTGAAAGGGGTTCAGGAAGGTTCCTTTGTTCCGGTATGGCTCGATCGCTCGTTGGAGTGGATTGTTGCCATCGTTGGAATTTTGAAAACCGGAGCCGCCTATGTTCCGATAGATCCGGCTTATCCTGTAAAACGTGTAGAATTTATTCTTTCGGATACCCAAGCAGAACTTATTATTACGAACGAAAACTTAGGCCGACAATTATCGCCACTTACTCCGAAATTTTTTTTCAATACATTCGATGATGTAAAAGATTATTCAACGTTACGTCCGGAGCCGATTATTCATAATGATGCGTTGGCGTATACCATTTACACCTCAGGTTCTACGGGAAATCCGAAAGGGGTGATGGTCACCCATCATAGCATTCAGCATTTGGTGACTTGGCATAATGATTATTTTAAGGTAAATCATCAATCAAAATTAACCTTAATCGCAGGTTTAGCATTCGATATTTCCGTTTGGGAAGTTTGGTCTGCCCTTACTTCGGGAGCAACGCTTTTTATTGCAGACAGTGAAGAGCGCATTGAAGTAACTGCTTTAATCGATTTTTATCGTAAAAACAAAATTACTCATGGTTTTGTGCCCACTGTTTTGGCACCAGCTTTTGTGGAGGCAACCAGAAAATATGATGATCTTCCATTACAATATCTTTTCACGGCAGGAGAAAAATTAAAACCCGTTCTTACAGACGGATTAAGCTATGAATTAGTCGATTATTATGGCCCCACCGAATGCACGGTTTATTCCACTTTCAAAAAAATAAAAGATGTAAACGGTGAATATGTTTCTACCATAGGAAAACCTATTGCGAATGCGCAAGCTTATATTTTAGGTGAAAAAATGGAACTTTTGCCTATTGGTGCTACGGGAGAATTGTTTATTGGAGGTACTTTGCTGGCTAAAGGTTATCTGAATAATGATGAACTGACATCCGCGAAATTTGTTGTCAATCCTTTTAACGAGAATGAAAAAATTTACCGCACAGGAGATTTGGTACGATGGTCTGCCAACGGAGATATTGAATTCTTGGGAAGAATCGACAATCAGGTGAAAATTAGAGGTTTCAGAGTTGAATTGGGTGAAGTGGAACGTACGATTTCTCAATTAAATGAAGTGAAAGACGCTGCGGTAATCACCAAAGATTATTCGGGAAATAAATACTTGGTGGCTTTTGTTGTGTTAAAAGAAGGGGTAGAAAAAGACATTACCATCATAAGAAATCAATTAAAAGAAGAACTGCCAGGATATATGATTCCTGCACAAATTGTTTTCATTGAAAAAATTCCACTTACAGCGAACGGAAAAACAGACGTTCAGATGCTGAAAAATTTGGCAGATCAGCAAGCTAAAGAACTTGTTTCCCACGAACCTCCGACTAATGAAACCGAAAGAATTATCGCTGATATTTGGGCTGAAGAACTGGAACGGCCTGTTATTAATATTTCAGATAATTTTTTTGATATTGGCGGAAATTCATTGTATGTAGCCATTGTTGCCACTGCAATGCAGGAAAAGCTGGATGTAAAAGTTTATATGAGAGATATTTATCAATATCCTGTGCTTCAGCATTTATCTGATTTATTAATTGCCCGAGCAAAAGAAGAAAGAGAAGCACTTCCTGTAGAAGATATGGAACCGTATGTAGAACTTCAAAATGATGTTTATCTGAATCCGGGAACGGTTTTCGCCGGAGGTTTCGATCCTGAGCAGCTCGAAAATCCTAAAGTGATATTCTTAACGGGTGTTACAGGTTTTGTGGGAATTCATTTAGTTCAGGAGCTTTTAGATACTACCAGTGCAGATATTTACTGTTTGGTAAGAGCTCAGGATGAATTTCACGCATTAGAAAAAATTGAAAAATGCTACGTTCAATATAATATTTCTCAAAATCCTTCGCAAAAATCGAGAATCATTCCGGTGTTGGGAGATTTGTCATTGCCTTCTCTTGGATTTTCGAATGAACAGTTTAAAAATTTAGCCCAAACCATTGATCTCATTTATCATTCAGGAAGTTCTGTGAATTTTATTGAACCTTATTCTTATATGAAAGCTCCCAATGTGGAAGGATTACGTGAAATTATCCGTTTGGCAGGCGCTGAAAGAACAAAATGTTTAGCTCTGCTTTCCACGATTTCTGTTTATAGTTGGGGACATATTTTTACCGGTAAAAAGGTAATGCTGGAATCTGATGATATTGAACAAAATATTATTTCTGTGAGTAAAGATATTGGATATGTACGAAGTAAATATGTGATGGAAGCAATCGCTGATCTGGCGGCAAAAGAAGGATTACCGCTTATCACGTACCGTTTGGGCTATGCTATGTGCCACAGTAAAACGGGAGCCAGCGCGCCTTACCAATGGTGGTCTGGTTTGGTGAAAAACTGTATTGAGTTTAAATCTTATCCTGCTTTAACGGAGTTGAGAGAAGGTTTGATCACCGTAGATTATATGACGAAATCGATGGCACATATCACCAAAAATAAAGACGCTATCGGAAAGAAATTTAATTTAATTGCGAGTCCGGAAACGAATCTAACATTGGAAGAATTTTTTGCGTTGCTTAAGGAATATTATCCACATGAACTGCAGCCACTTTCGTACAAAGACTGGAGAAAACAATGGGAACACGACAGTAAAAACCGTTTGTATCCGCTGACGAGTTTGTTTAAAGATAATATGCATGAAGGATTGTCTACCGTTGAGCTTTATCAGCATACGTATGTCTGGGATTGCTCCAATGTTATTGAATTTTTGAAGGGTTCGGGAATTGAAGAACCTGTATTTGATAAAAACTTGCTGGATTCTTATTTGGAATATTTGGGTATTCCTATTTCTTAACAGATTTTTTATTGATGGGTTTCGGGGCAGCTTCGCTGCCCCGAAACTTTTTATTTTTAAATATTCCATTTTAATACGACGAGTTTTGTCGCATTAAAGAAAGATTTTTGTGAAAAACCAAAGTCTTGAATACAATCAATACCAATCAGCCCATTCAGATTCTCAGAAAAACATTTACTGCTCATGAAAGCTTTATCGTTAATATCGAGGAGTTTGACTTTAACAATACCCTAAAATCTCTAACGATCGAAAGCAGCACAGGATTATGGGCAGAATTTCTATGGCAAAGAAATGAGAGTTACGAATCTAAAGGATATTTTAAAGAGTCCCGAAATGATTTAGGTGCTACGATTGCGCATCACGACGGCATAATTGCTATTACAAACGGCGGCGTTCAGCAGGATCTTGAAGTAGATTTACGACTTTTATAAACAGCTATTTATTGTTTTTAAATTCCTTTTTTTCCATCCAAAATCATTTGGATCATTTTTGTTTTCCTATTTTCTCTGGTTTCAGGTTTTTTAGCTTCTTCAATCCAGCGGATATATTCTTTTCTGTGCGTGTAGCTCATTTTGTCGAATAGCGCTTTTGCTTCAGGATTTTCATTAAAAATAAATTGAATATCATCCGAAATTTCAACAATTCTTTCTTCTGTATCCTCAATAACGCTTACCGAAACCTCATCACCAAATGTTTTTCCCAATTGCTTTCTGACATCCTGCGTTAAGCCTAAAATATGACATTCTGATTTCATTTTGGCTAAACTTCCCCGATATTCAACCGTGTTATCAAATAACGCTTTAATTTTTACTTGCCCTTTCTTCCCAAATAATTCTTCTGTAGAAAAAGGAAATTCTACAAACGCAGCATTGATTTCTCCGTTTTGTTGGATGATGGCTTGGAAATTAACTGGTTGAGGTTTCATTTTTTTATAGTGTTTAAATTTAATATTTTTATAACTAACTAATAAACAATGATTTGTATTTTTTAGTACAAAATAACCTATTAAATATTATTGTAAGCCAACCCTCTAATCTTTCACCTGGTTGTATTTAATTTGTAGGATTTATTTTTTTAATATTTAAAAATTTCTCCACATGCTCATTAATACCTTATTAGTAAAACTTAAAAACTAAATACTCTAGCTGGAATAACTTTATTATACATTAATTGCTCTTCTTTTTGTTCTCTAGACATATTTTCTAATTTTAGGTCTGACATTCCTCTTGGAGAATAAAAATACCACTTCCAAGTAGGATAGCTTTTAATGAAAAAATATTTTTCGTCAAATTCATCATCTTCGTAGATTCCAGTGAATAATCTTACAAGAATTAAAGATGTTATTATTACACTAGAATATTTTAATATCTTTTTCATATTAATAACTATCGTAAGGAAATTCTTCTCTCTTAATTACCTTTCCCGTCTGCCCATCCAAAGTAAGCTTTACTTCTTTTTCCTGCTTATTGAAAGAAATGAGATAAGAGATTTTCCAGACTTTTTTGCCGTTGAGCTCACTTTTATACACACTGGTTTGATAGCCTTCGCTTTCATGATATCCTTTAGAAAGTTCAATATTATTCTTTTTACAATATTTTACAAGATCTTCGGGAGTAAAAGTGTAACCTTTGTCTGTATTTTCTTCTTTTATCAATTTTCCGGCTTCATCAAAGTGATACCAAATTCCAATCGGTGAACCTTCGTTAAAAGAAATACCTTTATCTTTTATATTTTTATTGTGATAATATTTTTTGATAAGTGTAAAGTATGTTTTTTGATAAAATACCCTATCAATAAATCCGTAGCTTTGATCTTGTAATTGTCTTACAATTGTACTCTCGTTATTATATGAAAGAAAAAATGTATCAAGTCTATTTTTCTGTTTTAGAATTTTAATATCAAATTTTTCAGAAGAACTATTGACTACAGGAATTGCAAAACTATCTTTTTCCTGAACCTGGCATTGTATAAATATACTTAACCAAATAAATATTAATATCTTTTTCATATTAATAACTATCGTAAGGAAACTCTTCTCTTTTAATCACCTTTCCTGTCTGTCCATCCAAAATAAGTTCTACTTCCTTTTCCTGTTTATTTAAAGAAATAAGATGAGAGATTTTCCAGACTTTTTTGCCGTTGAGGTCATTTTTATACACACTGGTGTGATAACCATCACCTTCATGATAACCTTTGGCAAGTTCAATGTTATTTTTTTTACAATATTTTACAAGATCTTCGGGAGTAAAAATGTAACCTTCGTCAGTATTTTCTTCTTTTATAAGATTTCCGGCTTCATCAAAGTGATACCAAATTCCAATTGCTGAACCCTTATTAAAGGAAATACCTTTTTTACTAATATTACCATTTTCATAAAAAAACTTATCTAATATAAAATAATCATCGTTTTTATATAACTCTTCTAAATAGCCGGGATTTTGTGAGTCTTTCCGAATAATAAAATTTTCTCCTTTAACAACATAACTTCCTCTAATTGATTCTTTTTTAAATTTTTCAATATCAAACTTCTCAAACTTATTATCTACTATTGGTATAATTTTATTTGTATTTTGCGTTTTACATTGAATAAATATACTTAACCACAGAAACATCAATATCTTTTTCATATTATTTTTGTATTGAATTATTTATTATTTTCCATTGCCAATAGTAAAGAGAATGACGCTTATTTTTAGATTCATATTCCGCATAATCCATAAGGTTATCAGTCATTTGATACATATAAGTGAATAATGCTTTAGAATCGGTATATTTATTGGTAAAGGTATGTCCTAGTCCCATTGAATGAAGAAACTCATGGACTGCCGTTTGATTATCTCTACTACCAAAAGCTATTACAAAGTCTGCATTTTCTGCAGAATATCCTCCCAAAGATTCTCCTCTACCTTTATGCCCTGTTTCAGCAAAATAGAAAGCTTTAAAGTGATTATTGTATTTATCTCCATACTGCAATTTTAATTTGGTTTTCAAATAGATCTCCAAATCTAATCCTCCGAACCGCTTTTCTTTATCAATTTCGTTATTTGTCACAAAATTGTAAAAATCTTTATCTGTTGATATGTCTAATTCTACTATATCAGATTGATCAGATAATTTTATATAAGCTTGTCTTAAATAATGATTAATATTTACTTTTTCATTATCTACAATGGGTTTATTTTTTTTACCATTTATTTCAGGCGTTTTTATCTCTATAAAAACCACATCCTTTTCTTTCTGTTTAGAAATATCATTAGCCCAAACACTTATATTTCCAGCTATGGCTTCCATGGTTTCTCCTTTAGCATTGTTTTTAAAAGCCTTTAGCTCTATCGCCTGGTCATTTTCAAATTCTTTTATACATTTTATGATAATGTTTTCTTCATCTAAAGCTACACTTTTTTTGCCCTTAATATCTATTCTGTTGGGAGTAAATGTAAAATAATCTGATGGAGAAAACTCTAAATAATCGGCCTCTTCCTTCATCTCAGCGATAAAGGTAATTTTCACCTCTTTATCTTTTAAAATGCTTAACCACGGAATGAAATATTCTTCGGCTTTTGCCTTTCCCGTTTTAGGATTTTTAGTAGTTTTCCATGGGATGGTATAAGGCTTATAAAGTGCTTTCAGTTCATTCAGCATTTTTTCATCCGGCTTGAACTGTCCGCTATGCATATTCAGATTATCCGGTTTTGAATTATCTACAATTTTAGTGAATTCGTAATCACTATACTGATAAGCGACAATTCTTGTGAAAAGTACATATATGAGCCAGTCCCATAGCATGTAAAAACTTATGAACAAATGTCTGAATAAGCTTAATTATTAATATAGGGGGTCTGTTTTTTACGAATAAGTTTTCCAGTTTTTCCATCCAGAATTATTTCCTCAATGAAATCTTCTCTCTCTACAGTAGTTGAATAAGAAATTGCCCACACTTTTTTACCGTCGAGTTCTCTTTTTTGAACGCTTGTTTGATAACCAGAATCTTGATATCCTTTTGGAAGCTTTATTTTATGAATTTCACAGTATTTGATCACATCTTCTGGTTTAAAGTCATACCCTTCATCTGTATTTTCTTCTTTGATTAATTTACCAGATTCGTCAAAATAATACCAAACTCCAATTTGGGAACCTTCATTAAAAAGAAGGCCTTTTTTTTCAATATTTCCATTATTATAAAAGAATTTGTAAACTTTAAAATAAGAACTTGCCTTATAACTTCTTTCTCTATACCCAGGTGATTGATCATCTTGAAGAATAATACCAGTATTACTTGTAATTAAATATGTTTTATCAGAAGAATTTTTATTAAATCTTGAAACATCAAATCTTTCAAACCATTTATCTGTCATAAGTGTAATTTTTTTTTGAGATTGACATTGTGTAAAAATATTTAGTAGTGATAAAATAATTAGCTTTTTCATATTGATTTATTTTATAGATTCATTAGCAATTTTCCACTGCCAATAGTAAAGAGAAGCGCGTTTATTTTTCTCTATATCGGGTACATAATCCATCAAATTATCTGTTCTTTCATAATCATAAGTAAATAATGCATTATGATCACTGTTTTTATTGGTAAATGTATGAGCCAATCCCAATGAATGTAAAAACTCATGAACAACAGTTTGGTTATCTTTGGTAGAAAATGCAACTACAAAATCTGAATTAGGTCTTGAGTATCCGTTGAGGTTAGATAATGCTCCTCCATATCCTTTTTCGGCAAAATAGAATGCTTTAAAATGGGATGTATATTTTTTAGGATAGCTCTCCTCCAGTTTCATTTTTAAATAATCATCCAAATCTCTGTAAAGGCTTTTTTTATTATAATCTATGCAGCCATTCGTTATAAAATTAAGAAAATCTTTATCTTTTGTTAAATCTAACAATACAATATCTGAATTCTCTGATAACTTTATATATGCTTGACCTAAGTATTGATCGATTACTTGTTTTTCATCATTTATATTTGGTGTATTTGTACCTGTACCTAGAATTATCTCAGGGGTTTTTATTTTAACAAACACCACATTTTTTTCCTTTTGCTTAGAAGCGTCATTTGCCCACACATTTATTTTTCCTACAATGGCCTCTGTATCTCCTTTTTCTGTTTTTTTGTGGGCTTTTAGCTCAATAGTCTGGTCATTTTCAAATTCTTTAATACATTTAATGGTAATATCAAAGTCGTTTAAAGAGAGTTTCTTTTTTCCTTTTAGGGCTATTTTGTTGGGTGTAAAAGTAAAATAATCAGACGGAGGAAATTCTATATAATCGGCTTCTTCTTTTATATCTGCAAAAAAAGTAATTTTAGCTTCCTTATCTTTCAAAATCGACATCCAAGGGATAAAATACTCTTCTGAAACCAATTTTCCTGATGCGTTTTTTGTTTGTTTCCAAGGGATGGTAAAAGGTTTGTACAGTTTTTTTAACTCTTGAAGCATTTCATTACTCGTCTTGAAATAGCCATTGTGCTTATTCACATTTTTAGAATCTGAATTATCCACAAGTTTGGTTAATTGGTAGTCTGAGTACTGATACGCTACCACATCTTTAAATGCGACATCATGAAAAAGCATGGTATCTCCCAATCTAAACCAGTCAAAACCAAACTCTCCTTTCCAGTCTTTATGCGGTCTGAACTGTACGATAATCTTAATGGGCTGTTCAGACATGGGCGGAAACTCCGGCTCCCCATAGCTAATCCCTTCTTTCGCATTAAAAATAATCTCTTTCCCTGACGTTATTTCATAGCCCTCTTTGGCGAAAATCTTGTAAGACCCGCCTATTTCTTCAATCAGATTACCTCCGATGTATGTAATTTTACTCATGATTAATGGTTTTTAGATTGTTCGGCAGAATTATGCTGAATTTCTTTCTGAGAATGAAACTCATGGTTTTGAGATGATTGAGTACTCCCTTTACCATTGATTGTCGTCTGCTTGTCTTTCTCTACCTTACTCTCCTTATTTCCAGTGATATATTCAACCATTTTGCCCATCACGTTGGTTATAAAATCTGTTCCTATGGTCATCATACTCATCATCCCAACTCCCACAGATTTGTTCATTCCTATTGTCTCTGAAGAGTTCATTCCCACATTCGTATTCATATTCTGTCCTACATTAATATTCATATTTTTTCCAGCCGTGAAAGTAATATCATTCGGTGCATTCACCTCAATATTTCCCTGTCCGTCCATCAAATACGTATTCCCGCTCGGGTCTTCAATAAAAACACTTCCTTCACCATCATTCAGGATAATTTTCGTTCCTGATCTTGTGTGAATTACCTTTTTATCGTTTCCGGAAGTATGATAAGAACTCGTTTCCTTTCCATTATAATGCGTGCCCACTACGAAAGGTTTTTCTGCGTTTTGAGATTCAAAACCAACCATCACTTCCTCTCCAATTTCAGGGATAAAATGAAAACCTTTTCCACTTCCCGAATGCGGCTGAATGAGCCTTATCCACGGCGATTTCTCACCCTTTCTTTCCTGCCACTGAAACTGCACCCTCACCCTTCCCATGCCCGAAGGATCGTTATTATCAACCACTCTGGCCGACTGCTCCTCCCCAAAAGGAACCGCGTCTGAATCCTGATACGGCGCGTTTTCCAGATCCGGAATGCCCACAAATTCATTATAATATTCATTGCCGTCGTGATAATGCTTAAGCTCAATGATGCGGTAGGTTTCCATCGGATTATCATTAATGTCGATCAGCTTCGCCAAACCTCCGATTTTCAATAAAGGATCCCTACTTTTCCCTTTAATCATAATTAAATTTTCACGGTTTTCGCGCTCTCTTCTCACCGAATCTTTCAGCTCTCTCGAGGTATTATTCGAAATTCCGGTATGATTGTAAAACATTTCGGATCTCTTTTTATAAACACTTTCCGAAGCATTGATCGCCACCGCCTGAAACGGATTTTCTTTATATTGATGTTGAACAGCATTCGACTGATAATCAATATTTTCACCCGCCTGAACATCATACGCAGAATAGCTGAAATGCTGTGGTTTGATATTCATTTGAAACTCAACTTCAATCAAATTTTTATTTTCCTCCAAATCCAACATATCCTGCACTTTATTGCCGAATAAAAGCTGCTGACCGTTGTAATAAAAATATTCACCAAACCTCGTTGCGAGCCTTTTAATAAACTGATAATCTGACTCTTTGTACTGAACCGTGTATGGAAGCGAATACTCCGTATTGGGATGATGCACCAAAATATGGGCTTCATCGGGATATTCCGAAACGATTTCCTTGATGATCTGCTCCAGCGATTTTCCTTCAAAGCTGCGGCATTTTTTTCCACTTTCCATCAGCACCGTCGGAGAATATCCGGTGATATAAAGCTCTCCGTAACCATTTTCTTTTCGGTTTCTAATATTCGCGATAATGCCCACAAAAACCTGACGGATATTGCCATACCGATGAATATTAATGGTGATGGTTTTGCCTAAAATATTCTTAGAATTTTCCATCACATAGCCTTTGAAACTATCCAAAGCATCGTCGGGAACGGTGATCGTGAAAGTATCGTGCTCGTTGGTAAACTGGTTCAGCTCAACGGAAAAGGAAGATTTTTCCAGAAAAGGCTTTCCATCCATGCTTAAGGTTGTATAGACAATCGGGTTGGTAGGATCATTGAGAAAATCCTGAAAACTCCGCATCGAAAAGTATTTTTTTAGATCATCGGGATGGTTCAGCCTTCCAAAATCGGAGTTATAATATTTTTCGCTGTCTTCTTCGTGATTGTTGTTGTTTTCTTCCATGTGTGTCGTTTTTTATGGGTTAGTTAAATAGTTACCATTTTAGTAAAAGTAATTCGTCTTTGATGAAATCATAAAACCGAGGTTGATGAGGAAGAAAGAAGCATGCTTCGAGTAATTCTCTAAGATCTTTTTCTTCCAACATCATAGCAATACTACCATCATCATAATTAATTGAATCTCCTACATACCGTAAGGGATAGCGCTTCCCGGTCAGTTGACAGGTAGAATTCTGCCCTTTATTGGTGATGATATTAGGACCATCACAAAAGATGAGGTGCCTACTCTGCATATAATAGGAGAAGTGTTTGTTGGCGAAATGATTATTAATAAAAATTTGCGCACCATTATACGCCTGAATATTAATTTCAGGACCTTCATATAATTTGTTCTTTCTATTGGGATTGTGCCATTGAAATTCTTTATCGTCAGTCATCGTAAGTGTTTTTAATAGGTAGTAAATAAGAAAGCTAAAGTCTGTATCGTCTAAGAACTGACAACTGAAATCAGACTAATTAATTGATTGAATGTCATTTGGTTTTATCATTTGGTTAATATCCCAAATATAGGAAATACATTAATTGAAAATTTGCTTTACGTAAAACTTTTCGACATACATTCGCTTTTAAGTGCTTATTAATGAAATAAATATTAATAAACTGAATTTTAAATTATTATTTTATTGTAAACGATAAAACTTATTGAAATTATTTTACAACAACATACAAAAAAACCGCGAAAGTAAACTTTCGCGGCTCTTGAAATATCAATAAAGATTTTTTATTTCTTTTTAGGCTCAGCTTTTGGAGCTTTAGATTTTGTATCAGCAGGAGTATTTTCATCTCTTACTAATTTCAACTCATCAACGATTCTTCTTGCACCTGCATATTTATCGATTGTCCAAAGAACAAAACGAATATCTACGTTGATCGTTTTTTGCCATTCCGGTTCGAAAACGATATCACCGCTTAATGCTTCGCTGTTTCCGTCGAATGCGATACCGATAAGGTTTCCGTCTCCATCGATTACCGGAGAACCAGAGTTACCTCCTGTAATATCGTTGTTTGAAAGAAAATTAACCGGCATATATCCTTTAGCATCAGCATACTGACCGAAATCTTTCATATTATAAAGATCAATTACTCTCTGAGGAAGATCAAACTCTTCATCACCTTTCTTGTATTTTCCAACAAGACCAGTCATATCTGTATAATAATTATCTGTAACTCCGAAGTAGTTTCTATCATTTCTGATTGGTAATTTATCTACAGTTCCGTACGTTAACCTCATCGTAGAGTTAGCATCCGGATAGAATTTTTTCTCAGGCATTGCTTTCATTAAACCAGCTAAGAAAAGACGGCTGTTTTTAGCAAAATTATCATCGATTTTTACAAATCTTTCGTTAGATCCTTTTTGATCGGCAACAATTCCGTTAGCGATTTTTAAAAGCGGATCAGCATCTAATTTTAAACGGTCTGGGTTTAAAATAAAGTTAGTAACCGAAGTTTTATTAGCGAAAATAGATGAGTAAGCTACGTTTGAAAGATTTTTAGCATCTAATCCCATAATTGTAGCAGAACCTACATCTTTAGCAACTTTAGACTGATAAAGACCAACCATAGAATTCATCATTTCACCTTCAAGGTTGGTATTGATGTTTTCATAAGCCGCTTTTACAGCTGCATCTACTTTTGGTTTCATAGCCAGTCTTCCAGCCATATCCTGCTCTGCATAAGATTTAAGAACCGAACCAACCTGTAATGCTAAAGAGAAATACTTAGAATTTCTCATCAATTGAGAATAATAGTTTCTTTCTACATTTCTGTCAGATGATTGCTTGTAATACGTTGCAATATCATCTAAAACCATCTCATACTGAGCAATATTTTCCGGTTGTACTGCCCAGGTTCTGAATTTGTCTTCAAGTTGCTGCTTATCCGTAATTGTTCCGTTTTTGATAACAGCATCAATAGTTCCCTGTCTGTTTTTCCAGTAGTTAGCCACTGAAGCGTATTGAGAAGCATAGTTCAATTGAGTTCCTTTGTCTTTATCCATGTACTTCTTCATTACATCCATTGCTAATTTAGAAGCCTGAACCCAAGCCGGATAATCTTTACCTACCATTTGCTGAATTCCATAAGAAGTCAAATAACGGTTTGTTCTTCCAGGATAACCCATGATCATAGAGAAATCACCAGGTTTAATTCCTTTTAAAGAAACAGGTAAGAAATGCTTAGGCTTTAATGGTTTGTTTGCAGGAGAATATTCAGCAGGATTTCCTGCAGCATCAGCATATACTCTGAAAACAGTGAAGTCAGCTGTATGTCTTGGCCACTCCCAGTTATCTGTATCGCCACCGAATTTTCCTAATGATGAAGGCGGTGCACCTACCAATCTGATATCTTTATAATCTTGGTAAACGAAATAATAGAATTCGTTTCCGTTGAAGAAATCTCTTACTACTACTGTATATTTTCCGTTTTCAGAATTTTCTGTCTGGATAGCTTTCGATTCAGCTTCAATAACAGCTTTTCTCTCGTCAGCAGACATCGTATTGTTTAGTTTAGAATTGATTCTCTGCGTAGCATCATCCATTCTTACTAAAAATCTTACATAAAGATCTTTTGCGTTGAATTCATCTTTTTGTTTCATTGCCCAGAAACCATTCTTCAAATAGTCTTTTTCAGGTGTAGAAGCCGCCGCCACAGCACCGTAACCACAGTGGTGATTGGTAAAGATCAATCCTTGGTCAGAAACGATCTCTCCCGTACAGAAACCACCGAAACTTACGATAGCATCTTTCATACTGGAGTTGTTTACGGAATAAATTTCCTCAGGCGTCAGGTGCAAACCTTCTTTTTGCATGTCGACACCGTTAAGTCTTTTGATGAGCATTAACAGCCACATCCCCTCATCCGCCCTCATCTGAGCGAAGCCCAATAGAAAAGTGAATAGTAGAAATAGTCTTTTCATTTTATAAAAAATTTTTGTGTCGCTAATTTACTAATTTTTACGATATTCTGTTTTCAAGTGGTACAAAAATGGAATACTGTGACTTATGAAAAAACTGCTTTTATCAATTTTTACGATTTTAGTTTTACAACTGTTGCTAAACTGCTCTTCATTGATGAATGGAAACTCAGTAAGCAAGGCAAAAAATCCTCATATTCAACGGGAATGGATGATGATTTCTTTCGAAAATTTTGCTAAGGCTGATTTAATTAAAATGAATGCTAAAATAAATTTAACCGAATCCGCGAAAGATGGAAAAATTAATGGAAAAGCATTGATGGGGTGTAATGAAATCTTTTTTAGTTCTGAATTTAAAAATAACGGAAAAGTGAAAATTTCAGAAATTAGCTCAACAGAAAAAGCTTGCCCGGATATGAAACTGGAAGATGATTTTTCAAAAACATTTAAAAACATAACAAATTTTAAAGTGGAAGGTCACTTTTTAACATTAAATGACAATCAGGGAAATTCAATGAAATTTATTGCTGCAGATTGGGATTAATTTAAGCTAAAAAATGTTTCGTCTTGGCTCAAATAATAAAACAAAAAAAGTCCGCGCTCTTGCGGACTTTCTCTTAATTGAAAAATCTAGTTGGTTTCGGTTATTAGTTTTTAGGAATTGTTCTTTTTATGTCTTGTATTGTTAATTCAGGAGTGGATACCAACCCCTGTGTTGTGCCTGGTGTGTTTTTAGAAATCGTGGCTTTACGTGATTTTCTTCCGGGAACTGTTGCTAAAATTTCATCAAGACTTGCGGTATTGGGAAGTAATTTTCCCGAATTAGTTGAGGCTTCCTGTTTGGGAGCTTGCATTTGTTTTACCTCAAGACCTTGTTCTGAAGCCAACGTTACGGTAGAAGGCTTTTGCGCAGTTCTTTCCTGAGCTTCCTTCATCATTTTAGCTTCCAATTCTTTTGATTCTTTATAATTGGTGGCTTCCTGTACGTTTTCTTTTGTTTCAGAAACTTTCTTGTCCTGCTGAGCATACATATTGATGCTTACTACTAAAAAAGCGATGATATATAATGATTTCATGGTTGTTTATTATTTAATGTTAACTAATACTTTAATCTTTCCGATTTCGTTTTGATCATAATCCTGAAGCGCTTTTCCGATAACCTGACCAATTTTCACCTTTTTGATATTGGCTTTCATCGCAACTCCTGATTTTGATGAAGTCACCAAAAGATCACCTCTTTTAATTTTCCCTCCTTCTAGGCAAACTTTAGTAGGAATTACCCCGATTACTCCCATCGGCACTTTCCCGATTAATTCTGAATCTATATTTTCTTCCGTTAAAAGAACTCCCGGTTTTGTCGCGTAAACACCGGCTACCAAATTAGAATATGGTTTTGAAGATTTTTCTACTGTTCTGTCGGAATCCGTTGAAATAATTAAAATATCTCCCGGCTCGTATTCAGAAGTATTTCCTTCCACATCGAATGCTTCGGCAACGTCGGCTCCACTATTTTGAGTTCCACCATTGAAAAATCCTGTTCCAGATTTGTTAATTCTTGCCACATTGGTACTTGCACTTTGATAAACCGCAATGTTTCCTGATGGCCCTTGATGATTAACAAGCAAAGTAGATCCCGTTCCCGTAGTTGTTATATGAACCACAGGCTGACCATTAGAATTATTAAAGTTTCTGAAATATCCCGCTTTCCCTGTTCCAAAATTAGGAACCCAGCCATAAACAGCCGCACCAGATCCGTCTACGGATGCTTCAATACCATCTCCGGTGCCTCCGGCATTGGCGGTAATTGCATTGCCATTACCGTCAGTAAGAGCAAGTAAGGCAGGCCCGTTTCCGCTGGCGTTACTGGAATAAAATAAACCTGCATATCCTCCCGTTCCAACAGATTCGCCATAGATACCCGCCGTTCCGAAATTGGCAAAAATAGAATTTACTTTACCGTGCACTGCAGCAGATGTTCCGTTGGTATTATCTACAAAAAAATCTCCTGCCATACCGTTTCCGATTGTTTTTGCAGTTACTACAGTATTTGTATTGGATGTGTTAAAATTTTGAAATTCAGCTGCTTTTCCTAAACTGAATGAAGGCGTCCAGCCATAAATCGCACGACCGGCTCCATCCACATTGGCTTCAACAGCGTCACCATCTTTTCCGGCATTGGCTGTTATTGCATCACCATTACCGTCTGTTAAAGCTACCAAAGCGCGTCCGTTTCCGGAAGTATTTGATGAATAAAACAACCCTCCAAAACCACCTGTTCCGGAAGAAACGCCAAAAATGCCCGCCGCTCCGAAGTTTCCAAAAATGGTTTTTACTTCACCTCTTACGGCTGCACTCACGCTGTTTGTATTATTTGAAAGGAAAGATGAAACGTTTCCTAGTGTATTATCCGGAATATTTCCGTTTCCATTAGATTCTACTTCGAAAGTATTTCTATCATTTGATGCATTGAAGTTTTCAAAGCGTCCGGCTCTACCTTTACTATTGTTAATACCAACTTGCCCTAAAACACCCACAGAAGTTCCCGTTGTATTTGTTGCAACAAAACCTCTTACTCCGTAACCGCCGCCATCGTTTCTACCGACAACAGCTCCGGCAATGTCACTTGTATTTCTTCCGACTATTGCTTCACCAGCTCCGTTATTGTCGCCAACTATTCCGGCAGAAGATTGTGAGCTTGTTACCCCTTGCACCCCAAATCCTCCTGCTGTAGAACTAAAAACCCCAGCTCCGTTTCCTGTTGTGGAAACATTTATTACTGTTCCGTTTCCTACGGTGTTGGCATTGAGAACATTATTATTGTTAGCATTATTAAATATGGCAATATTTGCCGCAATACCATTGGTACTGGTTGCGTTTAGACCTGTTCCGGTATTACTATTTGCATAGACTCCATATCCGGCAGCTGATGCATTTCCGTAGACACCAAGGCCTGCAGGAGTAACTCCATAAATGCCCCATCCACTTCCATTTTGGCTTCCCCAGACACCGACACCTAAACCTCCGGTTCCATTGTTGACCCCTCTTACACCCGAAGAAAATCCTCCCGGAGCTGTGCTGTTTACAATACCTCTTACTGAAGCGATGCTTGATGTAGTTGTATTATTTACACCTTCGACTGAAGTTCCGTCGCCGTCATTTGTTAAAGAAAATAAATTTCCAGCATTATTTACGGTATTAGTATAAGGAATAGTAAAGTTTCCTCCTGTTCCGCCAGCAGATTTGGCATACATGGCAAAGGGAACGCTTAAAAGCTGGCTTGTTCCTGTAATCGTATAATTCGTTCCTCCCGAAGGATCTGTTTCAGTTTTTAAATAATAGTTTCCTGAGGCCCAGTTGATGGTATTGAATGTTCCTGAAAGTACGGTTCCGGCTCCTAGTTCTAAAGTAATCAACCCGTTGACATTTGTACTTCCTGTTAATCTTTCAGAATACACAGACGTTCCAGCCGGAGATCCCTGAAGAATACTTACCCGTACTCCTACACTTTGATTAGCCAAAACTTGTCCGCCCGCATTTCGAACAATAGCCTGATAGCTCATTTTTTCAGGAACCTGTGCAAAGGCTGAAAATGTGCCTAGCAGAATTCCCATCGATAGTAATATTTTTTTCATGGTGATTATTTTTTAATGATTTTGAATGTTTTGATGTTTTCTCCTTTCTGATTAATGCGAATGATATACATCGCTGAAGGCAGATCCGAGAAGTTGAATTCTGATTTAGATTCGGTGATCTTGCCCGATTTTACTAATTTACCTTGAGAATCAAAGAGCTGATATTCAGAATTTCGGTAATCGTTGCTGGTAAAATCCAGATATAAAAAATCTTTAAACGGATTAGGATACAGTAAAATATCCTTTTGATTGTCAGTGATTTCTCCTGTTGCCAGAACCACGGTAATTTCATAAGGTTGCTGTATTCCTTCCAGAATCTGGTTGCTTCCCTTCACAAGATAGGCGACCTGGCCTACGCTGTAAGAAACCGAACCATTGCTTCCCGTGGCATTGCCTCCGGAGGTCATTACAGCACTTTGGGCATGCAATACACCGGGGACAAAACCGAGCACAATAAGGAAGAAACATGGAATAGATCTTCTTTTCATGTCAAGTAATTTTGCGGTTATTAATTGGTGAATTCCCAACTGAATTCTCTTCTTTTTGGGAAGACTAAATTACCACAAATGCCAATCTGAAATTTTTAAAATAGATAAACGACAAAAAAAATCGACTAACGACAAAAAGTAGAGTTATTATGAAATATGAATTGAAAATCCTTTGTTTAAGATTAAATTATATGTTAGGATTAGGATTAAAAAAATCTAAATTTTCTTTAAACGTTCGCCCAATGGGAAGCTTTATTTGATGAACAAGTTCCACTTCATGTGTATTTTTACTTCGGATAAGATGTCGCGGAACTGCATAGCTTTTATGAATTCTCACAAAAGATCCAAAGGAAGTTTTATGCAGAAGATTTCCAATAGAATCTAAAATGCAGTGCCTTTTTTCGGAAGTGATGATTCGGGTATAATCTTTCAGAGCTTCAAGATAAAGAATATTGGAGATTTTAATCTGATGAATATTGCCGCCTTCTTTTATTTTGATGCTGTTTTCACCAAAAAGAGCATCAAACGACTCACATTTTTCTTTCATTTCAAAAAAATCTGAGAGTTTTTGCATCGAATAATGAAAACGTTCAGGCTTAAATGGTTTTTTAATGAAATCTAATGTATCTAATTCAAAAGCCTGAATCGCAAATTCGGGATGAGAACTCACAAAAATACAAGCCGGAATTTTATGGGCTAACTTCCTGTATTCTACGCCGCTCATCTGAGGAAGATTGGCTTCGATGAATAAAAGATCAACAGGAAAGTCAAGAAAAGGAATTGCTTTTTCCGCAGAATCAAAAGACGCCACGACCTCAATATTTTTATATTGTTTGATGTGATGATGAAGCACAAGCCTGTCGAGCTCATTATCATCGATAATCATACATTTTATATTAGCAATCATGGTGTGTATTTTAAGCAAATTTTAAAATTTAAGACTTAAAACTTTGAAATTCACTGTATAAAGTTATTAATTTTCTATAAATAGAAACTATGATGAACTTAAATTAACATTAAAATATTTTGTTTCATAAAATTTGATTTTGATTTTTCTTTCTAAAATGTTAACTTGTAAAAATCACAAACATAGATAGAATTTAATGCTAGAAAAGAAAGAACATAATTACGAGAAAGCAGTCTTGGTAGGTGTTGTTACCCAGCATCAGGACGAAGACAAGCTTACCGAATATATGGATGAACTGGAGTTTTTGGCCTTCACGGCAGGAGCTACGGTAGACAGACGTTTTACTCAAAAATTAACTCAGCCAGATTCCAAGACGTTTATCGGGAGCGGAAAAGCTCAGGAAATAAAAGAATATGTAAAGGAGCATGCAATCGGAACGGTAATCTTCGATGATGAATTATCTCCTTCCCAGCTTAAAAATCTGGAGCGAGAAATGGAAGTGAAGATTCTCGACAGAACCAACCTTATCCTTGATATTTTTGCCCAAAGAGCAACGACTTCTTATGCAAGAACACAGGTAGAATTGGCTCAATATCAATATCTTTTGCCTCGACTGACGAGAATGTGGACTCACTTGGAGCGTCAGAAAGGGGGAATCGGGATGAGAGGTCCCGGAGAAACGGAAATTGAAACGGATAGACGTATCATTCGTGACCGAATTACTTTATTGAAAGAAAAACTGAAAACCATCGATAAGCAAATGGCGACCCAGCGAAACAATCGTGGAAAAGTGGTGCGTGCAGCTTTGGTGGGATATACCAATGTGGGAAAATCTACGTTGATGAACTCTCTTTCGAAATCGGAAGTTTTTGCTGAAAATAAGCTTTTCGCAACGCTTGATACAACCGTAAGAAAAGTAGTGATCGGAAATCTTCCGTTTTTGCTGACGGATACGGTAGGGTTTATCAGAAAATTGCCGACGCAATTGGTAGAATCATTTAAATCTACTTTGGATGAGGTTCGTGAGGCGGATTTGTTGATTCACGTGGTAGATATTTCTCATGAGAGTTTTGAAGATCATATAGATTCTGTGAATCAGATTTTAATGGAAATCAATGCGCATCAAAAACCGATGATCATGGTTTTCAACAAAATTGATGATTTTAGTTATGAGAAAAAGGATGAAGACGATCTTACGCCTTCTACCAAGAAAAATATTTCTCTTGAAGAATGGAAAAATACATGGATGGCAAAATCTAAGTACCCAACTGTATTTATTTCTGCTCTTACGAAAGAAAACTTCCCGGAAATGAAGAAAATGATCTACGATGAGGTAATGAAAATACATATTTCAAGATTTCCTTACAACGATTTCCTTTTCGAATATTTCGACAACGATGAGGAAGATAACAACAAAGAGTAATGAAAAAATACCTTTTCTTTTTGCTGCTTTTTATTTCGGTTTTGAGTTTTGCTCAGAAACTGAAGCCGGATTTTAAAAGTATAGAGAAAAATCTTACCAACAAGCAGTCTCCTTATAATTATGATAAGCTGATTTTCAAATATAAAGCGTATCCGAAATCTTTGGATAGTCTTGAAGCCCAATATCTGTATTACGGAAGAAACTTTCAGGAAAATAAAGTTTCAACCTTGGATGATGATTTCAAAAAACTGGCCGAAGCTTTCAAAGAAAAAAATGCTGATGAATGTGTGAAACTGGGAACTGCTTTGTATCAAAAAGATCCTACCAATCTCGATGTTTTACTCATTTTGCTTCGTGCCTATGATTCGAAGCAGGATGCAAGTAATTTTGCTCATCATGTGAGCCAGTTTCGATTGCTGACGGATGCCATTAAAAAATCTGGTGACGGAAAAAGTGATAAAACTGCTTATTTGGTAAACTCTGTAGGCGATGAGTATATTTTACTTAATATCTTACAAATTGGAGAAGATTTTACAAGAGAATCTAAACCGCAGAAAGATGGGATGATGGACGTCTGGGAAAAAGACGGTAACAAAGTATATATCAAAGTCCTTTATTTGGATTTTTAACCATAAATTAAAAAACACTTTAGTGGAATTATATTATTCATTTTCAGCCTTAATCGTTTTAGCATCCATATTCGCCTATCTCAATTACAGATTTCTTAAGCTTCCGAGCACCATCGGGATTATGGTGATTGCCATTGTAGTTTCTATCATTTTGGTGTCTTTCGGAGAAACTTTTTTGCCAAGAACTTTCGGGCATCTTCATAATTTGATGAGCAGCATCGATTTTACAGAAGTTCTGATGGGCGCCATGCTTAATTTTCTTCTCTTTGCGGGAGGAATCCATATTAACATTGATGATCTCAAAGAACAGCTCAGGCCTGTGGTTATTTTTTCTACGTTAGGAGTTGTTATTTCCACTTTTGTGGTCGGCTTCGGAATGTTTTACCTGCTGCCGTTATTTGGGATTAAATTACCCTTTATTTACTGTCTTCTTTTCGGAGCTTTAATTTCGCCAACCGATCCTGTTGCGGTTTTAAGTATACTAAAGCAGGCTAATGTTTCAAAATCATTAGAAACAAAAGTGGCTGGAGAATCTTTGTTTAACGACGGTATGGCGGTTGTAGTTTTCTCGGTTGTTTTACAATTGGCAATCGGAAAAGAGATCGACCTTGGAATAGAAAATATCGGGCTTTTATTATTGAAAGAAGCCGGTGGAGGATTATTCCTTGGAGTCGTTCTGGGTTGGATTACATCGAGATTGATGCGTGAGGTAGACGACTATATTATTTCAGTTTTAGTAACACTTTCTGTGGTAATGGGCGGTTACCTGATTGCCAGACAAATGCATATTTCAGGACCACTAACGATGGTGGCAGCGGGATTATTCATGGGTAATTTTAATGTTAAATTTAAAATGAAATCTATCACTCAGGATTATTTAATTAAATTCTGGGAATTGATCGATGAAATCCTAAATGCTGTTTTATTCTTATTCATTGGTTTTGAATTATTAATGATTAAAGATCTAAAGCATTTTGTAGTTCCGGGATTGGCAGCGATCGTTATCGTTTTATTGGCGAGAGTAATTTCCATTTGGGGACCAACGAAATTTATGAGAACTACTTTCAGTCCGCAAACTGTAAAAGTTTTGGTTTGGGGAGGTATTCGTGGCGGTGTTTCCATTGCCTTGGCGATGTCGATTCCTAAAAGTGAATACAGCGAAATTATTTTAAGTATCACTTATTGTGTGGTTGTATTCTCAATTATTGTTCAAGGACTTACGATTGCGAAAGTAGCGAATCCTAATAAGATTGCAAAAGAAGAACAGGAGCTGGAAAATATTGTTGCTGAAGAAGGACATTAAATTGAGTTAATTAATAGGTCTATTTAAAATAGTTTTAAATTTAACCGCAAAAGAGACAAAAGACTTTGGATTTATTTAAAGGAGTTCAAAAATCTGCAAAAAGAAAAAATCTTTGATTTTTTAACTTATGTGCTCTTTTTACATTTAATTATTTAACTTAAAATAACTAAAGTGTAAAAATCTTTTGCTTCTTTTGTGGTAAGAAAGTTTAAACAAGTTTAATGATAAAATAAATAGAGTGAGCGAAATGTTTGCTCTATTTTTTCTTAGTTTTAAAAGCATTTAGATGAGCATAATTAAAGAAATTCACGAAGCATTAGCTGTTTTATCCATTCCTGAGAAAGCCGCATTTTTTCCTAAATTTTTTAAAACAGGAAAAGGAGAATATGGTGAAGGCGATCTGTTTCTTGGCGTAAAAGTTCCGGATCAACGATCTGCGGCGAAAGAATATTATGTTAAAATTTCATTAGAAGAATTAAGCGAATTGCTTTCTTCAAAATATCACGAACATCGTTTAACAGCTTTATTTATTTTAATTTATAAGTTTGAAAAAACGAAAGACAAAGCTGTAAAAGATGAAATTGTAGAATTTTATTTAAACCATTTGCATTATGTAAATAATTGGGATTTAGTAGACTCCAGCTGTTACAAAATCTTGGGAAGATATGCTTTTGAAAATCAAAGAGAAGATTTGCTTAAAAACTTATCAGATTCCGAAGAAATGTGGCATAAAAGAATTGCCGTGTCGGAACGATGCATTACGTAAAGAAAAATTCATTCTATTTAACTAAAGAATTTGTGACGAAAAATTTAAAACATTCTCACGATTTGATGCACAAGGCAAACGGCTGGCTGTTGAGAGAAATGGGACAGAAAAACGAGGAAGAACTCATCAATTATTTAAATCAATATTACAAAGAAATGCCAAGAACATGTTTGCGATATGCGATTGAAAAGCTGGATGAAGAAGTGCGTCAGGATTATTTAAAAGGTAGAATATAATGGATTGTTTCTTCTGGAAAACCGTAACGCACTATTTTCTACATTTAGGGTTTCCTCTATTTATCGCATTGATTTTTTACCGTGAAAATTGGAAAAAAACGTATTTTATTCTTTTGGCAACGATGTTGGTAGATCTCGATCATTTATTTGCTAATCCTATTTTTGATCCGAATCGAGGAAGCATAGGTTTTCATTTTTTACATTCTTATTATGCCATTGCGGTGTATTTTTTGCTGCTCTTTTTTAAAGGAAATATCAGAATTATTGGCATCGGACTTTTGTTTCATATGTTGACGGATTTTCAGGATTTTCATCTTTGGTGTCATTAAAATATTATTAATATTTTCTTTTAAAATTGTAAATCTCATAGATTTTTTGTATTTTAGAGACGCTTTATGAAATTAAAAGAATTCCTACATTACACGTACATTTTCCCCGTTCTGGCGGTAATTTATTACTTCTCCGGATTTATGGGAAATGGCGTAGTGTCTGATGTAATCGCAGGGCTTTTACTTACAGGAAGCGTACTTTCAGCAGTTCATCACGCGGAAGTAGTTGCCCATAAAGTAGGCGAACCGTTCGGAACAATCATTTTAGCATTATGTATCACGATCATTGAGGTCGCTTTAATTATCTCGCTGATGGTCGCCGGCGGAGATCAGGCAATCACGCTGGCCAGAGATACTGTTTTTGCAGCAGTAATGCTTATTCTCAACGGAATTTTAGGAATCTGTATTTTGGTAGGCGGAGTGAAATATTATGAGCAGTTTTTTGCACGAACTTCGGCTACAACTTATTTGGTGAGTATTGTTTCTATCCTGATACTAACGTTGGTTCTTCCCAATTTTACTTCAAGTGTAAATGGGCCTTTCTATAATCAGGCGCAGTTGATCTTTGTTTCGATTGCCTGTTTGGTGATTTACGGTGTATTTTTAATGGTTCAAACCATTCGACATAGAAATTATTTCATCGTTCCGGATGAGCATCCAGAGGAAAGTTATATTCCGAATATGACGAAAACTTTTGTAAGTTTTGGTTTTCTGATCGTTTGTTTGGCAATTGTGGTGATGATGGCGAAAGGACTTTCAACAACTATCGAAAATATGGTTCAGAGTTTTGGAGCACCCAAATCTTTGGTTGGCGTCATTATTGCGGCGGTGGTATTACTTCCTGAAGGGGTTGCAGCAATTCGCGCGGCGAGAAGCAATCAGATTCAATCGAGTTTAAATTTAGCCTTAGGATCAGCCTTAGCGAGTATTGGGTTGACGATTCCTGCCGTTTCCGTGGTTTGTATCATGTATGATATTCCGTTGGTGCTAGGTTTGGATAAGAAAGATATTATTCTGCTTTCGCTTTCGGTGTTTATCGTGATGCTTTCTTTAAGCCGTGGAAAAACAAATGTACTTTACGGAACTGTTTTATTGGTGAATCTTGCCGCTTATATTTTCACAGTTATCGTTCCGTAGTTAAAACTTTAAACATTAAATTCAGAACTTTAAACCATTAAAGTCTTCTTGCCAAATCCATTTTAAAAGCCATCAGTTTAGCAATGTTTTCGGCTTTATAAATGGCTAAATCTGCATTTTCGCCCACGAAATTTTCTTCAACAGTTGAAGTCCACATTTCAAGCCATTTGTCAAAATGTTTCTGCTCCATTGCCTGTATTTCATTGATCGGGAAATGAACGCCCATCGGATTTCCTTTATACGTCATCTGTCCGAAAAGAATAGATTCCCAAAAAGAATACATTTTAGGCAAATGTTGGCTCCAGTCAACTTTGGCAATATCATTAAAGAAAAACCCAATAGTCTCATCTTTAATTACTTTGTCGTAAAAGGCGTTGACAAGGGTTTCAATATCTTCTCGTGTTTCCAGCTTTTTCATATTTCAAATTTAGCTTAAAATCAATTTAAAAATTCAATAGCGAAGTTGATAAATTTCATGAAAACAATATTTTATCTTTGTATGTTTTTTTGAACATAAAAAAGAATATTCATACGTTTTGAATATTCTCAACATTTCATACGAAAACAAACAAATGAGATAAAAAATGGCAAGAGGTTTAAGAAAAAGAATTCGACAGAAAAATTCTGAAAACAGTGGCTTTGGAACGAATGCTTCCGGAAGATTCATTAAAAAAGATGGTCTTCCGAACGTTGAAAGAAAAGGGGTGAATATTTTTAATAGATTCAGTTGGTATCATACAATGCTGAATCTTTCTACTTTTCAGTTTCTTTCTTATTTAGTTACGGCTTATATTTTGGTGAATTTATTTTTTGCTTTAATTTATTATGTAATTGGTGTAGAACATCTTACAGGAATTGATAAAAGTGATCCTCTGAACGAATTTATTGATGTATTTTTCTTTAGTTCGCAGACTTTTACCACAGTTGGATACGGAAGAATCGCTCCGGTAGGCTTTATGGCAAGTTTGGTAGCGACTTTTGAAGCTTTTTTAGGATTGCTTACCTTTGCCTTGCAACAGGTTTGTTTTATGGGAGATTTTCCCGACCGCGAGCGTATCTTAAATTTTCAGACATCGCTGTAATTGCTCCTTTTCAGGATGTTACAGGATTGATGTTTAGGCTGGCTCCTTTTAAAAATAATGCATTAACCAATGCCGATGTTGTAGTTTCAACAGCGATTGAAGTAAGTGAAAATGGTGAGACGAAGACGAATTTTTATACTCTAAAAACTCACTTGAGCCATATTAATACATTAGCTTTAAACTGGACAGTTGTTCATAAGATTGATGAAAATTCGCCGTTTTTTGGTTTTACAAAAGATGATTTTTACAATACACCCATCGAAATTATTGTGCATGTGCGCGCTTTTGATGAAGTATTTTCAAATACCGTAGTGCAGAGAGCATCTTATGTTTCAAAGGAAATTGTTTACGGGGTGAAATTTGTTCCGATGTATTATCCTGCAAAGAATAAGGAGTTTACGCTGCTGGATTTAGATAAAATAAATGATTATATGGCTGTTGATATGCCAAATATAGTGGAGGAAGTATAATGAACTTAGAATCATACAAAAAACAGGCTTTACAAAAGCAAAAAGAGCATAAAAAATTTCTGGACGGATTGAAGAAAAAACCGCCCAAAAATCTCGATTATATTGTTCAGGAAACACATGATGAAGTTTTTGAGGAAATTGATTGCCTTCAATGCGCGAATTGCTGTAAAACGACAGGACCTTTATACACCGAAAAGGATATTGAGCGTATTTCTAAACATCTTCGCATGAAAGCCTCTGATTTTGAAGCGAAATTTCTTCGTGTAGATGAAGATAACGACAAAGTGTTGCAAAATCTTCCCTGCTACTTTTTGAATACAGATAATACATGTTCGATTTACGAGGTTCGCCCGAAAGCATGTAGAGAATATCCTCATACAGATCGAAAAAAAATCTATCAGATTAATAATTTGATGGTAAAAAATACCGTGATTTGTCCAGCAGCTTATGAATTTGTAGAGAAAATTATGAAGAATTTGGCAAAATAATTTACAATTCCAAAATCGTCTTAAAAGATTATAAAGTACGTTAAATTAGACATTTACATATACTATTCGATAAAGTGGCGGCGTTTTACTTAAACAACCATTTAAAATATTATCATGAAAAAGTTAATTTTCACAGCAGCGTTCTCATTAGTCGGAGTAATCGCGGTATCGGCGCAGACAACAACACAAAGTCCTGCAGAAACTACTAACCAGACCACTCAAAATCAAACTCAGAATCAACAGTTGCAGACAACAGATCCTAACGTTGTTTCAACGCAACAAAATACGCAGACTCTGGATCCTTCGGTGCAAAATCAAACCACTGTAACCACTACAGATCCTAATCAGGATGCCACAAAACCACAAGAAGTAACAAAAGAAGAGCGAAAATCTAAAAAGAAAAAATCGAATTAGAGAGAACTAATCTAAATGTTTAAAGTAGAAATGAGATCCTGAAACGTTATGTTTCAGGATTTTTTTAAATAATTTAAATTATATTTCTTTTCAACAGAAAATCGTTTGCTTGTTATTTTTTTTCATTTAATAAGAAGTTTTAATTAATAAAACCAGATTTAATAAATATTAAAATAAAAAAATATCATCTTAAGAAAATGGAAAACAACTATTTAACATAATAATTCGGCATCGTTTTTGATAATAATCTGAAAATCATTTAGCATGATAATCATGCGGATAATTGATTAAGATTAATTCAACACAAATTATGACAAAAAAAATTACTCTAAGCATTCTGCTTACGGCTGCTGTTAGTTTTTACTTTCAGCCTGCTCTTATTAAAGCACAAGAAAGAACTCCTAACGAACAGACATCTTCAACCAAAAATCTACCAAAATTCTCAACAGATTCTTCTCTGGGAACGTTCCACTTCGATTTTAACGGTAGAAATGTTACTCCTAACTATCTTGTTACTCATTTTAACGAATGGTTTGGGGCAGACAATGATCATTCTTTAAAATTAGTCAATGAAAATACTGATGAACTGGGAATAAAGCATTCTGTTTATCAACATTTTTATAAAAATACCAAAGTACAGGACGAACTTGTACTTCTGCATGAGAAAAATGGCTATCTCACTTCTGTAAATGGTGAATTTACGAATACCATTAATCTTACGCCTACACAATTGTCAGAAAGAGAAGCACAAAACGCTATTTCAAAAGATTTTCCAAAAAATACTCAGATTAAATTTTCTACTTTGGAAACTGTAGTGGCTAAAGTAAGAAAGGGAGATGAAGTAAAAACATACTATACTTCGAAAATTGGAGTAACCGCTATGAGCCCGATGAAAGCTGCAACTTATTATGTTGATAATTCTTCCAGAAAAATAGTTAAAAAACTTTCTAAAATTTATAAATCAGATACGCCTTCTACCAGTGCTACTCTTAATAGAGGAAACCAGCAAATAACCGTAGACTCTTATAATGGAGGCTATCGTTTAAGAGATAATGCAAGAAAAATACAGACTTTCAACGGTACCAATATCAGCAGTGCTAATACGAATGCAGACGGAACCTTAGAAGGATACACAGAATATACAAATAGCAGCGCAAATTATACCTCTAATGCCACTAAGCCATCAGTAGAAGCACATTGGGGGATATCAAAAACGTATGATTACTATTTATCAAGACACAATCGTAACAGCTATGATAATAATGGCTCTGTTATCCGAAATTATTATAATGTAAATATGAATGCTCTAAGCGGAGATTCTGGCTATGATGGAACCAATGCCATGGCAATAGATGAAGATGGTCTTGTGGCAATGGTTTATGGAAACGGGAAATATAATAACACACAGATACTTAACCCTATCGTAATGCTTGATGTCGCAGGTCATGAATTTTCTCATTTAGTTATTGGCAGAAACTCCCATGGAGGTTTAAATTACGAAGGAGAATCTGGCGCATTAAACGAATCCATCGCTGATATGATGGGTACTTCAATAGAATTCTATACAGGATTAAACCCAAATTGGACATTGGGTGAAGGAGTATTTGTAACTCCCCCATCCAACGCTCCAAACTATTTTAGAAATATGGCAAATCCAAATTCGGCTTTCCAACCTCAACCAGACACTTATATGGGAACTTATTGGGCATCTACCAGTAATCCATCAGAATCAAACGATCAAGGAGGTGTACACACCAATAGTGGTGTAGGAAATTATTGGTTTTACTTACTATCACAAGGAGGATCGGGAACTAACGATATTGGAAATGCATATTCTGTAAGTGGAATCGGAATACAAAAAGCAGAGAAGATTATTTACAGAGCATTAATGAACTATTTCACACCCAACATGACGTATATGGATGCTTATAATGCTACTAAAACGGCTATTAATGATCTTTACGGAGCCAATAGTAATGAAGCTATTCAAAATGCAAAAGCATGGTATGCGGTAGGTTTCGGAAACGGAAATCTGGCAACCAGCGAAACTGTGAAAGCCTCAGAAAATGATTTCAGAGTATATCCAAATCCTGTTTCTCAAGGGTATTTCACGATAGAAACAAAAGCTAAAGGAGATTCTAAATACGAATTGTATGATCTTTCCGGAAAACTTTTAATTCCTTCTCAAAAATTGAATTCAGGAGTGAATAAAGTTCAGGTAAATGGCGTACAAAGCGGAGTTTATTTACTGAAAATCAATTCAAACGGAGAGACACTTTCCAAAAAAATCATCATTAAATAATCAACTTTTCAATAAATTTTCTTGCAGTCCGTAATTCACTTTACGGGCTGTTTTTTATTAAAAGAAACCGGCACAGAAAAACATTCTGCACCGGCACTCCATATCAAATAACATTTATAATGCTATTATTTTTTAATCAATTTATTTTTATAAACTTTCCCGTCAACACTTTTAGAAACAATAAGATACGTTCCGGTTGTTAATCCACTCACATCAATGGCTTCTTTATATTGATGATCTTTCTTCTGAAGAACCAACTTTCCTGTCATATCAATAATAGAAACTTCTGCATATTTTTTATCAGCTTCTTTTCCGATATATAAAAACTGTGTGGTCGGATTTGGATAAATACTTAAACTATTATCCTTCGGTTTCGTTTCGCCTGTTGCCAATGTACAACTACTCCACTGTCCGAAATTCAGGGTTAAAAATGCATTAATACTTAACATTTCGCACATATCCGGGCAATATTCTGTGCAGGCATAGAAGCCATACGTTCCCGACTCACTCGCAATAAAAGTATCATCTGCCGCTCCCGGAATAATACAAGGATCGGTTGATGAAGGCGGATTGCTGCTCGGAAGACATTTAAACCAAGTATGCTCACCATAAACCAAAGGGAAACCATCGTCAAGCTTTACCGTTGCTCCTTCACAAACATTGTATTCGCCAGGACCGATCTCCTCAAAAGTTCCGGGTGTAAAATCAGCCATCATAAAAGGTAAACCATACGCGTAACCATCTGCCAAAATCGGAGTACTTTCTGCAGAACAATCTGCCTGCGTAACGGCAACTTTAAAATAATACAGCATATCATCTGTACCATTGATCGTTAAAGTCTGTGACGTAGCATTTGGAATAGCAACCCAAGGATTTGTATTGGGAGTTTGCCAGTCCCACTCCTGTTTGTACCACTGATAACTGTCATAAGTTTGTGTAGTAGAAAGCGTTTCAGTTTCTGAAGTACAAAAAACGATCTTGTCTTGAAACATCGTTCCCAATCTGGGGCTCGTAATGGTGGGATTGCATTGTGCATCAATTTTTAAAAGGTTTAAAAATAAATAGCACACTAAAAAAATTAGTTTTGTTTTCATATAAAATAATTATTTATTGGTTGTTTTGTAAGTTTTTATTTAAAAATTAGGACGTATTTATCCTGAAGACTGTTCTATAACCTTCTAAAATGTTGATCTCTAATTAATGTTTTAAGCTTTAATCAATCTGCACCCTGATCCCGAATTTTACGTTAAAATTGAATGGTTTTTCTTTATAAATCGTATTCAGCTGACTGTCATCTTTGAAATGATATGCAACTCCCGGTTCCGCATAAACTCCAATATTATTAATGATCTTAAATTGAACGCCAACCGCACTGTTCACAGAAAACTGCAATGGTTTTACATCAACTTTTTCTGTAAACTCTTCTTTCACCTCGTTATTTACCACATATTGCGTTTTTTGCTTTCCTGAAACTGCTTTTTCCGCCAAAGCACCCGCGGTCACATATCCTGTAAGACGCCCTTTTTTCACCACATTATAATTCACCTGAACCGGCACCCCTATATAATGAACCGATTGATCTGTTTTAATGAAATTATCATCACTTCCCGAATGAATTTCAGAAGATAATTTCGTGTAATTAACCCCCATTCCGATGCCCCATCTTTTTCCTAAATTGTAATACATCGACAAACCGAAACTCACCGGAGTTTTATGTCTCACTCTTGCTTCAATTTCTTTATTTTGATTCGCTAAAAGCACTTCCACAAAAGGATTCCCTTCCGAACTCTGATAAACTTCACTCACGCTCATCGGTTTTCCCATAGCCGTTGCATATCCCGGAAACTGTTCTGCGGCACCAGAAGAGGCATTCCCGGTTAACATACTCAGCATCCATTTTTTAGAAGGCTGTTTTTTAAGTTTCTTTTCAGCAATCGTTGAAGTACTTGAAAGTATTTGATTATCCGCAATAAGTTCCTGAATTTCCTCTTTTTCTTCAGAAGATTTTTTGTTTTCAGAAGTCACCTCTTCATTTTTCTGAGCAATAATTTGATTTTGATTGAATAAATCTGTCGTTTTAAACTCGTTTTGACCTTTAAAAAATATCTTGTCGTTGTTTTCTTCTCTATTTTTTTGACCTAAACTATTTTTTATTGTATTTTGAGTTAATTTATTATTATTCAATTGAATATTTACATCAAATAAACTTTCAGAATTCGTATTTTCATTCACTCCTGAAGTTGATTGATTTTCAGAAACTTGATCGCCAGATTTTACTTTATGATTAGAATATGTATTTTGATGGGAAGGTTTGTTTTGTTCTGAATGATTGGTATTTAATAATTCTTTAGCCACAAAAAAGAATACAGCAATCGCCGCCGCAACTCCCACAGCACGGTAAATTTTCGTCTTAAAATTGATTGGGATTACTTGTTCCTGCGCCTTCGTTTCATTTCCCAAAACCAATCCCGCACTTTTATTTTCATCATCTCCACGGAATAATTCATCGCTGATGTCATCCCACAATCCGTCCGGAACATCCTCTGAGTGATCTTCCATCTTATTGCGCAGATTATTTAACCATTGATCATCCATATTGCGCTTTTTTTGACATTTTATATTCTTTTACTTTCTGAACGAGCATTGCCTTTGCTCTGTGAAATTGTGAGGCTGAAGAATTTTCAGCAATTCCTAAAGTCTCTGCAATTTCTTTATGACTTTTTCTTTCAAACACAAAAAGATTAAAAACCGTTCGATAGCCGTCCGGAAGCCCCCGAATCATATCCATAATTACAGATTTTGGGATTTCTTCAAGATTAGGTTCTTCTTCATTCGCCAAATCCGGAATTTCCTCTACATCTGCAAAATTTCGGCTGTCTGTATTTTGTTTGATGTGTTTCAAAGATTCATTCACCACAATTCTTGTACTCCAAGCTTTCAAAGATCCTTCGCCACGATATTCAAAAGAGTCGATTGATTTGAACATTTTGATAAAGCTATTCTGAAGCACATCATGCACATCTTCCCGATCGATAATATACCGCGAACAAACATAGGTAAGGTTACCTGAATAGGCTCCAAAAAGCTCTTTCCAAGCAGTTTCGTCCTTTTTCAAAAGACGGTTTACCAAAATTTGTTCTTTACTGATCTCCATGTATAACTTTCAGGAAACTATTTACTTAACGATTTTTATTTAATTAAAATACAAAAATAGGTTGCCTTTTTGCAAAGCACAACCTATTTGGGGCTATAAACATTAATTAATACTTTAAACTGTATGGAAAATCATATTTTATTTTTTCATAAGGAGTCAAATCCGTACCGTCTACCGTAATTTTATCTGCTACAAAACCAAATCTTAAAGACCAGTCTTGTCCTACAAAGTATCCCTTGTCTACTGCTGCGAAAGTTACCACAGCATTTTTTGTTTGTCCGTCTACCGGGATCTGCAGCGCTAGTGTCTTTGGGGCAAATGTAAATTCAATCACATTTTGCTCAGGCATTAATTTGGGGGTAAAATTCAGTTTATATTCAATTTTTCCCATGGCTGTCATCGCGGCATCCGTTTTTGCGGCATCTTTCACCACCGATTTTACAATTTCTTTAATTGGAAACTCTTTGTAAGTAATCACAGAATCTTTCACGGTAAAATCCATTATTTTTTCTGTTCTACTATTGCCTTGTGTTGTAATCAGTTTTGTTCTGTAAGTTCCGTTTTCATCTCCTTTTTTTACAGGAATTGGTTCGTAGGTATCATTATTACAAGAAGTTAACGACAATCCTAAAACGGCGATAAAAGCAACTATAAAAGCTTTAAGTACTGTTAATTTTTTCATTAGTTCAAATTCAATTCATTATACATTTAGTTATTGTGAGTACTCATTGATATAAATCCACTTTTTGCAGAATCTTGCATCAATTTTTAAAAATTTTTAACTAATTTTTTATAACTAATTGATTTTAAATGAGAAAAATTTCAAGCTCATAAAAGCATTTTGAAGTTTTTATTATTTTAATACATTTGTTACAACCTATTTTTGAAGGAATTTTGAAGAAATCAATTGATACATCAAAAGCTTTTCAAATATTATCTTAGAACAGATAAATTTGAGTTTCAACAAAATATGTAAAGAAAAAAAGAATTAAAACAACTAATCATCACATTATCATGAATATAAAACCCGATATTTCCTGGGCTGATTTTGAAAAAATAGACATCCGATGCGGAACCATCATTTCAGTAAACGATTTTGAAAAGGCAAGAAACCCGTCTTATCAACTGGAAATCGATTTTGGAGATTTAGGAATCAGAAAATCTTCCGCACAAATTACTTCACTATACGAAAAAGAAGAATTAATCGGCAAACAAATTATGGCAATCGTGAATTTTCCTAAAAAACAAATCGCTAATTTTTTCAGCGAATGTCTTGTTTTGGGAGTTTATGGCGAAGATAAAAAAGATGTAACGCTCTTAACGCCTTCATTACCAACAAAAAACGGAATGCAGGTTGGCTAACTTTTAATAAAAACACATGATACAAAATATTCCTTTAGAAAAGATTTTATTCATTGATATTGAGACGGTTCCGGGGGCAGGAAACTGGGACGATCTTACAGAAACAGAGCAAATGCTTTGGGACAAAAAAACCAGATTTCAGCGAAAAGATGATTATTCTGCAGAAGAATTTTACCCCGAAAGAGCCGGAATTATGGCTGAATTTGGAAAGATCGTCTGCATCACCATCGGAATGCTTGAAAAAAATGAAACCCTGAAAATTAAAAGTTTCGCCCATCACGATGAAAAAAAATTATTGATGGAGTTTGGCGAAATTTTTAACAGTTCGCGACTTCGTGATGTTATCCTTTGTGCGCATAATGGAAAGGAGTTTGACTTTCCTTGGATCGCCAGAAGATTTTTAATTAACGGAGTTCAACCGCCGGTACCTTTTCAGATGTTTGGAAAAAAACCGTGGGAAATTCCACATATCGACACGATGGAACTTTGGAAATTCGGCGATTATAAAAGTTTTGTTTCACTCGAATTATTGGCTCACCTTTTCGGAATTCCGACTCCGAAAGACGATATCGATGGCTCAATGGTTTCATCAATCTACTACATAGAGAAAGACTTGCAAAGAATAGTTGACTATTGTGAAAAAGATGTCTTAACTTTGGCAAATATTTTCCGACGCATGCGCCAGGAAAATTTGTTGAAAAGGTACATCAATTTAGATTAAAAAATGAAATTTACAGACGATCAGATCGCTGACATTGGTGAGGAAATCATCGGTGTCTTAAAAACCGTGTATGACCCTGAAATTCCGGTAGATATCTACGAATTGGGCTTGGTTTACGACGTACAGATTTCCGATGATGCGGATGTTAAAATCATCATGACACTTACCACACCGAACTGCCCCGTTGCCGAAACACTTCCGCAGGAAGTAAAAGACAAAGTTGCAGAGGTAGAAAACGTGAAAAGTGTAGATTTAGAGCTTACTTTCGAGCCAAGTTGGCACAAAGATATGATGAGTGAAGAAGCGAAATTTGAGCTGGGAATGCTTTAATATTCGGATTAAAATAAATCAGGCTGTCAATTTTGGCAGCCTTTTATTTTGTTTTTCAAGTACTATCTTTATGAAAATTTTGAAATCTACTTTAATTTAACCATTAAGATCAATTAAGTTGTTAAGAATAATAAGATTGTGTCATCTAAAGAATCAAATATTTACTTAAGTAAACTTAACTTCTTAAATCTCCTTAATGGTTCAAGAATATTTCTATTAAATTTCTCTCGCAACTTCTTTTCCTTCCCTTCTACTCCATTCGCTCCAGGAACCGACATATAAATTAGGAATATCAAAACCAGCGTAATGTAGCGCTAAAATTGTATGACAAGCCGTCACTCCAGAACCGCAATGAACGATTAAATTCTGAGGTTTATCTGCTAACAATTTTGAATATTTTTCTTTTAAAATTTCAGGTTTCAGGAAATTTCCATTTTCATCTAAATTTTCAGAGAAAGGAATATTAATCGCTCCCGGAATATGTCCTGCAACCAAATCGATGGGCTCAGATTCTCCGTTATATCGATAAGCATCCCTTACATCGATTACTGTTGAAAAACGGTTTGTTAATTCATTTTCAACAGTTTCCAAAGACGAAGGTGGAAGAAGCCAGTTTCCTTTTTTAATTAATTTTGCTTTTTCAAAATTTTCTTGACCTGAAGAAAATTCTAAACCTTCATTTTCAGCATTTTGAAATCCCCCATCTAAAACCTGAACATTTTTTAACCCAAAAGACCTTAACATCCACCAAGCTCTTGCAGCAGCGTTTGAACCGTTTTTATCATCATAAACAACAATATGAGCGTCTTCCGAAATTCCAAGATTAGAAAGGGTTTCAGCAAATTTTTCAATACTTGGAAGCGGGTGTCTACCTCCAAAAGCTGCGTTTTCTCCAATTTCCGCCAGATCTTTATCTAAATCGATAAATCTTGCACGTTTAATATGTTTACTTAAATAGTTTTGATGAACTTCTTTTCCTACTCTTGCGTCTAAGATGATTAGATTTTCTATGGAAAGATTTTTTAATTCGGAAGGTGAGATTATTGGGGACATATTTAATTCAGTTAAATAATTTTGAAACTCTTAAACAAAATAAAATCTCAGAAAATTCTAAGGTTTTAAAATATTTTACTGATAAATGAAAATCATAGTCTGTACCAAATCCGGATGAAGACTTTTCGCTACCGGACAATTATGTGCTGTTTCCTCAATAAAAGCTTTTTCTTTGTCCGAATATGAATTTGAAAACACAAAATTGCATACAATTTCACCAATTCTTCTTGGCTCACCTTTCATAATTTTTTGAAGATTACAATAAGCTCCATCAATATTAATATTTTTTTCTTTGCCTAAAATGGCAATTGTGGTAAGTGCACATTCGGCTAAAGAAGTCGCACATAGATCTGTGGGAGAAAATTTCTCCCCTTTCCCGTGATTATCTGTCGGAGCATCACTTTCAATAATGGTTCCTGATTGTAAATGTTCCGCTGAACATCTTAAATCGCCTATATAAGTTATTTTTGAAGTCATAATTATAAAAAATAAAAGAGACAATGTCTCAAAAATGAAAAATATCCTTCGCTTTGTTATAAGAACTTTCGAAGTTTAATAAATTCAGTTTGTGGTCTGCTTTTTCTACGCTCATAAAGTTGATGACCTGTTCTGTCGGCATATTCCCAACCAAATCGTCTTTTGCCATCGGACAACCTCCAATTCCTTTGATCGCACTGTCAAATCTTGTACAACCTTGGTCGTAAGCAGCCTTTAACTTTGAATAAGAATCTTCATAACGGTTATGAAAATGTGCTCCGAAATTAATTTCAGCATATTTTGAAGGTATCTTTTCAAATAAAAGAGAGATCGATTGTGGCGTTGCAACTCCCGTTGTATCAGACAGTAAAACATCTTTAACTCCGATTTCTGAAAAACGTTGCGCCCAAAAATCTACATCTTCCCACTTCCACATTTCGCCGTAAGGATTTCCAAAAGCCATTGAAAAATAGATATTTAATTGTCTATTTTCACTTTTTACCAATTCCAACATTCTGATGATTTCTTCAAAAGCCTCCTCTTGATTTTTATTGGTATTTCTATGCTGAAAAGTTTCAGAAATAGAAAACGGAAAACCAATAATATCCACCGATTGATGCTTCAATGCTTTTTCGGCACCTCTGTAATTGGCAACAATCGCAGAAACCTTGGTATTGGAGCGGGATTTATCTATATTTTTGGCAACCTCATCAGAGTCTGCCATTTGGGGAATTGCTTTTGGAGACACAAAACTCAGACAATCTAATACATCAAAACCAACATCCATCAAAGAGTTGATATAATCTATTTTTTTATCAGTGGGGATAAATTCTCCCCAACCCTGCATTGCATCACGCGGACATTCAGTAAGAAACATTTTACTTTTAGATTTTCTCAAATATAATAAAACTAAACAATTTGGAATACGGTATATACAAATCTAACATTATTTTGATTTTCAAAGGATTATATTCAATTTAAAATTTCAATAATAAATATTAAATAACAAATACTTGAAGTACTTCTTATCAAATTCTTTTTCATTAAAAATTAAATCATAACCTGATTCAAAAATTTAATATTAAATTTCATCACCTTTAACACCTTTTAATAAAGGAAAAATAAAAATGTGGTATATTTTTTATTCAAATTGGTAAACAAATTGTATATGCTTCATTGCCAATAAAATTAATTACTATGAATATTTCTTACTATGACTTCAAAAATTTGCCGGATCAGCAGTCTCAATGCAATATGGTAATGACCAACGGGCGCGTGATGAACGAAAGAACCGTAAACACGCTGAAATATGTTCTTTATGAAATTTCATGTTTTACTGTGGAGATCGTTTACAATACGTTTACCAACAAAATGGAAGGAATGACTGTTTTTCAGAATAAAGCGGCTTACGCAGTTTAATATTTACTTTATTTTGATTTTCAGTGAATTATGATTAATGATTTAATTCAAGGATAAATCAATTATTCTCCGCATCAAATTTGCTAACTTTGTTGGAAATTTAATCTAATAATGAGCGCAATAGAATTCAACCAATTGTGGAAAGAAAAGTTACTGAACCGTTTTCTTAGTTATGTAAAAATCTATTCAACCAGTGATGCCGAAAGCGAGGCAACCCCTTCCACAGAGAGACAGTGGGATATCGCCAATTATATCACGGAAGAATTGAAAACGATCGGTCTGGAGAATGTATCGATTGATGAAAACGGTTATATCATGGGCTATGTGCCGTCAAACCTTGAAAGTGATGATAAGCCGACCATTGGATTTATTTCACATTATGATACTTCACCAGACTTTAGTGGTGAAAATGTAAAGCCGCAGGTTTGGGAAAATTATGACGGAAATGATTTGCTTTTAAATCAGTCGACAGGTTTTACCTTATCTCCTTCAAAATTCGAAAGTTTAAAGAAATATATTGGTCAGACGTTGATTACAACAGACGGAACTACGCTTCTTGGAGCTGATGACAAAGCAGGTTGTGCGGAAATCGTGACGGCTGCGGAATATCTGATCGCTCATCCCGAAATTAAACATGCAAGAATTGCTGTAGGATTCACCCCTGACGAAGAAATCGGAAGAGGTGCTCATAAGTTTGATGTAGCAAAATTCGGAGCAGAATTCGCTTATACAATGGATGGCGGTGAAGTTGGAGAATTAGAATATGAAAACTTCAACGCAGCTGGAGCTGTGGTAAAAATCCACGGATTGAGCGTTCACCCAGGTTATGCTTACGGAAAAATGGTAAATGCTGTTCTTTTGGCTTCTGAATTTGCACAATCTCTTCCAGCAAACGAAACGCCGGCTACAACTAAAGGTTTTGACGGATTCTATCACTTAATGGATCTTAATGCTGATATCTCTGAGGCTAAATTGCAATACATCATCCGTGATCATGATGCTGAAAAATTTGAAGCTAGAAAGAAATTCATGGAAGAAAAAATTGCTGAATTTAATCAAAAACACGGTGAAGGAACCGCTGAAATCGAGATTAAAGAGCAATACAGAAACATGAAACAGCAGTTTGAAGGAAAAATGCACATCGTAGATTTAGCTGCTGCTGCTATGAAAGAAGCTGGAATTGAGCCGAAAATCAAAGCTATCAGAGGAGGAACAGACGGCGCGCAGTTATCTTATATGGGACTTCCTTGTCCGAATATTTTTGCAGGAGGAATTAATTTCCACGGACCTTACGAATATGTAGCGTTAGAAAGTATGCAAAAAGCAATGGAAGTAATTTTGAATATTGCTAAAGCGTAATTGCTATTTTTATATATACTAAAGACTGTCTTTGAGGCAGTCTTTTTCTATTCACTTTAGTTTTGCCTACATTTAATAATTATAAAACAATCAAAATCAACGCCTTATTGTTTTAGTTTTATTTTTGAAAATTAATGGTCTGATTTTTGAAAAATACCTTAAAACAAAAAAATTTAAAAATGAAAAAGAGATTATTTTCAGCAGCCGTGATTCTTTTATTGGGAATCGGAGTATCTGCACAACAAAAAGAGACTGTAAAGCAAGAAGTTAAAAAAGATGCTAAGAAAGTAGGAACAGCCGTTAAAGATGGCGCAGAATGGACCGGAAAAACTGCAGAAAAAGGTTACAATGCCACCAAAAACGGTGTAAAAGATGCCGCAAAATGGACGAAGAAAACGGCAAAAAAAGGCGCAAAAGCAGTAGACAAAACCTACCAAGAGGCAAAAGCCGACATTAAGAAAGACTAGAATTATAAATACGTAAAACCACTGTAAACGCAGTGGTTTTTTATTTAGACTTTTCTCCAATTAAAATAAACCTCTGTAGATTCATATTTTTTTCTGACAAAATAAAGAGATTTATTATCTAAAATTTTCATTACTTTTTCCATTATAATTTTAAAATTTTTAATGGATTCATCAGATAATCCCACATCTGAAATCATGATAATGTCATGCTTCATCAATAAAGCATAAGTTACAATTAAGGATTTTTCAAATGCTTCCTTTTCCTCAAATGCCCGTAATTCATCATTAGAAAATTCAATAAGATTTTGAATTTCGTTTGAAAGTTTTTCTATTTCCTTGCTCTTGATCTTATAATAGTAAGAATTAATTTTTATAGCTTTTTTGACAGGAAAATTTATCAATAAAAATCGATCATCCACAATTAATCTACATTCATCCTCAGAAATTTCTGTAAAACCTTTTTTGATAACCATACCTAATTTTTAGTAGCCTTTTATATTTTCAAATTCAAAAATAATTAAATCGTCATCAAATTTACCATAAGGTCATATTATTAACATTTTAAATAATTATTTTCAAAATAAAGAATGGAATTCATAAAAAAACACCTTGGAAATCAAATGTCATTCAAAATTTTAAAAATTAAAAATATATCAGATTATTTGCATTAACAGAATCTATATTTGATTCAAAATTCAAATAATGAAAACAAAACTACTTTTTATTACGGTAATTTCATTTTTCTGCTGTAAGAATTTTAATGCAGCAAAAAAACCGAATTACAAATTAGATCAAGAAGTTCCATTGGCAGGAAATGCATTTGTAACATCTGCTCCACCTGGGGCTCCGGAAGTGATTACCAATAACGGATTGGGTAATTGGATCAATCCTAACACTGTCGTAAGTACTTATTTTAAAGTAGGTAATTCGGGAACTTTAAATTTAAGTTTAAAAGCAAAAGTCCCTTCTGGAACCAGCACGATAAAAATAACGGTGAATGGAGTTTCTCAAAATATTTCTATTACAGGATCTACTTATGCTATTCATCCTGTTGGTAATTTTTCGGTAACTGCGGGTTATGTAAAAGTAGATTTGCAAGGCATCACCCAAACCGGTGGATATTTTGCAGATGTTTCTCATCTTATTTATTCGGGAGACGCTTCTAATGGCACTAATCTTTTCTGTAACGACCCGAATTATTATTACTGGGCAAGAAGAGGTCCGTCGTGTCATTTATCGTATGTTTTACCTTCTAACACAGACACTTCATACTATTATAATGAAGTTACGATTCCGACGGGTGAAGATAAAATAGGCTCATATTTTATGGCCAATGGTTTTGCGGAAGGTTACTTTGGGATTCAGGTAAATTCAGCTACGGAAAGAAGAATTTTGTTCTCGGTTTGGAGCCCTTTTCCGACAGATGATCCCAACAATATTCCTGACGATCATAAAATAAAGCTTAATTGTAAAGGCGAAAATGTAATTACCGGAGAGTTTGGAAATGAAGGCTCTGGTGGTCAAAGCTATTTACAATACAATTGGCAGGCTGGTGTTACTTACAAATTTCTTTTAAAAGGTGAGCCCGACGGAACAGGAAAAACAGATTATACCGCTTGGTTTTTCGCTCCCGAAGTGGGAACCTGGAAATTGATTGCCAGCTGGAAAAGACCTTATACCAATACTTATCTCAAGAGTTTTTATAGTTTTGTTGAAAACTTCCTTCCAGATTATGGCTATTTAGGAAGAAAAGCAGAATATGGTAATCAATGGATCAGAACAAAACAAGGGTTATGGATGCCGCTTTCTCAGGCAAAATTCACTGCAGATGCTACCTATACCGCTAATCAAAGGATTGACGCTTTTGGTGGGACTAATAACAATAAGTTTTATCTAAAAAATGGAGGCTTTTTTAATCAATCGTTGCCATTACATTCAACATTAACAGTTACTACACCTACAACGAGTCCTGCTATTAATTTGAATGACTTACCTGGTTGTAGCAGTTCTTTATCAACTTTTGATATTAAAAAATCGAATGCTTTAAAAGTATTTCCAAATCCGGCGTATAATTCCATCAATATTAAAGGTTTAAATGAAAAAAATTCATCTTATAAAATATTTAATTCTGAAGGACGAATAATGGCTGAAGGAAAAACAAAGGGGGAAAATATCTCAGTTTCACATTTATCAAAAGGAATTTATCTTTTAAGTATCAATAATAAAGAAAATTATAAATTCATTAAAAATTAAAATCATCATCAAACAAAAAACCACTGTTCAAAACAGTGGTTTTCAAATATATAAAGTAAAATATCTTTTATTCCTGATTATTTCCTAAAAAAGCATCCCAACCCTGCGCCGTTAAAGCAATCAACTGATTAGAACCTCTCGCGACCATAAAGTTTCCTTCTTCTTTTTCAACGGCATGACCAATAATCGTGAAATCCGGATGGTTTTTGATTTTATCAAAATCGTTTGGAGAAATCGTGAACAACAATTCATAATCTTCACCACCACTTAAAGCGGTTACAACTGGATTTAAGTTAAATTCATCTGCTGTTTCAATGGTTAGAGTATCCATCGGAACTTTCTCTTCATACAATCTGAAACCAACGTTAGACTGATCAGAAAGGTGAAGAATTTCAGAAGCTAAACCATCAGAAATATCAATCATAGAAGTCGGTTTGATATCCAATTGTTCCAAAATTCCTTTCACGTCGGTTCTTGCTTCCGGCTTCAATTGTCTTTCCAAAATATAGTCGTAACCCTCCATTTCGGGCTGCATATTTGGGTCAGCAAGGAAAACAGCATGTTCTCTTTCCAAAATTTGAAGTCCCATATAAGCACCTCCCAAATCACCGGTTACAACAAGCAAATCGTTTGGTTTTGCAGTACTTCTTTTCACAATATTTTCTTCGTTTTCAATTCCGACAGCGGTAATACTCATCACCAACCCAGCATTAGAACTCGTTGTATCTCCGCCGATTAAGTCAACTTTATACCTTCCGCAAGCCGCCTGAATTCCTGAATAAATTTCTTCCAGTGCTTCTACCGGAAAACGATTAGAAACTGCCAAAGAAACCAAAATCTGAGTCGGAGTTGCATTCATTGCCGCAATATCACTAAGATTCACAACAACAGCTTTATAACCCAAATGTTTCAACGGAACATATCCTAAGTTAAAATGAACGCCTTCTGCCAAAACATCCGTCGTTAAAACAACTTTTTTATTTTCAGGATTAATAACTGCGGCATCATCTCCCACTCCAAGCTCCGAAGAGGCATTAGCCAAAGGAAAATGCTCTGTTAAATGTTTAATTAACCCAAATTCTCCCAATTTCGAAATCGGCGTTAATTCCTGTTCTTTATCTTCAAACATATCTTTTAATTATAAGTAATGAATAATTGGTAATGAGTAATGCTTGAACTTTAAACTCAAAACATTAAACTTAAAACCATTTTAATTAAATACTGCCGGATCTATATTTTCCGGACGGAAAGGTAATTTTTTAAAATCTTCTCTCGTCAACACCACAGTATTCGGGGTTTTATATTTATTGATTGCCTCAACCACATCATCCGGCGGAGTTGTCATTTTTCTCAACATTGTATCGATCCAAACACCTGTTGCTTCAGAAGTTGCACAATGCTCTCCTTCCGGCGTATAGAATTTGTGAACGAAACGGTAAATCGAACAATCATCTGCACAAGCATCAACCTCAAGACTTACAATAACCGTCTGATCAGCAAAAATTTCCTTGAAAAAAGAAAATCTTTCGTGCATAATCACAGGACCAATTCCCCAACGGCTCATTTGCGTAACGCCCATCTTTTCAAGCTTCATGAAAGCCATTCTCGTCTGAGCGCAATATTGAACATAAGATGAATTTGCTAAATGTTTGTTGGCATCAAGATCGCTCCAACGAACTTCGAATTTATGGTAGAATATCATTTAAATTTTGTTTTAAAATAGTTGATAATTTTCACTTTAAAGATGAAAAATTATATTCCTCAAAATTACTCAAATAAGATGGTTTATAAAAATTGTAGTTTTGCAAAAATAATCTTGAGCATAAGATTAATAACATTATGAAACAAATTATCATTATCGGAGGCGGTGCAGCAGGCTTTTTCTGTGCATCCAATCTAGACGAAACCAAATATAAAATTACCATTCTTGAACAAAATTCGGACGTACTTCAGAAAGTGAAAATTTCAGGAGGCGGTCGTTGCAACGTGACTCATGCCTGCTTTGATCCAAGAGAATTGGTTCAGTTTTATCCCCGAGGGAATAAGGAATTATTGAGTGTTTTCACCAAATTTCAAACGGGCGACACGATGGATTGGTTCGATCAGCGAAAAGTTTCATTAAAAATAGAAAATGACAACCGAGTTTTTCCGGAAAGTAATTCTTCACAGACGATTATCAATACTTTTTTGAATGAAATTCAAAAGAAAAATGTTGAAGTAAAAACAAAATGTTCAGTAAAAGAAATTGAAAAACTTGATAAAAAATATCTTGTGAAAACAAGTTTGGGAGATTTTCAAGCAGATTTTGTAATTTATACTACCGGAAGTTCTCCGAAATCGTTGAAGATGATTGAAAATTTAGGTCATAAAATTATTGATCTAGTTCCTTCTTTATTTACTTTTAATATTAAAGATGATTTGCTGAAAGATATCGCCGGAACAAGTTTTGAAATGGCGGAAACCTCGATTCCGAAACTGAAAACTGAAGAAAGCGGACCGATGATGATTACGCATTGGGGACTTTCGGGACCAGCGATTTTGAAGATTTCGGCTTGGGAAGCGATTAATTTGGCGAAAGCGAAATATAATTTTGAAATCGAAGTTAATTTTATTTCAAAAGAGATGGAAGATGCTGAAGAATTATTTCAAAATTTCAAACAATCGAATCCAAAGAAAACGATTGGCCAATCGAAAATATTTGAAATTACAAATCGTTTTTGGCAGAGAATTTTAGACGTTTCAAAAGTTGATTTAAACAAACAGGTTGCACAGATTTCCGGAAAAGAAATGCAGACAATTTTAGAGAATTTATGCAAAAAGAAATTCAATGTAACCGGAAAATCAACTTTCAAGGATGAATTTGTAACAGCAGGAGGTGTTGATTTAAAGGAAATTAATTTTAAAAATATGTCTTCGAAAATTTTGCCTAATTTTTACGTTGCCGGAGAAGTTCTGAATATTGATGCGGTAACGGGTGGATTTAATTTTCAGGCTTGCTGGAGTGAGGCTTGGCTGATTGCACAGGATTTAAACTCGAAATAGTTTAAACACAAATTGCACGAATCTTTTTCACTAATGACACAATTTATTTGTGAATACCTGTGGGAAATTTGTGATATTAGTGGTTTAAAAAAGTTCACAAATTATAACCATGCTTTCAGTCAAAAAAAATATTCCGAATATTCTTAAAATCCTTTTAATCATAGGATTCGGATATTTCTTTTGGCTGATGTTGAAAATCACTTTAGAGTATATTCCTTTAGATACCAATGTCAGTTTTTTGATGATTAAGCAAACAGAAGTTATTGAAAGACCGGAATATCTCTACTTTTTTTACACTCATGTTTACACCAGTATTTTTGTTTTATTGAGTGGATTTTTAGCCATTCTCCGAAAAGATTTTAGATTAAAAAATTTCCATAAAAATATCGGAAAGATTTATATTTTTCTGATTCTACTTTTAGCAGCACCGTCGGGAATTTACATGGGAATTTTTGCCAATGGGGAAATTTTTGCTAAAATTTCTTTCGTAATATTAGGCTGTTTATGGTGGTTCTCAACCTTTAAAGCGTATCAATTAGCTCGACAGAAAAATTTTAAAGAACACAAACAATGGATGTGGCGAAGCTTCGCTTTAACATTATCTGCAGTCACTTTGAGAATGTGGAAAGTAATTATTGTATATTTATTTCACCCAAACCCGATGGATGTTTATCAAATCATTGCATGGCTGGGCTGGATTCCAAATCTTTTATTAATTGAATGTTTAATTGCCAAAAAATATTTGTGAAATTATTATTTTGCCGTTAAATATCACCATAAAATCAAAAACAATAGATATGAAAATTTTAAAATTAACCTTGATCTCTTTATTTACAGTCACTTTAATCGGTTGTAAAAAAGATGGAAAGTCTAACAGCAATTCAAAAGACAGCCTTACTGCTAAAAAAGATTCAACGGTTGCGCCAGAAATCTATAAAGAGTATTACGGAATTTACACCGGAGATTTTGCAGGAAAAGGAATGATTACCTCTGAAGATGGCGAACAATACGAAGGTGAAATTTACAAAAAATTGTCTCTGAAGATCAACAGAATTACTAAAGACAGCGTTTACGGACAAAGTATTGTTGAAGGAAATCAGCGACCTTTTCGTGGAGTTTTTAATGAAACTTCAAAATCTTTTGTGCTTGATGAGCCGGGAAATGATAAAACGGATGGCAGATTTGAAGTAAAATTGAACAGCGATAGTTTAACCGGAAATTGGTCGGCTTTTAATAAATCTGCGGTAAAAGCGCCTGTAAAAATATTAAAACTGACTAAAAAAGAATTCGTTTATAATCCTAATTTCATGTTGAATAAAGACAACGACCTCATCGATTGGGAAAATCCGAAAAATTTTGTCGAAAAATATACGGATGAAGAAACCGGAAAAACAGAAACTTATACGGCTTCTAAAAACAGAATTGCTTCGGATGCAGTTTTCAGTTTAAATGCTTCAAAGCAGAAATTATCTGAAAAAGATTTAAAAAATCTAAGAAAACTGGATATGGAGATCATTAAAAATTCAGTTTTCGCAAGACACGGATATGCCTTTAAAAAAGCGACTTACAGAAACTTTTTTGAACAAACAGATTGGTATATTCCGGTTTCGAATAATGTAGATAAAGATCTTTCACCGATGGAAAAAGATAATGTGGCATTATTAAATCGTTTTATAAAATATGCCGAAGATAAATATGATAGTTTCGGAAGATAACTATTGAACAATTTTCTTTTTTTCTTTGATTTTAACGAAAACAGAAAGTAGCAAACATCCAGCTGTGTAACACAAAATATCGATCCAGGAAAAAGAATTTCCGATTACAATATACATTAGGCTTCCCGGTTGGAAGCCTAGTTTTTCTGCAATATTAAAATATTGCGCAAACTCAACCAAACATGAGAAAATAAAAACCCCCAGAATTAGTTTTTGATTATTCTTTATTTCAAAAAAACTTTTGATGAAAGTGTAGATCAACATCACCACAATAACGTCGCCAAGATAGGCTCTTACAAAGAAAATATCTTTGAGTTTGGTTGCAATTAAAACTTCAATTAAGAAGATTAATATTGTTGAAACGAAATATTTTAAGCTACACTTGAATTTCATATTGATTTTTTGGCTAGATTTTTTTCATTAAAAAAACGGACTAAAGCCCGTTTTTAATTGATATTTTTACAAATATATTATTTTTTCACTTTCACGGTACAACCGATTGCGACAGTTTTCGTCATTTTTATCGGCTCATTTTTAATCAAAGCATTCACTGCATCCTGAACATAATATTCGGAAACATCGTTCGGATTTTCGTAATTATTATCGATAGCACCGATGTATTTCACGATATTTTTACCATTTTCTTTTTGCAGAAGAAACACATGAGGCGTTTTTGTGGCTCCGTATTGAGGGGAAATTTTCTGCCCTTCATCTACTAAATACGGAAAAGTAAAACCTTTCTGCTTTGCCCTTTCGATCATCTGCTTATAACCATCTTCAGGCTGCACATTAGGGTCATTTGGGTTGATGGCAATTACGGGATAACCCTGAGATTTATACTTTTTGTCTAACTCTACAATTCTGTCTTCATATTTTTTAGCATAAGAACAGTGATTACATGTGAAAACAACGATAAACCCTTTTGCTGATTTAAAATCTGCTAGAGAAACCATTTTTCCATCAACATTTTTCAGCTTAAAATCCGTAGCTTCATCACCAACTTCATAGCCTTTTATAGCAGATTTATTTTCATTATCATTTCCGTTTTTACCATGATCTATTGTTGTAAAACTCAGTAAGCCAAGCACAACAATAAAAGCAGTTATTAATAATTTAAAATTTTTCATAAATATCTGTTTATAAGTTTTTTACAATTATATTTTCTAATACATCTTTGCTCATCTCACCATCATTAAAATGAACTTTCTCGCCATTTTTATAGAAGATCGTCACCGGAATATTTCCATCCCAATCTTTTTCAAAACGGGGAATCCAGGTATTCATCCTTTTGATATCATCCAATAAAATAACTTCAGCGGTGAGATTTTTACTTTTAATAAATTTAATCACTCTTTCTTTATCTACCAATCTATCCAAGGAAACCAAGATCATTTTAAATTTTGGGTTATCTGAATATTTTTTGTTGATTTCCATAAAATGCGGAAGTTCTTTCACACAAGGAGCACAGGTGGTCGACCAAAAATTGACTACCAAAAGTTGATCTTTTTCTTGCTGAATTCTACTTTCAAGCTCTTCATATTTTATAGATGGAACATCTTTTTGTTGAGCATTGAAAACTGAAATAGAAAAAAGAAATAAAAATAGATGGATTATTTTTTTCATACTCAAATTTAATGAAAGGTTTCTTTTTCAACAATATTCACACGTTAAAATTATACAATCAGTCTGATTTAGGCGCTTTTTTTGCATTCACAATACATTCATCAAATCCGTTTACTATGAAAAAAGCACTTCTTTCTTTAATGCTTTTCTTCGGCATTATTGCATTTTCTCAAGCCAAAGAAGATTATATTCCTGAATTTAGTAATGTGAAAAATATTCCGGATTATGGGATTTTACGAACTCGAATGAAGCTAAATGATGTCGTCACCACAGCCAATACTCTTCCTGAATTTCCTGGCGGAACCGATACTTTTAAAAGACAATTTGCAGAAAAAATGGATGTCATTGATGTGAAATCAGACCAAATAAATACGCGAGTCTATTTCATTGTTGAAAAAAACGGATATGTAAGATTCGTCACTGCTACCGGAGATGATAAAAAGCATTCGCAAGCCGCTGAAATAGCCGTAAGAAGACTATTTGTAAGATGGAAACCCGCCACAAATAATGGTGAGCCTGTTCGTTTTTTATATACTTTCCCTTTGACGTTAAAGAAATATGATTAGTTAAAAATTATTTACCAATCATCTTTTTAATGGCATTCAGCTTCATTAGAGCCTCAATCGGTGTCAACGTATTAATATCAATTTTCGTCAATTCTTCACGAATATTTTCCAAAACAGGATCGTCTAACTGGAAGAAAGACAATTGCATATTTTCTTCTGTCACTCTTTTAATATTTTCAGAAGAACCACCACTTTGAGAACGGCTTGCTTCCAAAGTTTTCAGAATTTCATTAGCTCTGTTGACTACTTTTGCAGGCATTCCCGCTAATTTCGCAACGTGAATACCAAAACTATGCTCACTTCCGCCCGGAACCAATTTTCTTAAAAAGATAATATTCCCTTTATTCTCCTGAATTGAAACGTGGAAGTTTTTCACACGCTCGAAGTTTACCGTCATTTCATTTAATTCATGATAATGCGTTGCAAACAAAGTCTTTGCCTGAGTCGGATGCTGATGAAGATATTCCGCGATCGCCCAAGCAATGGAAACTCCATCGTAAGTAGAAGTTCCACGACCAATTTCGTCTAAAAGAATTAAACTTCTTTCGGAAATATTATTTAAAATATTCGCGGCTTCGTTCATTTCAACCATAAAAGTTGATTCCCCTGCAGAAATATTATCTGTTGCTCCTACTCTCGTGAAAATCTTATCTAAAACTCCGATTTCAGCATGTTTCGCAGGCACAAAACTTCCGATTTGAGCTAAAAGACAAACAATCGCAGTCTGACGAAGAATCGCCGATTTACCCGCCATGTTTGGTCCTGTAACCATGATAATCTGCTGAGAATCTTTATCTAAGAAAACATCATTCGGAATATATTTTTCACCTAAAGGAAGTGCATTTTCGATAATTGGATGTCTTGCTTCTTTTAAATCGATAGCGAAACCGTCATTCAAAACGGGCTTTGTATAACTCTCAGAAACAGCAAGTTCGGACAAACCAACTGCAACATCCAATTGCGCAATGATTTTAGAATTTTCCTGAATCTGATCGATATAAATCATCGTTTCAGCACATACATTTCTGTACAACTGATTTTCTAAAGCTCCAATTTTTTCTTCCGCACCAAGAATTTGGCTTTCATATTCTTTAAGCTCTTCGGTAATGTAACGTTCAGCATTTACCAACGTCTGCTTTCTCAACCAATCACTCGGAACTTTATCTTTATGTGTATTTCGGACTTCAATATAATATCCAAAAACATTGTTAAAATCAATTTTAAGACTTGTAATTCCGGTTCTTTCGATTTCTCTTTGGCACATTTCGTCTAAGAAACCTCGACCTTTAGATTGAAGACCTCTTAATCTGTCCAATTCCTCGGAAATCCCTTCTTTAATGACATTTCCTTTCGCTAAATTGACAGGAAGCTCTTCATTCAAATGATTTTGAAGGCATTTAATCAATTCATCTTGATCGTACAAAGGTTCCAGCCAAGCCAAAATATCAGCATGAGGATGAAGCAACCCTTTAATTGTATGAATATTAATTAAACTCTGACGAAGATATCCCAATTCTTTTGGTGAAATTTTTTCTGCCGCCAGTTTTCCCATCAATCTGTCTAAATCGGAAATCGATTTTAATAATTGGGAAATATCATATTTAAGCTGATCGTTTTCGTTTAAAAAATCAATTAAAGAAAGCCTTCTGTTGATTTCTTCGACGGATTTTAAAGGTAAAATAATTCTTCGTCTCAACAATCTCCCTCCCATCGGAGTTGATGTTTTATCGATAATATCTAACAAAGATTTTCCTTGTGCATTACTTGGGTAAACAATTTCAAGATTTCTCAATGTGAAATTATCCATCATTAGAAAATCCTCCTGTGGAATCACCTGAATTTTGGTGATATGAGCCAATAAATTATGATGCGTATCTTCTACCAAATAAGCGAAAATCGCTCCTGCCGCCGTAATTGCCAACGGTTGGTTTTCAACCCCAAAACCTTTTAACGAATTGGTTTTAAAATGACTCGTCAGTTTTTCGTAAGCGAAATTATATTGATACGCCCAATCTTCAAGCTTAAAGGCATTTTTATTTTTAATCTGCTCCGGAATCTGAACGCTTCGCTGATAAATAATTTCACTCGGGTCAAAAGTATTGACGATGTGAAGCAACTTTTCTAAATTTCCTTCACTCACCAAAAATTCTCCCGTAGAAATATCAACCAACGCAATTCCGAATTTCTCCTTTTCTTTATGAAGAGACAACAGGAAATTGTTCTTTTTTGAATTTAAAACCTGATCGTTGAATGTAACTCCGGGTGTTACCAGTTCCGTAACTCCCCTTTTTACAATTCCTTTGACTGTCTTTGGGTCTTCCAACTGGTCGCAGATCGCAACTCTCATTCCTGCTCTTACCAATTTTGGAAGATAAGAATCTACTGAATGGTGCGGAAATCCGGCCAATTCTATATGACCTTCACCGTTTGCTCTTTTCGTTAAAACGATTCCTAAAATCTGAGAAGTTCTAACAGCATCCTGCCCGAAAGTTTCATAAAAATCCCCCACTCTGAATAGCAAAAGCGCATCAGGGTATTTCGCCTTGATGGTGTTGTACTGCGTCATTAACGGGGTTTCTTTCTTCGCTGCCTTTGCCATTACAATCGTTCTTAAAAATTAGGTCGGTAAAAGTATGAAATAAATAGGAATTAGGTTGCAGGAATCAGATCTCGGCTTAAAGTTTTCACCATACTTAATTTATTCTATCCTTGTCAATATCTAAAATCTTGACAAAGATTATTAAAAAACTATCAGCAGACAGTTTATTTGATCTTAGCCAAAGCCTTCGAACTCTTTTTATACGCCCATTTCTGCTTGTAATTCACCCATTTAGCTTTAAAAAGTTTTCGCATTAATTTATCTGTATATCTCATAATGAAAACATGATACAACATATTGGCAAAAACATTCGGTTTATTCGGAAGCGCACGAAGCGACATCGAAAAACCAGGCTCTAAATATCGGTTGAAATGCCAAAATGCTCCCGGAATAAACAACGCATCGCCATGTTCCATAAAAATTTCAAAACCTTTGGCGTACTTCAGCGCAGGAAATTTTTCATAATCAGGATTTTCGTAATCTACATCATAAATGGTATGAACCGACAACGGAACTTTATATAAAAAGGCAGACTGCTTTTGATCAAACAGTAAAATTCTCTTTTTCCCTTCAAAATGAATATGTAAGAAATCCCCCAAATCTACATCATAATGCATCAAAACATGAGCTTCACTTCCACCGAAAAATAGGGTTGGAAGTCGCTTAAAAAATTTCATCCCTAAATCCGGATAAGTGAAATTTTTTAATAATTCAGGAAGACGATCTGTGATGATGTAAAAGAAAATTCGAAGATCAGAAGGATTACTTTTTATCGTATCAATATAATCCTTCATTTTCATTTTTGTGACTGGCGCATCTGTACTTTTATTCGCATCCGCAGGTTTGTTATCATATAAAGGAACTTCCTGTTCACCAGCTTTTTCACGGATAAAGTCGAAATTCCATTTGTCGAAAGCATCCCATCGACTTGCAAAATTTTTTATCAAAAGAGGTTTATGCTTTTTGAAGTAATTTTTCTGGAAATCTTCTTTACTAATATCTGTGACAACATCTACGTTTTGGAGGATCATTTTGATTTGGTATTTAAAATGAGATCTAAAAATAGTGTTTTTTTGAATTTTGAAAAAATTTTGAGGGTAGATTTATCTTCCTCAGATTTCACAAATATTTTACAGAATACAGCTCCGAACGGAATGAAAGTCTAATGAAGAATCCTTTTTCAACACAAAAGGCGCAAGGTTTTTATTTGAAAATTTCATGCATATTTTTCCTTTCGCAAAGGCATTTCATTCAGCAAATGATAGCATGAGCTTTAGTTTTAAACAAAATTTTAATTTTTTTAATAAAGTTCGGATAAAGCGAAAATTTTATCTTTGTGAAACCAAGAGAATTTATGAGAGTTTACAACACCAAACATTTCCTGAAAATCCTTTTCAGTTTACATAAGAGCGATACATTGAAAATTTTATTCCCAAGCATGATCCTTGTGGGATTATATTCGTGGGGAATTGAATATCTGGAACTTGAGTATTTTCATTTAACTTCAAAATCGGGAATCAGTAATGTGGGAATGATTCATTCTTTGTTGGGATTTGTACTTTCTTTGTTATTGGTTTTCAGGACAAATACGGCATATGACAGATGGTGGGAAGGCAGAAAACTTTGGGGAAAATTAGTCAATGACACACGAAATTTTGCCATAAAAATCAATACAATTCTTGGAGATGACAGACAAACTGCTGAACAAATGGCAAGATATTTAAAATTCTTTCCACATTTTTTAGCGAAACATTTATCGAAAGAATCTACAAGATTGGCGTTGGATGAAGATTATTCTGAAATTGAAAAAGAACTGAAAAACCACGGTCCGAGCGAGATTGTAATTTTAATGAGTCATAAATTAAATCAATTAAAAAAAGAAGGAAAAATTTCGGATATTGAAATGTTGTATTTAGACAGTCAATTATCAGGTTTTCTTGAAGTTTGCGGCGGTTGTGAGAGAATTAAAAACACTCCGATTCCGTATTCTTATTCTTCGTTTATCAAGAAATTTATTATTCTGTATGTTTTCGCCTTGCCGATTGCTTACGTTATCAATATCGGGAATTTTATCATTCCGTTGACGGTTTTTATTTATTATGTTTTGATGAGTCTTGAATTAATTGCTGAAGAAATTGAAGATCCTTTTAACAACGACGAAAACGATATTCCGATGGAAACTATTGCCCAAAATATTGAGAAAAACGTTCATCAGATCATGGGTTCAAGAAAATAAAAAATCAAGCCTTATAGCTTGATCTCTTTTATTTCGCCATCCTGTTTTATCTCTACAAACTTGCTTTCTCGGTTTCCTGCATTGTAGCCATAGAAAAACGTTTGATAGATTGGGGTAGAATACAAATATCCTCCGTAAGCGTTATAAGCATCCGATTGTCCGGTTTGTTTCTGATAACTTGCAGTTGCTGTAAAATTAATAATGGTTTCCAGATAATATTTTCCGGGTTTCAGTTTTTCGAATTTAAATCTTCCGTGGTCGTCAGTCAGGGCTTCAATTCTGTATTTAAAAGCTTCTTCAGACATATAAACGGTCGTCTTTTTATTTTCATACTTCTTTCTCATATCGTAAAACTCCTCAAAATAAGGAGTTACAGGAAAAAGCATCACCACGGTTCCTTTTTTGGCATAATGCTTTTCTGCCAGCAAAGGTTTGATTCCCCAGTTGTTTTTCTGCTTGGTGGAAGCCACACCTTCAATGGTTGAGTTCCCGAAACCGATCATGTTTTGTGCTAATTTTTTATCGAAAAAAGCCTGCGGATAGTATGTATTTTGTGCTTTGGTAAAAGTAAAAGCTGATACCATGGTCATTAAAACGAGTACATTTTTCATAGCTGATATTTTAGCCAAATATAGGTATTTCATAAAAGAGAATAAATACCCAAATTTGGGGAGAGAAATGTTAAAATTTTTCATGTATTCATGAACATTAATTCACATTATTGCAACAAACATTAATTTTAAACAAAAAGAAAAATTATGAAATATCCATTATTAATTGCCATCTGTACATTCGGAATCATGTCTGCCCAAAAACCTTGCGGATTCAAAGACGGATTGCAGGAAGGAAGCTGCAAACAGTTTTATGAAAACGGACAGGTAAAAGAAATTGCAGAATGGAAAAAAGGAAAACTGGAAGGTGATGCTATTTTTTATTATGACAATGGAAAAGTGCAGGCCAAAGGAGAATATAAGAAAGATTATAAGGTGAAAGAATGGTCTTACTTCAATAAGGAAGGTATTTTAACCTCAAAAGAAGTTTTTAGAAACGGCGAAAAAAATATTTATGACAACAGTTTGGTTGCCACTTTTTATAATCCTTCTGGAATCATTACTGAAATTTCAAATTTTAAATTTGGTAAATTGCAGGGCGAAAGTAAACTTTTTTATGAAAACGGGAAATCTGTAAAGCAAATCGGATATTACGATAACGGAATTGCCACAGGAAAATGGAAAATGCTTTACCCGTCTGGAAAAATCCAAAGGGAAACGGAATTCGTAAATGATAAATGGAACGGAACCAGAGTTCATTACCGCGAAAACGGAAGCATCGAGAAAACAGAAGTTTACAAAGACGGAAAATTAATCTCAACAAAATAAGACATTGGTACACAAATTAAAACTGGAAGAACTCAACAGAATAGATGTAGAAACCTTTAAATCGGTTGAAAAAATTCCTTTGGTCGTGGTTTTAGACAACATCAGAAGTATGCATAATGTAGGTGCAACCTTCAGAACGGCAGATGCATTTTTGGTTCAGAAAATTATTCTTTGCGGAATTACGCCTCAACCGCCACACCGGGAAATTCACAAAGCCGCTTTGGGAGCAACGGAAAGTGTAGACTGGAGCCACGAGAGTGATATTAATACAACCATTGCTGATTTAAAATCGCAGGGTTTTGAAGTTGTGGGTATTGAGCAAACAACAAGCAGCCAGATGATTACTGATTTTACGATCGATAAATCGAAGAAATATGCAGTTATTTTAGGAAATGAAGTTGAAGGAATCAGCGATGAAGCGTTGCCGAATATTGATTCTTTTATTGAAATTCCTCAATTGGGAACCAAGCATTCTTTAAATGTAAGCGTTTGCGGTGGAATTGTAATGTGGGAGTTTGCAAAGGTTTTGGGAATAAAATAAAAAAGATTTCTAATTAGATCTCATGTGATCTTTGTTGAGTGAAATCGAAGATTCGACGTAGTCAAACGCCTTTGTAAACTTACAAGCATGTAGTAGTCAAAAAAAAATTACTTTGCGAACTTTGTGTTAAAATAAAATTGAAAAAGCTTTAAAATAAAAAAACTGCATATGCCTAAGAGACAGTGCAGTTTGAAATAAATCTAATAAAAAGTAAAAATGAAAGGCGACAAAGGTACCTTTTTTTTCGACACGAACAAATTTTAATTTCAATTTTTTAAAATTTCAAGAAAAAAAGTTTCATTTTCAGAAAAGGTTTTATTTAATTTTTTATAAATTAGCACAATGTTTATCAAGGACTATATCTCAAAAGACTTCCCATGCTTTAGCCTTACTGACTCGATAGAATCAGCAAGGAACATGTTAGAAGACTTTGGATATTCTCATATTTTCATTAAAAAATCTCACCACTTTTACGGGGCCCTTGCGCAGGATTTTCTTTACGAAGAAGAAGGAACGCTGAAAGATTTGGAGCATCAAATCGAGCGTTTTGCTATTCCGGAAGACAATAATATTATGGACAGCATCCGGCTGTTTCATACCTTTAATGCCAACGTGGTTCCTGTGATTAATAAAGCGGAGAAGTATCTGGGATATATAAGTTGTGAAGATATTTTCCAGGATTTATCGAAATACGCATTATTTTCAGAATCGGGAGCCATTCTTACAGTAGAAACCCCATCCAGAAAATATTCGATGACGGAGATCGCCAATATTGTGGAGAGCAATAACTCGAAATTTTATGGTGCGTTTATCAGTTTCATGTCCGACGAGGTGATTCATGTAACGATAAAGATCAGCAATGAAAATCTAAGCTCCATTGATGAAACATTCGACCGATATGATTACAGAATTGTAGAAAAATATTATTCTGATGAAAAATCGGATTTGTTGAATGACAGATTCGGATTTTTCCAGAAATTTATAGAAATATAAACTAATGAAGGCAGCCATATATTCTCAGAAAAAAGATCTTGATACTTTTTTATATTTAAGCAAATTTATTTCCGAATTGGAAAGCAGAGGCGTAAAATCTGTTTTGTACGATGAGATGGCTGAAGCCCTTCAGTTTTCAAAGATTTTCGAAACCTTTAACAACAAACAGGATCTTATCGATAAAGAAGTCGATCTGTTTTTCACTTTTGGTGGCGACGGAACGATTGTAAATTCTCTAACCTTTATTGAAGATCTTGAAATCCCGATTGTTGGTGTAAATACCGGAAGATTAGGCTTTCTAGCGAGTTTCACCAAAGAAGAAGCCTTTAAAGAGCTTGATTCTATTTTGAAAGGTGATGTAAAAACCAGCCGCCGATCTGTTATTCAAGTGGTTTCGCCTGTTTTAGAAGATTTTTTCCCGTACGCTTTAAATGATGTTACCGTTTCCAGAAAAGAAACGACATCGATGGTAACGGTGGATTCTTATATTAATGATGAATTTTTAAATGTATTCTGGGGAGACGGTGTTATTGTTTCAACGCCTACCGGTTCTACGGCTTATTCGTTAAGCTGTGGCGGTCCTATCATTTCTCCGAACAACGAAAACTTTGTTATCACACCTATCGCTCCGCACAATTTAAATGTAAGACCTTTGGTGGTGAACGATAGTGTGGAAATTAAATTTAAAGTTGAAAGCAGGGTTTCACAGTACTCCCTTTCGCTGGATTCACGACTGATACATATAGAAACCGATAAAGAAATTGTAATTAAAAAGGCAGATTTCCAGATTTTACTGGTGCAGCCGAACGATTTAAGTTTCTACGAAACCATCCGCCAGAAGCTACTTTGGGGAAGGGATAAAAGAAATTAAGAATATTTTTAAAAATTATTACCTTTACAGGAATTTTACAAACCCTAATAATTTATATTAAAACGTAAAACATGAGCAGAATTTTCCCGGCAGGAGTTGCCACAGGTCAGTTAGTTACTGATATTTTTCAGCACGCTAAAGAAAACAAATATGCATTGCCTGCAGTAAACGTAATTGGTTCTAGCAACACAAATGCAGTTTTGGAAACGGCAGCAAAATTAAACTCACCTGTTATTATTCAGTTCTCTAATGGTGGAGCTGCTTACAACGCAGGAAAAGGATTAAGCAATGATGGGCAAAAGTCTGCAATTTTAGGAGCTATTGCTGGTGCTAAACACATCCACACGCTTGCAGAAGCTTACGGAGCAACTGTAATTCTTCACACAGACCACGCGGCAAAAAAATTATTGCCTTGGATCGACGGATTGATGGATGCTAACGAAGAGTTCTTCCAACAAACAGGAAAATCTCTTTATTCTTCTCACATGCTGGATCTTTCTGAAGAATCTTTAGAAGAAAACTTAGAAATTTCTGCTAAATATTTCGAAAGAATGGCTAAAATCGGAATGACTCTTGAGGTAGAAATCGGAGTAACCGGAGGTGAAGAAGATGGTGTTGACAATTCTGATGTTGACAACTCAAAATTATATACTCAACCGGAAGATATCGCTTACACATACGAAAAGTTAAAAGCAGTTTCTGATAACTTTACGATTGCTGCTGCTTTCGGAAACGTACACGGAGTTTACAAGCCAGGAAACGTGGTTCTTACACCAAAAATTCTTGATAATTCTCAGAAATATGTTCAGGAGAAATTCGGAACTGTTGAGAAGCCAATCAACTTCGTATTCCACGGAGGTTCTGGATCTACTTTAGAAGAAATCAGAGAAGCAATTGACTACGGTGTAATTAAAATGAACATTGATACTGACCTTCAGTTTGCTTACACAGAAGGTATCAGAGATTATATGGTAAACAATGTAGATTATTTAAGAACTCAGATCGGAAACCCTGAAGGTGAAGAAAAACCGAACAAAAAATTCTATGACCCAAGAGTTTGGGTAAGAAAAGGTGAGGAAACTTTCGCTGCAAGATTAGTTCAGGCATTTGAAGATTTAAATAACGTAAATACGCTTAAATAAATTATAATTGATAAGAGATGAATGATAGCTGATTTGTAAATCGCTTCTTTTATCTCTTATCATTTATCACACATCAATTATATACAATATGGCATTCGAGTGGTTTAAAAGAAAAGCACAAAATATTACGACATCTACTGATGAGAAAAAAGATGTTCCCAAAGGTCTTTGGCATCAGACTCCTTCAGGAAAAATTGTTGAGCATGACGAATTAAAGAGAAATAACTATGTTTCTCCAGAAGACGGATTTCATGTAAGAATAGGAAGTGCAGAGTTTTTTGATATCCTTTTTGATGAAGGTAAATTCACTGAATTGGATGCTAATGTTGAAAGTATTGACATCCTGAATTTCAAGGATACAAAACCTTACGCAGACCGTCTGAAAGAGGTAAAAGCAAAAACAAAACTGACAGATTCTATCAGAAATGCTGTTGGAACTGTAAAAGGAACTGAAATGGTAGTTTCTTGTATGGATTTCGCTTTTATCGGAGGTTCTTTAGGATCTGTAATGGGTGAAAAAATCAGAAGAGCGGTAGATTACTGTATCAAAAATAAACTTCCTTACATGATCATTTGCCAGTCTGGTGGAGCGAGAATGCAGGAAGCAACATATTCTTTGATGCAGTTGGCAAAAGTTCAGGCTAAATTGGCTCAGCTTTCAGAAGCAGGACTTTTATACATCGCTTACCTTTGTGACCCAACTTTTGGTGGAATTACCGCTTCTTTCGCAATGACAGCCGATATTATTATGGCTGAACCAAAAGCATTGATCGGTTTTGCAGGACCAAGAGTTATCCGTGAAACAATCGGTAGAGACTTACCGGAAGGTTTCCAGACTTCGGAATTCCTTCAGGAAAAAGGTTTTGTAGATTTCATCGTGAAAAGAACTGAAATACAGGAAACCGTTGCTAAAACAGTAAAATTATTAGCAGTAAATGCTTAATAATTTGTAACAAAATACTACAATCTCTCTCTAATTAGGGAGAGATTTTTATTGATGAGAACTTTTAAAATATTTTTTAATACGATCCGAAGCATGAGCTTTAAAAAGATTTGTCGTCTTTTAGGGCTTGTTCTCCCCCATCCTATTTTCGCCGTATTAAGTTTTCATGCTACCGTGCAGGCTTTTACCATTGCTCAGAAAAAGTTCCCGAAAACCGCTTCTAATAACGGAATAGGTAATGCTTTCAGACACGCACTCTGGTGCTGTTTTATTACGATGTACTGCTCAAAAGTTTCTTCTCCTGAGAAAGCTCTTGATTTCTGTAAAAAAATCACCGATATGCATGAAGAATTGTTTCCCAACAAACCTTTGGAAACTAAAATGGATCTTCATAATAACACATTCGGAATGAATTTTTACAGAGAATTATTACCCGGAATTCACCGCCAATTTTTTGAAAAAAGTTTTTTCATTGATGGATTGGAAAAGAAAATGAAAGAAGCCAAAGTTTTGAAAAATCTGGATGATAATTTTGACGGATTTTTGGTTTATCTTGATGAAAAGTAATCGTTTTATTTACAAATTTCAATTTCTTTTTACACTTTCATTGTCATCCTAAACGAAGCAAAAGCGAAGTCAATAATCTATTATTTTAAATTCATCTTCGTGAAATTTGTCATCCTGAAAGGATCTAAACATCGTTAAAATAACCGCTGAGATGCTTCCAGCATAACAAAAATGCCGTTCAATTTAAATTTATATTGAAATGCTTTGTCATTCCATTCCCGCAATGACTTAAAAATTCACCGTCTCTTTGTAATCTGAAGTTTTTTTGATAAGTTTAAACAATCTTAATTCAAACAAATGGTTCTCAGCAGAATTTGGTCGGCATTTATCATTATTGCCATTGCCATTGCCAGTATAAAATACGTCTCATCAAGTAACTACAAAACTATTTTCAATGATATGGTGGTAGGAAAAGGCGGCGATACGGTAAAAATTGCAACACAAAAAATGAATGTTGTTGCGCCGATCGTGCGAGACAGTTTGATGAAAAAAAACAGTTTTGAAGACAACCGAATTCATTATAAAACCGATTCTTTAAAACAGGAAGTAAATGTGTACCGCGTTCAGGAAACAGATGGCGTGATCGGGACTTCGGAAACCGCAGTGAAAATCTGTCTGGGATTGATTGGGATTATGGCTTTGTTCATGGGCTTTATGAGCATTGCAGAAAAAGCAGGCGGAATTAATCTTTTAAGCCGATTAATTCAGCCATTTTTTTCAAAATTATTCCCTGAAATTCCTAAAGATCATCCCGCTTTTGGGCATATGCTGATGAATTTCAGTGCTAATCTTTTGGGGTTGGATAATGCCGCAACTCCTTTTGGATTAAAAGCCATGGAAAGCCTTCAAAGTTTAAACCCGAATAAAGATACAGCGAGTAATTCGCAGATTATGTTTCTCTGTCTTCACGCCGGAGGAATGACGTTAATTCCGGTTTCGATTATCGCGTTGAGATCTTCTGCAGGTTCTAAAAACCCCACGGATATTTTCCTGTACTGCATGATCGCAACTTTTGCTGCGACTTTAGCTGCAATGATTATTGTTTCAATTTATCAAAAAATAAATCTTTTAAAACCTGTTCTTTTAGCCTATATCGGAGGAATTTCTGCATTGATTGGTCTTCTCGTTTGGTATCTAACTGGTTTGAGTAAAGAAGCCTTGGATATATTCAGTCAGATTTTAAGTAACGGCTTAATTCTTTTTATTTTCGTCGCAATTGTATTGGGTGCTGTTTATAAAAAGATCAATGTTTTTGAAGCTTTTGTAGATGGTGCGAAAGAAGGCTTTACAACGAGTGTGAAGATCATCCCCTATTTGGTGGGAATGTTGATTGCGATTTCACTTTTAAGAACTTCAGGCGTTTTTGAAGTCATTATCGACGGAATGAAATGGGTTGCTAATGCTTCCAATTTAGATGCACGATTTGTGGATGGGCTACCAACCGCTTTAATCAAACCATTATCCGGTTCTGGAGCACGTGGAATGATGATGGATACGATGGCGACTTTCGGTCCGGATAGTTTCCAAGGGAAGTTGGCGGCGGTTCTTCAGGGAAGCTCAGATACGACGTTTTACGTGATTGCCGTTTATTTTGGGGCAGTAGCCGTTAAGAATACGAGATATACGGTAATTGCTATGCTTTTGGCAGATTTAGTGGGTGTTATTACCGCAATTGTATTGGCACATCTTTTCTTTGCTTAAATGGTTAGAACATTTTACATCATATTTTTTTGTTTATTCATTGTCAGTTGTAAAAAGGACAATGTAAATGAACTTGTAAAAAGCAATTTTGCTCAAAATAAAAATCTAAAAGATTATATCGATTTCAAGTATGATAAAGTCATTGCCTTTGTCAGCGTAAATCCTATGGATTATTATGATGGAGATTTTGATAAAGAATTAAATGTAAAAAAGTTTAAAGATACAATCAGCAAAACGTTAAAGCCTTTTCAAATAAAATACCTTAACGATATCTTAAGCGGACGGGAAAATCAAAATCCATTCGCATCAGTTATTTTTACTGATTGCTTCTATCCTAGGCATAATCTTATTTTTCTTAAAGATAAAAAAATTATTAATTATATTTCCGTCTGTTTTGAGTGCAATAATATTAAAAGCAGTAAACCTCCACATGCAAACATGAAAAATTATATAGCTTTTTTTAATTCTATTAATTTAAAGATGTTTAATAACCCTATTGAACATTCAAAATATTATGATTCTATTAAATTAGCACACAAAAACGTAAACAATTTAAATAAAAAGAAATGATTACAGATAAAGAATTCACATTAAGATTAATACGCCAGTTAACTCAAGCATTAGAAAAGCTGATTTTAGATAAACCTGAAGAAAGTTTAATGCAGAAAGAATTGGATTTCGAAACATTAATGAAAGATATCTTCAAATTTGATTTTACAACGCTTGCATCGAAATCAAAAGAAGAAATTATTGCAATCGTGAACGAAAGACAAGAAAGAGATCACAAAGATTATTATGAAATGTTGGGGAATCTTTTCTATTTTAATGGTAAAGCGAGTCAGAATAATGACTTTTTAGACAAAGCAAAAACGTTTTACGAACTATATCTTCAAACCAGCGGAATATTTGCACTTCCCGTTATCAACAGAATCAACGAAATAAAAAAAGCACTTGAATAAAGTGCTTTTGTATCTTTAGAAAGTAATTTTATAAGATCCGGTGGAAGAAACATTCGCTTTTTCAGCTTTTACATATTTCTTAACCCAAGCCACTGCGTTTGATGAGATACAAGGATCTGACGTTCCGCTTAACCTTCTTGCAGAAACTACATTTCCCGCTTTATCTACAGTGTAAGCAACGGTAATTGTTCCGCTTGCCGTACAGCTGTTTGATGGTTGCGCTCCGCCCCTACCCATTGTTCCGGGAATAAAACCGATCAATTTCCTGTCGATTCCCACTTTACTGTCTCCGTTTCCGTCGCCTCCTAAAGGATCTCCTGCATTTCCGACTCCCGTCCCGTCTCCTTGACTTCCCGCTTTTGTTCCTCTTCCTTTAATTAAATTTCCTATAGCCGCATTTCCTTTTCCGTCACCGCTTCCGGTTTTAGAATTGGCGGTTGTGGCGCCCGCTTTTTTAGTATTTTTAGATGCTGATGTGCTTGTTGATGCTTTATCAGCTTTTTTAGATTCCTCTTTTTTAGGTACGGAAACTTTAGAATTATTTCCTGTAAGGACTTTATCTTTCGGTTCAGATTTTTTGGCAACAGGTTCCGGTTTAGGTTCCGGCTTAATGACTGTTTTCGTTTCAGGAACAGGCGTTTCAATAGGTTCCGGAGTTACTTCTTCCGTTGCCGCGGCTAAACTTCCTTCCTGTTCGGCAGGCTCTTCAATTCCGTTACCATTTCTGTTGTCTCCGAAATTGACAAGCATCGTCGTTATAACCTCAGGATCTTTCTCGATTTCAGGCTTTAATTTATATAAAAAAACAAACAACAGGATGGCAGACCAAACCAGGATAGAAAGCAATGCACTTTTTATCCGATCTCTATTTTCCTCGTCTTTGTTTACAATATGGCTTCTCATCTTGAAATGATCCTTACCGGAAATTCCGGTTGTATTATTTATCTTTAACCGTTGCAATGGCGATATTAAATTTATTTTTTTCAGCAATTTCCATTACAAATACCACGTCTTTGTGCATCGTATTTTCATCAGCACGAATGGTAAAAGATTTGTTGGTCTGGTTGGCCAATTTACTTACCACCGTGGGTTCCAACTGATCTCTTGACACCGGATTATCATCCACAAAATAAGATCCGTCTGGCTTCACGCTTACCACCAAAGGATTCGGAACATTATCTGCTGCCGTATCTGCTTTGGGTAATTTCACATCTATGGCACTCTGATTGGCCGCCGTAGAGGTAATCATAAAGAATATCAGCATCAGCAAGATAACGTCTGTCATCGCTGCTAAACTGAATTCAGGATTCGCTTTATTTCTTCTCTGAATCTTCATAAGAAAAATTATAAAGGTTTATTGATAAGATCTAAAAATTCACCAGACATATTCTGTGCTTTCAGTACAAATTTATCAATTCTCGTTAATAAAATATTGTAGAAAAAGTTAGCCGGAATTGCCACTGCAAGACCTACCGCCGTTTGTCCTAACGCCGTATAAATACCCTCAGACAAAGTTTTTGGAGAGAAAGATCCCGTGGCATGAGATAGATTAAAGAACGCAATAATCATCCCGATTACCGTTCCCAATAGTCCCAACATTGGAGCGATACTCGGTACCACTGCCAAAAGATTCAGGTTTTTCTCCATATTGGCAACTTCCACCTGAGCTTGCGACTCCATTGCGCTTACAATATCTGAAACGGGGCGCCCTAGTCTTGAAATACCTTTCTCTAAAATCCTTCCTTCCGGAGAATTCTGTCTTTTGCAATAATCTGCTGCCGATTCTATTTTGCCTTCTTTAATGAAGTCTTCAATATTATCCATAAAATTGGAATCTGTTTTCGAAGTTAATCTTTTGATAAAGAAAAAACGTTCAAAAAACAGATATACGGAAAATATACCCAATGCGATCACGGTAACCATCACTATTTTAGCGAAAGCCCCACCGTGGAACATGATCTTCCAAAATGAAAATTCTAAATCTTCTGCAGCCACTGCAGGTGTAGCAACTTGTGCAAACAACATCGTAGTAAGTTCCGTTAACAGCATTAATGTGTATTTTTATAAAAGTTTTAACGACAAAAATAATGGAATATTATTAATTCATGTCTTAAAAATAGCTTAAAAACAACTTAAAAAATTGTTATTTCTCAAAAATAGCAAATTTCTCTCCAAAACAGGTTTGAAAAGAAATCTGATCTATAAAAAAATAGGGAGGATGAAAATTAGAATTAATCTTCGTCTACCTCAATATCATCTTGCTTAAATTCGCATTTTAATCTGAAAGGAATCGGCGTATCAGATCCCGTATAGAAATCGTCAATGGTTCCTTTCCAGATCACCTGCAGCTCTCCGTCTTCACTTTTTTCAAATAAAAGCTCATTATCATAGATAAAAGCCTCTTCGTCGTCAAAAAGATCTACTTCGGTGTAAGTATCTTCATCAGAATCGTTGATTGTGATTGTTTTTCCTTCTATTTCCGCAGAGTCGATAGGAAAATCGAAAACTTCAAGCGAAAGCTGAGGAAAGTTGTACTGTAAAGAATCATCTTCTACGTGATCCAAACCGTCATCCGTAGTAATTTCAACCTCTAAAAAATGTTGCTGGTTGCTGTAAACTGCTTTACAATAAGTATTTCTAATATTGTACTTTAGCGTTTCGTCCGGATGGTAAATTTTTAAAATCCCTTTCATTATTTCTTAAAAAAGAACTGTAATAGTATGATTGTTAAACGTTAGCAACAAAGATAAAAAATAGATTGAACGTGAAAAATATTTTGAAAAGTATTTTTTAAAAATACGCTATAATTATTAATTCGGCATATTCCAATAATACTTAATTTTGTTTCACAAAGATTCTGAAAAATGAAAAACATTATATCGAAAAGTATTTTAGGCGTAGGGCTTATCATTGGTCTTGCTTCCTGTAAAAAGTCGGATTCACCTTTAACGAAAGTTACGCCCTCCAATCTAGATTCTATTGCTTCCAATTATTATGAGCAATATCTTAAATTATATCCCCTGGAAGCCACTTCTCAAGGTGATTTGAGGTATAATGACCAATTGCCCATCAATATCGATAAAGATTTTATTTCCGGAGAAGTAGCCTTTTACAATTCGGTTCAGAAACAGCTGGATAATGTAGATTATAAAAGTCTTTCGGATGAAGATAAAGTTGTCTATGATGTTCTGGATTTTACGTTGAAAGATAAAATTGAAGCTTACGCTTATCATCCTGAATATATTCCTTTCACGCAGTTTGGAGGTCTTCCTCTGAATTTTCCTTTGTATGGAAGCGGTGAAGGCAGTCAACCTTTTAAAACAGAAAAAGATTACAGTGACTGGCTTCAGAGAATGGAAAAGTTTCCGGATTGGATGAATGCGGCTCAGGATAATTTTAAAGAAGGAATTAACAATAAAATGGTTTTACCTAAAAAACTGGTTATCAAAATGATTCCTCAGATGAGAGCGGAAGAAATTGTTTCTACCGATCCTGACAAAAATATTTTCTACGGGCCAATTAAAAAGTTTCCGAAGAATTTTACTCAAGCTCAAAAAGATAAATTCTCAGCGCTTTACAAAGACGCCATCACTAAAAAAATCATTCCGGCTTACACTAAAATGGGTGATTTCTTAGAAAAAGAATACTTACCGAAAGGTCGTGATACCGATGGATACAACAGCCTTCCCAACGGAAAGGAAATCTATCAGTTTTATGCAAAAAGCTGGACGACCACCAATATTTCTACAGAGGAAATCAATAAAATTGGACTTCAGCAAGTGGCAATGCTTCGCGCTGAAATGGAAAAAGTAAAACAACAGGTTGGCTTTACAGGAACGTTGGAAGAATTCATCAATTTTGTAAAAACGGATGAAAAAGCAATGCCTTATAAGACTTCAAAAGAAGTTTTAGCCGCATTTAATGGAGTTTTAACGAAGATTACTCCAAAACTGAAAACCATGTTTAGTGTAACTCCGAAAACGAAATTTGAGATCAGACAAACGGAAAAATTCAGAGAAGCAAGCGCGAGTGCCGAGTATATCCAGGGAACTCCGGATGGCAAAAGACCCGGGATTTTCTATGTTCCGCTTCCTGATCCTTCGAAATTTAATGTCACTTCAGGAATGGAGTCTCTTTTCCTTCACGAGGCAATTCCAGGGCATCATTATCAGGTTTCTTTGCAACAGGAAAATACAAAACTTCCTAAGTTTATGAGATTCGGTTGGTTTGGAGCGTATGGCGAAGGTTGGGCGCATTATTGTGAAACTTTAGGTCCTGAATTCGGATTGTACACAGATCCTTATCAGAAAATGGGGTATTTGAGCGATCAGATGTTGAGAGCCGTAAGATTGGTTGTAGACACCGGAATTCATTCAGGAAAAATGTCTAGAGAAGAGGCTATTAAATATTTTTTAAGCAATATTTCTTACGATGAAGCGGGCGCAACTGCCGAAGTAGAAAGATATATGGCAATGCCCGGACAGGCTTTAGGCTACAAAATCGGTTCGTTGAGAATTCGTGAGTTGAGAGAGAAATACCAAAAACAGTTGGGTACAAAATTCAATTTGGCGAGTTTTCATGATGAAGTGTTGAGCCAGGGATGTCTTCCTTTAGATGTTTTGAACAGAAAAATGGAGCTTTGGGCTAAAAAGCAGAAGTAATTTTAAATAAAATAAAGGTCACAAATTAATTTTTGTGACTTTTTTTAGTTTTACGTTAAACAAGAATATGCAAAAAGTTGTTCATTTCATCTTAATAAATATCTTAATTTTTGGAATTATTGGTTGTAAATCTGATAAGAAAGAGACGCAACATTTTGAAAATTTTAACATCGATAAAACCTTGATTAACAACGATACGATCCGATTACTTTTAAAATATCCCGAACTACAATTATTCAACAATGAAAAGCTAGAAAGCAAAACACGAACAGCTTATATTGTTCAGAAAGCAAGTTATACAGACTCTTCGAAAAGAACATTTACTTTTGATGATTATAAATGTAAAGCTATTTCTAAAGAAGATACTCTCGAAATTTGGTTAAATAATAACAACGGTTATTTTGGAAATGGTGTTCTGATCAAAGCTTTTAACGGGAAATTCTTCATCAAAGATATTGATCCTAAAACATTAAAAGGAGAATTTAAATTAATTAAAAATTCAAAAATTATTGCTCAAAAACTAGTCCTTAATAAAGTTGATTTTAAGAAAAATGACAGCATTTACGGATTTATAGATTATTATGCTGATCTTGACAGCTTGGTTTCAAAAAAATTCAGAGGATATTTTAAAACAAAAATTAGATAAAAAAATGATCACAGAAAGCTTACAATCTCTTTTCACGAGAGATTTAAATAAATTAAAAGAAGAAATTGAAGCCTATACCAACGAAGAAGCTATCTGGAAAATAGATAAAAACATCTTGAATTCCGCGGGGAATTTATGCCTTCATTTGGTGGGAAATATCAATCATTTTATTGGTGCTTATCTTGGTGATACGGGCTATATCCGAAACCGTGAAATTGAATTCTCATTAAAAGACGTTCCGCGTGAAGAATTGATCTCACAAGTAGAAAAAACAATTGAAGTCGTAAATTCTTCCTTGGAAAAATTATCTTCTGAAGATCTTGAAAAAGAATATCCGCTGGAAGCTTTAGGTTACAAAATGACGACAGGATACTTTTTGATTCATCTTTTTGGGCATTTGGGTTATCATTTAGGACAAATCAATTACCACAGAAGACTGTTGGATTTGGAATAGTATCTTAAATTATGATGAACTAACCAATCCGTCAAAAATTCTGTCTAATTACCGCCACCCCTCCATTGGAGGGGAATTTTATGCGTGCACATTTTTATTTCTCAAACAGCATTTTTGTAATAAAATCTTTCTCACCGTTCCCTCTTGCCGGAGAATATTCTCTTCCGTAAAAGATAATCTGAAGATGAAGTTTATTCCAAAGCTCTTCCTTCCATAATTTTTTGGCATCTTTTTCTGTTTCTACCACGTTTTTTCCGGAGGTAAGCTTCCATTGTGTCATCAATCTATGAATATGTGTATCAACAGGAAAAGCAGGAAATCCGAAGCCCTGGCTCATCACCACAGAGGCCGTTTTGTGCCCTACTCCTGCCAATTCCTCAAGCTCTTCATAGGTTTGAGGTACAATTCCGTTATATTTTTCCAAAAGTTGCTCTGCCATTTTTTTCAGATTCTTCGCTTTTGTATTTGAAAGCCCGATTTCTTTGATCAGTTCTTTGATCTGAAATTCTTCCAGTTTTGCCATTCTTTGAGGTGTTCCGGCAACGGCAAAAAGATCGGGCGTCACCTGATTTACCTTTTTATCCGTTGTTTGAGCAGACAACGCAACGGCTACCATCAGCGTATAAGCATCGGTATGATCTAACGGAATAGGAACTTCCGGATATAGTTTTTCTAATTCAAGCTGAACCAATTCTGCTCTTTGCTTTTTTGTCATGTAACCACTAAATTTGAACAAAATTAAATTATTATGTTGAAAGTTGGAGATAAATTACCTGAATTTGAAGGAATCAATCAGGATGGAAACACCATAGAATCATCAAAATTATTAGGTAAGAAGCTGGTTGTTTTCTTTTATCCTCAGGCAAGTACACCGACTTGTACGGTGGAAGCCTGTAATTTAAGTGATAATTATTCAAAATTAGAAAAAGAAGGTTTTCAGTTGTTGGGAATAAGCGGTGATTCTGTAAAAAAGCAGAAAAATTTCCACAGTAAGCATGCTTTTCCTTATGACTTAATTGCGGATGAAAATCGTGATATTATTGAGAAATTCGGAGTATGGCAAGAGAAAAAAACGTTCGGAAAAACGTATATGGGTATCGTAAGAACCACTTTTATTTTTGATGAAAAAGGAGTTTGTACAAGAGTTATTGAGAAAGTGACCTCGAAAACTGCCGCCGAACAAATTTTGGAAGGATAGTTTTTCTTAAACACTAGTTTCACAAATATTTTCACGAAAAACACGAATCATTATTGTGGTATTTGTGAAAATATTCGTGTGATTTGTGGTTTATTTTAGTCTAATGTTTCGTAATACATTAATTCTTCAGAATCTTCCGGAATCATAACCATTTTTTGAAACTTCAATCCTAATTTTTCGATTAATTTTTGAGAAGAATAGTTATTTTTTGAAGTAATCGCGGAAATTTTCTTTAATCCAAAATCATCCATTCCGATAGATTTAACCTTTAAAGCAGCTTCATAGGCATAACCTTTTCCTTCAAACTCATCCAATAAAGAAAACCCTATATCTACAATCTCCAGACCTTCTCTTTCGAAGATTCCTACTCCACCAATTTTGTGATTTCCTTCTTTCGTTAAGATCAAATAATTTCCAAAGCCCAGCTTTTCAAACTGAGGCATAAAACGATTTTTGATGTAATTTTCCGCATCAGCAACCGTTTTTATATTTCGATCACCAATATGCTGGATGAATTTCGGTCTATTATACAAATCAAAAATAAATTCTCCATCATCCAAAGACATCGGACGAAGGATTAATCGTTCGGTTTCGTAGAAATTATCGGCGGGTAGATCGGGTTGATTTTTTAGGCTCATTTTTTGGTTCTTCCTTTTTTTCGATTTTTAAAAGTCTCGGATTATTCGGACATTTTTTGTTGTAAAGCTCGATATAAGTCCCGTTATCTTTTATATCTTTTATGGTTCCAGACGCTTTATTTACCGTTAAAGTAAAATGTTTTTTCTGGTAAGGGCATTCTTTGGAAGTCAATTTGCCGATTTCCAGATAATAATTCATTTTATCTTCCGAATAGCTGGCGGCGATATCTTTAAATTCATCATCGATAAGATAGCCGTCAATTGTTGCGATAATAGCTGCTTCTTCTGCATTATCTGTTTTTCCGACGAACTTTCTTAACCCATCAAAATCAGTCACATAATTGATATTCCCACCCGAGGAATATACGATGTAATAAAAGCTGTCTTCGCTAGGAAATAAGTTGAATCCCGCGGCCTGCGGAGTATAATCTTTCTTTTTCCCGGAAATTTTCACTTCATTATTTTTCCCGTATTCATTATGAACCAATACCCAAAAATCTACGCGCTCGTTGGGAATAATTCCGTTAAGAACGCTTGAAATATTAGCAAACTTTTTCTTTTCCTGAGCATAAGATAAAACGCTTACGATCAAGAATATAAACAGTGTAAATTTGGATATTATTTTTCTCATAGTGAAAAGACTTGGCAGAAATTATGCCAATTATTTTACATGAATTTATCTCCTTTTTTGAAGTTTTTCAGATCAAGAACATAATCTTTAATTATTTGATCGTGATCTCTTGGACAAATCAAAAGTGCTTTATCCGTATCGACAATGATATAATCATTTAATCCATCGATGATTACCGCTTTATTATTGTTTTTTAAACGGATAATATTTCCTTTTGAATTATAGGTTAAAAGATGCTTTAAATTGGCTGCGTTTTCATTCTCATCTTTTTCACCATTTTCATACACCGATGTCCATGTTCCCAAATCGCTCCAGCCCAAATCAGCGGGAATTACGTATACATTTTTAGCCTTTTCTAAAATTCCGTTATCGATAGAAATTTTCTGAACTTTAGGATAAATAAGTTCGATGCAGCTTTGCTCATTTCCCGCATTGTATTCACAAGCCGTAAAATGCTGTGTCATTTCAGGAAGATAGGTTTCAAAAGCATGATGAATACTTTTAACATTCCAGATAAAAATCCCTGCATTCCACAGAAAATCACCACTTTCTAGAAAGCTTTTGGCAATTTCAAGAATTGGTTTTTCGGTAAAAGTTTTTACTTTATAATAATCAGAATCGTGTTTATCAACAAACTGAATGTATCCGTATCCTGTATCAGGACGCGTAGGAGTAATGCCCAACGTCACCAGATATTCATGTTCTGACGCTATTTTAAAGGCAATCTCAATTTTTTCTAAAAAAGTTTCCTCTTTTAAAATCAAATGATCTGCAGGCAATACAACCATTGTTGCATTAGGATCAATTTCGGCAATTTTATTCGCCATATACAAATTGCAGGCAGCCGTATTTTTCATCAAAGGCTCTCCTACGATATTTTCCTGCGGAATTTCCGGTAACTGCTGATGAGAAAGCTCTACGTATTCCTTATTCGTAATCACGAATATATTTTCTTTAGGAATTAGCTTGCTGATTCTGTCATAAGTCTGCTGAATCATCGTACGCCCAACGCCTAAAATATCCTGAAATTGTTTTGGAAATTTCTGAGTACTCATTGGCCAGAATCTACTCCCGATTCCTCCCGCCATTATCACACAGTATTTATCTGATTTTGACATTCTTAAGTGCATTTTTCTACCCTAGCCAAAGGCTTGAAAGAATACTTCCTTCCGGTAGCCAGGTTCTGACAAAGATAGTTTTTTTTAATCAGACCTTCTAATAAATACTTTTCGTTGCGATAGATAAAATAATCTCCTTTCTTTAATGTCTCAATAAAAACTAAGTTATCGTCCTGTTTTTCAATATGAAAATACTTAACCAAGTCTGGGCTCGACATAAAATTGGCTTTTGGAGATTTAGAAAACTTTATGATGATTGGTCTTAATTTTTCCTCATAAACATCAATACTTTGCAGTAACATTTGCCTGAAAGTATCTTTCCATTCATTACCGTGAGGAGAAATTCTTCTTCCATAATTTTCGAATGCGATAAGATGAGCCAATTCGTGGGTTAAAACAAAGAAAAAAAGCTGAGGCGCTAAGGTAGAATTTACAGTAATTTCATGGGAATTATCTGGGAGCTTTCGGTAATCTCCCAGTTTTGAATTCCTATTTCGTGTAACTTTTATATGAATATAATAGTCTGCAAACCAGATTTTTAAATATTGCAGTGTATTTTGTGGTAAATATTTTTCTAAAGACTGAATAGACATTTTACAAACTTAATGGAATTCCCGCATAGAAATTCAACAATTTAAGACTGAAAAGATAATTAAATTTAGCCTGAGCCACAGAACCTTGAGCATTCGCGTAGTTATTTCTCGCAACATTTACATCATAAATTGTAGAACGACCTGCTGCATAGCTTTTATCCGCAAATTCTAATGCCAGTTTTGTACTTTTTTCCGCTTCTACCGATGAAACATAAATTTCATAATTTGCATCAACATCAAATTGTGCCTTCTGAACATTCTGTCTCACCGTTTGTTTTTGTTGCTCTAAAGTAATTTTCGCAGCACTTTCATTAATTCTCGATTGCTCCACCTGAAGTTTTGTAATTCCTTTATTAAAAATCGGAATACTTAAAGAAACTGCAGCCTGCTGACCAAAGTTATCTTTATACTGCGAGAAAAATCCTTTTTCAGGAATATACAATAATGCCGAACCTATATTATTCGTATTCAAAAGGTTATTATAAAAACTTCCGACCCCCGCACTTGCTGTAAGTGATGGATAAAAAGCGGTTTTATCAACTTCAATTTGAGCTTCTGCAGATCTGATTCTACTTTCTGCTGCTTTTATCTGTGGCTGTGTTTCATAAGCCGTGGTCAGAACCTCATCAACAGATTTCAATTCAGGAGTTAATTGATCCGGAACGGTAACATCTTCCACATCAAACTCTTTATATTCTTTTAATTGTAACAACTGAGCCAATTCAAACAAGCTTCTTCCCACATTGATCTCTGCAGATTTTAAATTTTGCTTTTCTCTTGCCAAAGCTGCTTCTGCTTCCGCCAAAACCGTTTGAGCAGTTGTACCTACCTGTGTGGTAATTTTTGCTCTGTCGTATTGTTTTTTGGCATTTTCTACCGCTGCTTCAGAGATTTTTACAATTTCTTTATTCAATAATGTTGTTAGATACTGCTGAGCAATCTGAAGAGAAATATCATTTTTTATGGTCTGAATATCCCATTGGCTTGCCTCAACATCAAATTCAACTTTTCTGATGTTTTTTTCAAGCCTTCTGTTATTATAAATCAGAATATCGGCTCCGATATTGGAACTGTTGCTGAATCTGTCGTTTCTCAAGCTTCCTGTTCCGAAGGAGGTCTGCCCGAAACTCACGGTATTTCCTACACTTGCAGAAACAGAGGGAAGATAGTTTTTCTTTGCGATTTTTAGGTTATTATCCTGGATTTGTTTTGAATATTCATTCTGAATGACCTGTAGATTATGCTCTGCCGCATAGTCTACGCATTCTCTTAGAGACCACTTTTTCTGAGCACTTAGCCCCAGACAAGTTAATCCAAAAACAATAATCCAAACTTTTTTCATATTAAGCTTTTTCCGAATTAGACGAACCAAATATAAAAAAGTTACAGTTTCAAAAAATTAATATTTTATTTTCAAAAACTTTTGACAAATTTGCATCATGACAAACGAACAGTATAACGAAGCCGTAGAGTGGCTATTCGTGCAGGCTCCCAACTATCAGATCGACGGACAAAAGGCATATAAACCGGGGTTAGAAAATATCACCAAGCTGTGTGATTTTTTTGGTAATCCGCAGGAAAAAATCAAATGTATCCATATCGGAGGGACGAATGGAAAGGGCTCTTCGAGCAATATGTTAGCATCCGTTCTTCAGGAAGCGGGCTATAAAGTCGGTCTATACAACTCGCCACACCTAATTGATTTTACTGAGCGTATTAAAGTTAACGGGAAAATGTGTGAGAAAGAATTTGTCTTTAATTTCATTCAAAAGCTTAAAAATTTACCTGAAGATATTCGCCCGTCATTTTTTGAATTTACTACGATTATGGCATTCGAATATTTTGCTCAGCAAAAGGTAGACTTTGCCATCATTGAAGTGGGATTAGGCGGAAGATTAGACGCGACCAATATCATCACCCCTCTGGTTTCAGCGATTACCAACGTTCAGCTGGATCATCAGAACATTTTGGGAGATACGATTGAAGAAATTGCAGGCGAAAAAGCAGGTATCATAAAACCTTATATTCCTATTATTTCAGGAGATGATAATGAAGTGGTGAAAAATATCATCCAACAAAAATCAGAGAAAGAAAATGCTCCTCTTATTGATGCTACTTTATTAAAAACAGATTTAAAATCTGACTTAAAAGGAAATTATCAGTTAAAAAATATTCGAGTTGTCTTAGCTTTAATTGAAGAATTAAAAAAATTAAATCTAAACATCTCTGAAGAAAATATTGAAAACGGTTTATCAAATGTTCATAAAAACACGGGATTTATCGGTCGTTGGTTTGAATTTTCACAAAATCCGCTTACCATTTGTGATACAGGGCACAATCAAGCAGGTTTGGAATATGTTTTTGACCAGCTAAAGGCAATTGATAAGCACAAACATATCATTTTGGGCTTCGTGAATGACAAAAAAATTGATGATGTCATGAAATTATTACCCGGAAATTCTGAGTTTTATTTTGCGAAACCAGCCATTAACAGAGGAAGACACCCAAAAGATTACGAGAATTTGCTAATTGACGCAAAAATTGCTTATAAAATTTTTGATTCTGTACAGGAAGCGTATCTTTCTGCAAAACAATCTTCTACAAATGAAGAAATGATTTTTATAGGCGGAAGTAACTTTGTTGTGGGAGAATTTTTAGAAAAAAATTTGGAGGTAATAAAATAAGTTGTATATTTGCACCACTCTAAACGAGGAAACAACAACAAGTCTAGAGGGTTCTTAGCTCAGTTGGTTCAGAGCATCTGGTTTACACCCAGAGGGTCGGGGGTTCGAATCCCTCAGGACCCACAGAAAAGGAAACGAAACCTTTCAAAAAAATTCGGGTTCTTAGCTCAGTTGGTTCAGAGCATCTGGTTTACACCCAGAGGGTCGGGGGTTCGAATCCCTCAGGACCCACAGAAATCTCTCTTTTTTAAGGGAGATTTTTTTGTTTTCTACTATTTTTCCTCTATTCATGGGAGTTTACAGCAATTCTTATTTAAATTCTCAATTTTTTAAATCTCATTATTTTTCAATTTTAAGGCAAACTTTTAGGTGTCCTATTTTTCTTTAAGGTGTCCTATTCAGATTTTACCATAAAAATCTATCTCCAAAATCATATTTCACTTCTTCAAATTTAACAATATGTTTTACTTTTTAGCAAAGATTCAGGTGTCCCTTCAGGTGTCCCCAAAAAGTTCTGGTGTCCCATCTCAAACCCCTATTAATACAACAAAATGAAAATACTATTCTATATAAGAAAATCTAAAATGAATGTAAATAACCTCTGTCCTTTGACCTGTAGAATTACCAATGAATTAGAAAGAAAAGAGTTTTCAACTGGTATATTTATAAACCCAAATTCTTGGAATGCCTCAAAGCAAAAGGCATTTCCTCATAACAAAATAAATAATCAAATCAACACTCAACTAAGCCTGATTAAACAAGATATTAATCAGGCTTTTTTATTCCTTCAAGTTCAGGAAAAGGACTTTGATGTAGATGACATCTACAGACAATACAAAGGAGAAAATATTAAGCAGGACAAATCCATTAATGAAATGTTTCACCTTCATATCACTAAACAGGAAAAACTGATTGGTATTTCTACCACTAAAGTGTCTGTAGCTAAGTTTTACCAGACACAAACTCATGTAAAGTCTTTCATAAAGCATCAGTACAAAAAATCTGATTATCTTCTGAAAGACATGACTATGGCATTTATTACTGAGTTTGAATTTTATCTTAAGACTGAGAAGCTGTTTAAGCAGAATACAGTCCACAAGACAATACAGAGGTTCAAACAGATAGTAAAGTTAGCTGTAGGACTGGATTACTTAGCTAAAGATCCTTTCCTACTCTATAAAAACAGGAAGCCTAAAAAACAAGTGATATTCTTATCTAAAGAAGAGTTAGAAGCATTAGAAAAGTATCAGTTTGCTTCTGAAAGATTACAGCAAGTAGCTGATATGTTCATATTCTGTTGTTATACAGGATTAGCTTATACAGAGATGTCAAATCTTAAAGTAATTGATATTCAGACAGGTTATGATGGCAATAAGTGGATTCATATTCACAGGCAGAAAACAAAGAGAGATTATGACATTCCTTTGTTATCTAAAGCTGAAAGTATTTTAGACAAATATAGAACAGAAACACAGCTTCTTCCTCTTATTACTAATCAGAAGTTCAATTCTTATCTAAAGGAGATAGCTGAGATTGTAGGTATCAATAAGACTCTTACACATCATATAGCCAGAAAAACCTTTGCTTCAACTATTCTCCTTTACAATGATGTACCTATGGAGATAGTATCTGAGCTACTAGGTCATTCAGAAATTGGAATTACTCAACAACATTATGCTAAGGTGGTTAAAAAAAAGATTGGTGAGCAGATGAGCAAGCTAAATTCTAAGCTAAAGTGACTTCATTATTAACTGCTTTGTATTATTTTTACAGAGCAGTTATATTTTATATTATGTCAGAAGATAGATTAATAAATAATTACTTTAATGATTTTCCAATAGATTTTTTCACTTTCAAGGAAGAAGATTTTAACAATAGTCTAAGTTCAGATGTATTTACTTTTGAAAAACAACCTTTAGAAATCCAAGATGGCTTTATTGGAAACTCTTTATATAATAAAATCAATTTTTCTGAAAAAGAAACAACTGTTGTCAATTGTGCTGTAGGACAAGGAAAAACTTCTGCGATCTTACATTCCATAAAAGAGTATTTAAATACACAAGATAGTATCAATACTTATTTCATTATTGCTGTACCATTAGTGAGTTTAGTGACCCAATACAAAAGGGATTTATTGGAACTAGGTTTTGAGGAAAATCAGATTTATAGTTACGAAAGTATTTCAGATAATATCCCTGAAAGTGGTGAAGATTATATTGATGTCAACTGTAAAATTCACCTTGTTACAGTTAATACCTTATTAGGTAATGCTGGAGAACATGCAATACTTCAATCTACCAGAAAGTATAACTACATTAAAGCCTTTTCCCATGAGCTAAGTTCTACAGGAAAACAATTAATTATTATTTATGATGAAATTCATGAAGCTATCAGAAACTTTACACCAACAGGTATTGCATATCTTTCTCATTTTTCAGGTGTTATAGGCAAGAATATTTTACTTAGTGCAACTTATAATATCCAATCAATCCCTGTGATTAAGCTATTAGCTAATCAGACTGATTACAAAATAAGAGTGTTGGAGTCTGAAAGAAAGGTTGTAAGAGAGCAAAGTCAATTGTTTTTACATTATCATAACCAATATGGAGTTAAGAATCATAAGGCTATTACAGAGATTATTCGTAGCCTTGTAACTAGAAATAAAAACATTGATGTTCTTTGTTATTCTAAAAAACTTTGCAAAGCCTTACTCAATACAGATAAGGAGCCAGGGAGAATGCTTTCTCAAAAATTTGGAACACTAAGAGACTGCACCTCCTCAATTGAAGGGAATCAAGGTGATAATGATGAAAATCTAAATAGAAACAGGTTTGATAATAGCTTCTGTAATATTGGAACAAACTTTAAATCTGGGGTAAATATTAATAAAACAAACCACGCCTTTGTTGTTGTCTTACCTCCTGCTAGTGCCAGAGGAACTTATGCCAATTATAGTAGTATCTATTCTGAGGGGATTAATGCTGTGATTCAAGCTATTGCCAGACAACGAACTACTGGAGAAATACATATAATCTTACCCAGACCTATTATGATGGATTATGAAAGCTTACCTAAGGACATGAATACTGTACAGAAAGAAAAGTTCATACAAACTTATAATAAAATCTGTATTCCTATTTCTACTGTTCCTTCTACGAATAATGTAAGAATTTTACCAACAAAATATATCTCATTCTCTGAGCATATTGAAGTGGGAAAAAGATGGTGGGAAAACCAGCAAGAAAGATTTAGAATACCTTTATTATTAAAACCAGATTTAAAACTGCCAGACTTTGATAGCTTCATTCTAACATATGGGGAAAAATGTACTTCGAGAGAAAGTTTTTTAGGAAGAGACCTATCTTCTTTTGTCACTTATGCAGCTTTCACAAATCAGTTTTTTAACACTAAACTTCATTCATATTATGCTCCTTCTGATGTTAACTATGACAATATAGAGGAAATTCTCACAGAGACATATTCAGATATTGAAGAAGATGAAAATATCAGTAGTAAATTCTACTTATTAGAATCTTCACTTGACTTATCCAGAGCTGATGATAGTTTAAAAAGGAGTTTAAGACAACAAACCCTAAACTTTGCATTAGATAATGAAACTAATATCTCAACAATAACCTCAGAAGATATAAAGCCTGCAATAAGGTTTATTATTTCATACTTCAATAACTTCCTGAATGAATCTCCAAATGAGCTAGAAACTCAGATTATTCATTTTAGAAGCCTTGTAGATCATAATATTATCATTAGAACCAACACTTCATATTATAAACCCTATGACATGTCTCAAATATTTTCTGGTCAAGCATCTAGTATCAAAAATATAATTGAACAGCTAAAAGGAATTTATCCTTTGGGAGAAGATTTTGCTAACTTTTTTGACAGTTATAATACACTATCTGATGAAGCTCTTGAGGATAGATTTTATGAATTTATTATCAAAACAAAGTGTAAAGCTGAGAGTCATCAACTAATGATTAATGGAATTAGAAAAAATTATCATAAGGTAATAAGAATCTTCTAATTACTTATTTTTCGTCACAAGTATATATGTATCAAACAAAAAACAAGTAAAATCCCTTTTCTTACCAAAACACAACCCCTGTAACCTAGTGGTATAGGGATTATATTATTTCTGTTAAATTATCTTTTCTATTTGAATACATTACACTCCTGCTGTACTAGCCTTAAAATGGATAGTTTCAGATAATGAAACAAGGGGTTCTTTTTAAATCTCCCCAACCTTAAAAATCTATGATTTAACAACGCACGAATTCAGAGGAGGAATCACTTCAGGGATTAGCTCTGCGAGCTTAAGTGATGCACAAAGCTAATCATTTCCAGTCACATACACAACTTTTTAAGCAATTTGAAGCTAATTGCCAAATTGTAATTTACTCATAAAAAATTTCATTTTTCAACTTTTTAAATTAATCATTATGCAATTAAAACAATCACAAAGACAACAAGTCAAGTTAAGACTTGGCTTGTCTGGAGCTAGTGGATTTGGAAAGACCAAATCAGCATTATTATTAGCCTATGGAATGACACAAGATTGGAGTAAAATAGCTGTAATAGACACAGAAAATTCTTCTGCTTCCTTGTATTCAGACTTGGGAAACTATAATGTATTGGATCTACAAGCTCCCTATTCACCTGAAAGGTACATTCAGGCTATTGAGCTGTGCGAAGGTTCAGGCATTTCAGTTATAATCATTGATTCAGCTAGCCATGAGTGGAATGGTACAGGTGGATGCCTTGATATTCATGAGAAGCTAGGAGGAAGGTTTCAAGATTGGGCTAATGTAACTCCAAGACATCAAGCTTTTATTAATAAGATTCTACAGTCTAATTGTCATATCATTACAACAACAAGAAGGAAAATAGCTTATTCTCTTGATATTGGAAGTAATGGTAAGACCCAGGTAGTAAAGCACGGGACTAAGGAAATCACAAGAGATGGCTTTGAATATGAGTTAACTATCAACTTTGAGCTCATTAATGAGAATCATTTGGCTAAAGCTTCAAAAGATAGAACAGGATTATTTATGAATAAACCTGAGTTTATTATTACATCTGATACAGGAAAAATGATTTTAGAATGGTGTAATTCAGGCTCACAAACCAATCCTTCTCAAATCTTTACACCTAGTTCTACAGGAAGAAACTCTATGCCTAAAATAGACCCAAAGGATGCTTTTGAATGTCATGATAATGAAAATGGATTTATTCCAAGTCAGGATTTATCAAACACTTCTGAGCAAGAGGTATTTGAATCCATTGGGAAATGTAACTCCATTCAAGAACTATATGCTCTTTACAAAGCATTTCCTCAGTTTCAAGCTAGTTTAAAGGTAGACTTTGAAGCTAAAAAATCATTAATTACTAATCTAACCAACCCTCAAAACTTTTCACAAAATGGACACTCAAAGTTTCAGTAAAACTCCTAACATTATAGAAGTAAGTGTAAGACCACAAGAAACCCCTGTAAATCTAAAGATAAGAAGTGTAAGCAATATTACTTCTGTAGAAAAGAAATCAATTAGAGATATTTTCCTAGATGATAATGAGAGTTTTGAAGATGCAGAAATATTTTATCAAAGTAAGATGAATGAAGAACATAAGCCTGAACCTAAAAATGAAGTTCAGGCTTTTTTAATGCCTGATTCTAAAGTACAGAATTTTGATGACACCTCTGCTGATCTAGGAAAAGGTGGAGTTATTGAGCACAAACCTTTTATTGTAGCAAATACATCTAAAGCAACATTACATCATCTACAAAATGATTGTATTATTCCTGTATTTAGTAAGGACAATGAGAAAACTATTGCACATCAGGAGTTTATTGAAGTTGTATTAAATGCTGTTCAGAAAGTCTTCCCACATCACAGTATTACAGAACCTGAAATAAGAGTTTCCCACCAAATTAAAGGCAGAATTCCAAGTGCAATCCATAAGCCTGTAAAAGAGCTTTTGGAGCATGAAAAAACCATTTATTATGAAAGGATGGCATTCATTATAAAAGTTCCAGCCATTACAGATATTGTGAATGGTAATGAACTTTCTCTTACTATTGGAGGAGTACGAAGTTACAATTTGGAAAACCTTTACAATAAGAAGTCTTTGGAGAAGTTTAAGTTCTTTATTGGATTTCAGAATCAGGTTTGTATGAATCTCTGTGTAAGTAGTGATGGTTTTGTTGAAGATATGAAGGTTGGAAGCTCGCAAGACTTATATACTAAGGCATTAGAAACCATGCGGAATTATAATACGGAGCTTCATCTCATGGAAATGAAAGAGCTTACTCAAGATTTCCTTTCAGAACATCAGTTTGCCCAGCTTATTGGAAAGTCAAGGCTTTATCAACATCTCCCAAAGTCAGAAAAACAGAATACTCCTCTACTTAACTTTACTGATAGTCACATCAATACTATGGCAAAGGATTATTATGAGGATAAGAACTTCTGTAGAATGGAAGATGGCAGGATTAATCTCTGGGATGTTTATAATCTTTTCACACAAGCTAATAAGTCTTCATACATAGATAATTTTCTAAATAGAAATTTGAATGCTTTTGAATTTTCAAAGGGTATTCAAAAGGCACTTAATTGTAGTTCTGATTATCATTGGTTTTTGAGTTGAATTGAATTGAGTTGTCCACCTCACTTAATTGTGGGGTGGTTTTTTAGATAAGCCAAATAATTTTTTTATAATCTTCAAATAATTTTTTTGCATATTCTGGTTCAATTGAGTTTATATAATAGATTTTTCCAAGAAGCCATTCTTTATAAAACCTTACATCTCCTTTTTGTATATAATGTATATGACTTTCCACACCAAAATTTAAACATCCATAAATATGCTTTTTTACTTCCTTTTTAAATTTTCTATGCACATGTACATCATTTGATACAGTTAATCCAGTGACAAGTTGCAATCTACCTTTTTTACTAATTTTAGCCTTTTTCCAATTTATTCTAAATCCTTCATCAATTATTATTTTAGATAATAATTTAAATGTTGGAGTCTCATCATAATTTCCTGAAAAAGTTATATCATCTGCATATCTAGAATAATTAACTCCTAATTTATTAGCTAAACGTGATAATCTGAAATCTAACCTATTTGCCACTAAATTTGATAAAATAGGGCTTGTTGGAGCTCCTTGAGGAAGTACACAATCATTTGCTTTGACAATTTCTCTATAAAGTTTAAACTCTTGATCTTTAAAAGTGTTTAAATATTCTTCAGGTAATTTTACTGTTGTTAATTTGGCAAAATCTAGTGCTAAGTTTTTTGCATATCCTAAAGACTTAAAGATCCCATATATCCTTCTCTCCGTTATTGAATCAAAAAATTTGAATAAATCTACATTTAATATTTCTTCCTGATTCTTGTGTGCTCTGGCATTATCTAAAATTGATTTTCCTTTTACAAAGCCAGTCGCATGTTCATTTATTATAATTTTATCAAGAATTTCAGTTTTAATAAAATTTTGAATATACCTGATATTACTATATGGAACTACTATTTGCCTGTAACCCCTACCATTTTTTTTCTTTATTTGATAAAATTTGTAAAGACTATTTCTAATAGTTATTATTTGTATTAGTTCAGAATATTCCATATTTAATAATATGGAAAAATGCTTTAAGGAGAATATGACAGGGAGGTTTTTGGATAAAAGATTATTGGCGTATTTGATGGATGAGTTTATAAACTCATCTGAATGGTTTCTTAGCCTAGCAACTCTTATAAATTCTTCTTGGTTAAAGGTCATAAGTTATTTACTCTATTCTGAATATATATCACAGATTAATTAATTTTTATGCTTTGTAGTGATGAAAAATAGGCTGGTTAGCTGAGGGTAATTTTTCATCAGTATAATGTAAAGAAACTTTACTTATTGCTTTGCTCAAAGAGCAAATCTTCTCTAAAAAGAGAAACAACTAAATATTTATGACCTTCCCAAGAATTGTTCTGGAATATATACTTTTCCTTCTTCCAAATTTAATAAATCTTTTTTCTTTCTTTTGGTTTCTTTTAGTTTATTTAGAATATTTTTATAATTATTTCTGCCTAAAATAGTTATGGAGTTCTTTTTGTCAAAATATCCTAGTTTTTGCCCTTCATTATAAATACCATCCAGTTCATTCAATGTTATATTTAATACTTGACAAATAATAGGTTCGCTAATATTTTTTATTTTTAGTCTTGTTAAAGCAAGAACCCTATAATTTATATCACTAAAATGAATTGATTTAAATTGGTTTATATCACTCACAATTTTTAATTCTTTAGCAATATTCATCCAATGTATAGTACTCATCCTAAATTCCTTGTATTTAGAAATTAAACTTTCACTACTTCTCGCAAATAATGGAGTCCAAGAATTTTTATTTGACCAAATAATAGGTATAGTATTATTAGGAGAGGTATGATTAAAAACAATTAAAGCTTGCGAATCACCGTATCCTAATGGATAATTAGTTGTTATTCTCTTTTCTTCATCAAAAATTGAGAATAAGTGTTGACCATAATTAAAACAAAAATTTTTTATACTAATCATTCTTTTCCTATATCCAAATACAGAGCCCAAATTAGAAAAGGCTTTTCTATAAGGTGTACCAATAATTTCATAGTTTGATACATTTTGTTCTATCTTTTTCTTAGCATCTTCCATATATGCAATACATAGAAATATTGTTGTTATATTTAATTTTTTGCTTAATAGTTGTTGCTTTATTTCATGATTAAAAAATTTAGTTACAGATTCACCTGTTCCAATAAAATCATCAATCAGCAAAAGAACATCATCATTTTTTATTTTTGTATGGATTTTTCTTAAATGTTGTAATATTTTGAATTTAAGATCATTATTTTTATAAGTTGGACTTTTTTTGAAGTAATAAATTAAATGACTTCCACTTTTACCAAACTCTCCTAAGAAAGATACATAGATAGTTTTATCAGGATATAAGTTTAATATTTTTGCTAGAAACGTATCTAATTCATTTAATATTGAAGGTGTGTTAAAGTATTTTATTTTTTCTGAAATTGTTAAGGCATTATCCCAATCTTCTTCTTCAAAATTACCAAGCCAATTTATTACATCAAGTTGAGTAATAGAATTCTCTAGCTTTAAGCAAATTTTATTAATTCTAGCTATCTGTTGATTTGAAAATTTGTAAAAAGATCTAGGCATAATTATATTATTTTTGAAACTTATTCTTAACTAATACCATTCTTCAGGAATTAATGCATCTAAATCCTTATCCCATTTTTCTACTAAGTGAAAGGAATCTGTATTTATATTTTCCCACATAGATGTAGGAACGTGCTCTAAAATAATTATTTGTATTTTATTATTAGTTCTCTTCACGAATTCATATGTAGTTTCAAATATTTTTTTTGTGTCAGCAATATCTTTTGATCCTTCAGTAAATTCTTTAGGGTAATATACTTGACTGGGTTGATCAAGAACTAAAAAAGTAGGAACATAGTTAACTTTACCTACCTCTTTAAGTTGATTAAGATATTCATGTAAACCAAATAATGTTGCTAAATGATATCCCATATAATTAGCACCACTTCCAATCCTTGAAAGAAAGTATTTATTCTTAGTTTTTATATCTTCAATCTTAATATTTAAACTTTCTGTAGGATCAAAATGTACTATTCTGTTATGCTTGTCTTCAATAGGTAAGAGTTTTGAGTATTCTGAAATAATATTACTTAATTTTTCAAGAGATGCTTTTTTATTAAATTTTTTATACAGCCCATCTAACTTTAATTTTTCTGTTGCAATATGTTCTTCTAATTTTTTAATTTCTAAAAAAAGTTCGCTTGAAGGTGATATTTTATTTAGATTATCAATAACATGTTCTATCTTTCCCGAAAATTCATATATTTTTTGAAGGGAATCATTCTCTTCTTTTTCCTTAGATAATAATAGATGTAAGTTCTCATCAATATCTGAAATAGCAATTTCATTTTGGTAAATTTCTAGTTTTAAAAAAGCTTTTTCCTTCTCAAAACTAAGTTCATTTGATTTTGCTTTTTTAAGAACTTCTAAATTCTTTAGCTTTTCTTCATTTAAATAAATTAATTCATTGACAGCCTTTTTTGAATTCTCACCACAGAATGGGCAAGTATCATTTCCTTTCCTTTGTAAAAACCATTCTATTGGTTGTAATCTTTGTTCCTTCTCTCTTGCTACATCATCTACATAAGAGACTCTTGAGTTATCTAGTTGGACTATTTTGTTATATTTAAATTTTAAATCTTCCAGTACTCTTACTATTGAATTTCTATCATTGTTAAGCTCAATTACTTTTTCAGAAAATCTATTTATACTACCATTTTTATATAATTCCCCGGAATTTACTCTCTTAACAATGCTGACTAACTCATTTTTAATCTCATCTACAGTGGAGTTTTGAATATTAATATCAGAAATTGTTAAGCCTAAAGAGATAGCCTGTGTGTAGTATTTGTAAACATTTGCTTGCCAATTTTCATACTGAGCTTTGATCTGTTCGAAAGTTATTACTTTTCTATTTTTTACTCTTTCCAACTCATTTATTTCTCTTTCTAAATCAATTATTTCATATGACTTATATCCTAATATTAATGGGAAAATTGTTTTCAACTTTTGCAAATGTTCCCAAGAATCAGTTTTATAGAACATTGTTGTTGGATTTGCAATAATATTTTGGGTCTGAAACTGAAATGCTGCTGTATCTCTAAAACTTGCAGCATGGTCAAAAGAACTTTGATTGTCTCCATTTTCAATATTTTTAAACCCCGCAATATCATTCATAAAAGATTTAAAGTAAGAAGTATTAATTGAGTAATCTTCTTTATTTCTTAACCATTTATTACTTCTAAGCTCAATTTTTTTATCACTATTCGATTCTTCTTTGTAGAAGTACATTTTAGATTTATGGTCATCAAAATTTTCTCTTCCAAAGAAAAAAAACTCATTATTGATTTTTACGTAGATTGCAAAAACTTCTGTAGTGTCTCTAATAAGTCCAATAGGTATGTTGCATTCACCACTACCCAAGCAATAATCAATTATATTTATTATTGCTGATTTTCCTTTTTGACTGGTGCCTGTTATAATATTAATTTTTCCCTCTTTAAAAGTTAAAAATCTAGGTTTTAGATCTTTATTTTTAGGGTATAGAATGATATTAAGTATTTGAAAATTCATTAAAATCTTATATTTAATTCTAATTGTATGTTTTTATCATCAGTTTTTGCAAACATATTACCCAGCCTCCTTGCTGTATCTTGTATATTTTTGATTGTATTTTCTCTACCAGAAAATGAGGGTATAGAAATTTTATTTCTTAGGTCTTCAGGTTTAATAGTGATTTCATTATTATCATTGATTGATAATAATTCTCTATTGAATGCAAGGTTTAAGGCATCAAATGTTTGAGGAGACATTTTATTTGCTCTTTCTTGTAACCCTAAAAGAATAGATTTATTTTTTATTAGAACAGTATATAATTCTGTTGATGACTTAAATGTTCTCATAGTATCTTGATGGTATACTATTGGTAAAACATAGAATAAATATTCAAGTTTGGGGAAATTATTCTTATTCTTTTTATTTACAGCCAAAACACAATAACCTTGTACAAAACTATAGCATGCCAAAGCTCCTATTCCAACATTTTGGATAATATCGTAAAGGTTAAATTCTTGTTTAAGATTTTTTATCATCTTCTAATAATTTTTCCCAATTTGGATGCCATCCAATTTCAGGGATATTTGACAACTTTAAAAAACTACCATTTTTTACATACATATTTTCAATATTGAAACCTATATCAAACTTAAATTTCATCTTTAAATCATTAATTATGTAAGTATATATTTGGAATCCTAACTGACCTAGTTCATCATCACTATACTCATGTATCTCTTTGCTTATAGTTGAATAGAAATGATTTTCCCATTCAATTTTACAATTTTGTAAAAAATCAATAAAATCCTCTCTGGTTAGGTTTCCTGTACTTATAATGTGAGTATGCTCAATTTCATATTTAATAAAGTCTTCTATAGAATTTGTAATAAAATGTTCTTTTGATTTACTATTTATATTCAACAAATTAATTTGCTGTACAAAAATCTCATCTTTTTTGGATTCAATATCTATAGGTAATATATTGATATCTTTTTTTGCTCTAAAAATTGCATTGACAATGGAAGATGATCCTAAACAAAGTTTTAATCTTTCACTAAATTGAAGTTTTGTAAATTCTGCGTGTTGACTACTTTTCCAATTATAAAAACATGTAGTTGTCAACCAGCCAAACAATTCTTCATATATTTTATTTTGCTGTTGGTTAGTATAAGAATCAATATGTAATTTAGTAATTATTGACTTTTTTACATCAGTACTCTCCTTGATTTCAATATTCTTACAAATACTTTCCAATTCTTTTTCATTTGCTAGAGCAAAATCTATCAGGGTCAAAATTTGTGATATAGTATTACCCCTCTTACCATCCTTTGTTTTGTAACCATTTAATTTTTTTTGCTGAGAGTTTCTTAAATCCTGAATTTTCTTTTTTACATCTTCAAAATTATTCTTTACAATAAACTTTAATAATGAAGTATCAGAAATTTCTTTATTAGTTGAGCAATATAATTTTGTATTAGAAGTTATTAGTCCTGTTTGAAGTTTTTGAATCCATAGTTGAATTGTCCTCCATAAGGCATATTCTGTATCTTTGAAAGTTGACCCACTTTCTAATATTGAATGTTTATCCTGTTCTAAAAGTAGTATAGAACCTTCTTCAGAATGAGCAGCAATATCATCTATTTTTTCTATTGAAATAGAGTGTGTTTTTTCCTCTAAATTACAAAGAAGAAAAAGTGCTCTTTCAAATTGAAATAAATAGCCTGATATAGAACCTATTGCGGAATCTGTCATTTTGAAATTTCATGGTAATATCAAATATAATTATTTTTTATTAAATCTAATAATATTGATTTTACATTATTTAATTTCCATATGGTTATAAGAGTATTTTTATAATTCTTTTAAATCATACATTAAGAAATGTGATTTCAAAGATTTGCATTCGTCACTGATTTTTTTCAATTCTATTTCTAAAATACTTTTTTGAGTATCTATAGTTAAACTGGTGAAGTATGGAATCTTTTTTTCTAATTGCTTTTTGATTGTAGATAGGAGTTTTTCTCTATCTGCTGTAGGTCTTTCTACATCACAAACCATATCAATAAAGTGTTTACTCGTGATATGCTCCAATTCATTAATTTCATTTCTGACAACTTTATTAAACTCTTCAACAGCTATTTTCGCATCTAGATTATAAAAAAAACTTTCATAAAATTTTTCAAAGCCTAAAAGAATTTCATCCTGATTAAGATCATCAGTATTTGCAACAATAAATCCAAAAGGTGCTCTATCATTAAAATCTGTATTACTCATTATTGTTGCACCTTTACATACAGCCAAATATAGCCCTAGTGCATTTTTATAATGAACATTCAATTTTCTTATAATAGGTATTATTTCTTGCCATTCAACATCTTCATTATTCTTTAAGTTTATACCACCACTATAGCCATGGATTTCAAAATGAAGAAAATAAAAATAATTATTTTCAATAGCTTCATCAACTATTTTATTTAAAATGTTAAAAAAATCCTCTCTATTTTCTATATCGTAGTATTCTAGATGTAAAACATTGTCTTCAAACTGTTTATATCGCAAAGTTGTTGTGTATAAACTATATCCAGTTTTTCTTTCATTAGTTGGTAATGATTCAAAGATAATTACTCCAAACCTTTTAACATCTTCACTTTTCATATGTAAATTAGTTTTAATTAAATAATATTACAATTTTTTATTCAAAAGGATCAAAAGCATTGTTGTAAAAAAAATATATAAAATAAAATTTTTTACAATTTATTCTCACGCAATCCTCCCCACACCAAACACCCCCACCTATGTTGGAATGGGGAAACTCCCCCTTACCTTTTTCTGAAAAAACAAGTTTTTCAGGCAGATTGAGCTTTAGTTGAAAGTAAAGTTTAGTTTGTTGGAATCTTGTTTCTCAGAGAGATCATTTTATAACTCAAAAACTTAGAACAATGGTAAGAATTATCAGTTACAAAACAAGACAGAAAGAAGATGGAACAAACTTTTATCTACTAGAGGTGCAGGGAGGTATTGAAATGGTATTAAGCAAAACTACAGGTCAATACTATGCTACAGCTAAGAGAGCAACTGTATCAACTACATTTGATGAAGAAACCTGCAAAGGCTTAATAGGCTCTCAAATGGCAGGTAAAATCTCCAAAATTACTACTGAACCATATCAGTACACAATCAAAGAATCTGGTGAGGAAGTTACTCTGAATCACAAATACATCTATCTTCCTGAAGGTGTAGAAAGTTCTGAGGAGAAACTAGCAAAGCAACTTGAAGAAGCCTTTGCATAAAAAATCAATACGTCCATTTTTCCTGAATCCATATATAGGTTTTAAGAATTTTGGACGTATTTAAATTTCTCTTAAATAACAAGAGAATGTTCATTCTGTGTGGTAATACTATATACTTCTGTACAAAATAGACATTTTTAATTCCTTATCTAATGTATCTATTAGAAAAAGTATGAGTTTTTGCAGGAGTATATATAGTAAATACAGAAACTCATACTTTTTAAGATTATTAATTCACTAACAACCTCAATCTTTATATGAAAACAAATGCAAAAGTTGCAGAATTACTTGTTTCTTACTCTGCACATATAGTGTCTGAACAAAAAATAAGTAATAGCGGAGAAACTTACAGTCTTATAACTAATCACTGGAATCTAGATACAATAGAAATGTTGGAAGAAGTAAAGATATTGCTACTCAATAAATCTAATAAGGCTTTGGGAGTTTATGATTTATCAAAAGGAGGAATGTCATCAAGCATCATAGATGTTAAAATAGTTGTTTCCATAGCATTAAAAACCCTAGCTAGTGGGATTATTATTGCGCACAATCATCCCAGTGGAAACCTCAGCCCTAGTAAAGCAGATATTGATATTACTGAAAAATTGAAATCAGCCTGTAATTTAATGGATATAACTGTCTTGGATCACTTAATAATTTCAAAAGATGATTATTACAGCTTTGCAGATGATGGACTTTTATAAATGGGTTGTTTATGCTTCCAATATCACAGAGCATTGTAACTGGTTATAAGTGCCAAAGTGCCATTTTATCCTGAGTTTAGTTTTTGAAATCAGTCCTAAAACATAAACAAAAAAATATCAATAGATTATATTTTAGTTTAGTGGTACAGAGCTGTATTGAAATGAGTTCTCAGATATTTTGGCACTTTGTCACTGATGAATCTCCTGTATTAATGAGATTATTTTAATTCTAAAATTATTCACACTCGCACATGGGAGCTAAATACCATTCCAAATAATCCAGATTCAAGGCAAATGGCTAAATCTTACTACATATATATCATAGCTAAATCATAATATTCTCTTGGCTACTAGATGAATCTGGGGAGCTAATAATGAATGAAATAAGATTACTCATAGGCTTCTAGATGAAAATGGGGGTTATACAAAAGAAATAAGCAGTAAAAATCTATATAACTGACAAATAGCCAAATTGAATTTTTTTGTAATTTTACTTTTATGCCTATTATTACCAATTCTACTTTTGGTCAATTAGTAAACTCTTCTGCTGGAAAAATCAGCAGAGAAAAATATGTTGATGATTTAACATTTTTCCTTCAAAATGTAATAAAAAATAAATTGCTTTACTATATTTTCAACTTTTATGAAAGGAAAAAGCTTTTTACTGCTAAATACCTTTTAGAAAATGAAAAAGAATTTATAAATGAGTTTTACAGGGCTCTAGAAGCTAGAAGTGATAATAAAACTTATGTTTATTCAAAAGGTGGAAAATATAAATATCATCTTTATGAAAATTGCAAATCTGTTAGTAGCGAGTACATTGATTTTATAATACCTGATGATATAAGATTATTAGGAGATGAAGCTGTTAATTATTTTAGAAAATGGTTTGATGATAGAGGTTACAAGAATATGTATTTACAAGCTAGGAATCGAGATGCTATTAATGCAAAAATTCAAGTTGCCTATAATAGTGTATTTCCAAAACTTTTTAAACTTAATAAAGTAAACGTAGAGTATAATTTCATCAGAGAACGGACAAATTCAGGAAGCACAAAAATAGCTCCCAATTTTGATCTGGTTTTAAATAAAAATGAATTGAACAATTTAATTGAGGAAAGAAAAAAACTAATTGGGGATAATCTTATTAGAATGAAAATGGCAAATTATGATTTTTTATTAAATAAAGATGATACTTTTATTTCAGAATATCTTTTAAAAAAATTTGAACATGACATCTGTTCTTTATATGGTTTAAGAAACATAAAAAAATTTTGGCAAAAACATTTAGCAATAAAGCAAAAAGTTTACGATAATTTAATTGAATTTTTTAAATGGACTTACAATTTCAAAGAGAAGAATTATGATGAAATTGATCTGGAAAAATTAGGATTTGAATGTTGCAAAATTTGCTTAAAGACACAATCTAGTCCTGAATATCAAGCAATGCTTTGATATCAACCTCTAAAGCTTCTGCAATTCTGTAAAGAGTAATTACTGTAGGATTTGTTCTTCCTGCTTCAATTCTTGATATATTAGTTGGGTCAATATTTCCTTCCATTCTACCCACTAAATCAGCTTGAGAGATACCTTTCTGTATTCTCAACTCTTTAATTCTTTTACCAATTAATTTTAATATTTCTGATTTTTCCAACTTGCCATATTTGTCAAGTCAAAGTTGTTGATTATATTTACAGTTTGTAATGTCATATATGGCAACATTGAATTTTACCTTTTTGTGGATTTCCGTAATGTATAAATATGAATTACAATTAATTTGCTAATTAAATAAACTTAAAAACATGAAAAAAACTTTACTATTATTCATCTTAATATGCTCTACATACCTATACTCTCAAACATCTCAATATGTAGAATTCCCGAACATAAATTCTGATGTATCTCCTAATAAGGCTAGAATTTATGTTATTAGACCAACAGGAAAATTAAGCCATTATTATATAACACTATCATCTAATGGAAATATGATAGGAAGGCTTGATTATAAAAACTATCTGTGTTGGGATGTAGATGCAGGTAAATACAATTTAGAAGGAGCTTTTGAGGGCAACAAGATCAGAAAGGATCAGACTGAAAATAAAGATTTCTTTACTGTAAATGCTAAAGAGGGAAAGACTTATTACATAAGACTTAGTCCAGCTTATGGTCTAACAACAGTAAAAGCTTCATTTGATATTATTGAACCTGACAAAGCAAAAGAATATATCAAGAAGTTTCCACAACCTAAAATAAAATATGTTGATTAATTAAAATAATAAACTTAGCCAATAATGAGAAAAATATTAATACTATTCGCCATAGTACCTTCAGCATATCTTTACTCTCAACAGAATGTATTCCAATATGCCACAACAGACAAAAAAGGAGTTGATTACTACTATAAACTGGAAGGAAACAATCTGTATGGAATATCACAAAAGGTATGGATAAAATACACCGCTGAATCTAAGCAAGTCAAAAACAAAAAAGGTAAATTAATTAGCTCTGGAGGAGGTAAAGTATTAACATTGTTTGACATATCTTGTCAAAACAATACTTATCAAATTCTAAATACAATCAAATACAATAAACATGGTGAAGTAATATGGTCTAATAACATACCTTCATCAACTGAGAATGTAGTTCCAGATTCACTTATGGAGGGGATCTATGAAACTATTTGTACAAAGGAATAAACTGTTCATTAATAAATAACAGACTTAACCACCTCAAAGCAGGTGGTTTTTTAATATCAAAACTAAAATGAAACCTAAAATACCATTCCGTATAGGTTACCAATATGATAACTGGGAGCTAGATTTGATAAGCATTGAAAATAGGATCAAAGATAGTGATTTGTATTCTAGCTACTTATGGGTAGGAAACAGGATGAAGAAGTTTCTTAATTTTACACCTGATAGAACAGAACTCATTTTTCATTGGGATAGATTGGAAGTAGTTATTCTTAGATTTAGCAATAAATCAAAAGGTTATTATGATAAATTAAATCAAGCCCTATTACAGAGATTTCCAGATTACACTACTGAAACCAATTCTGATGAGGATATAATCTTTAAATACAATACTTTAAAAGTAAGCTATTGGAATATTTATTATCCAAAAACAAATAAGATAAAAGTAATGTATTTCTCAAAATCTTTTCCTCCTAAAGAATTAATCTTAAAGTACAATCAAATACAATTACCACAAACCTTTGAGGAGTTAGAAAATATGTTTCAAGAACTCAAAAATGAAGTTACAGAATTACTAAACTTAAAAAAGGTTCGTCAACTAACAATATCTGAAGAACATCATATGAAAAAAAGCTACGAAAATAGTTTAGCATTAAGGTTCTATCTAAAAAAAGAAGGTAAAGTGAGTAATCAATTCATTACCTTTTACCTATATTTCTTATTCAAAGACAGAAGAAAATGGAGATGAGTTATGCATAGATAATTTTCACTAAAGGCATACTTTTAGGCATACCCTCATTAATAAAAAGATGTAAAATATTAAATATCAACCTGTAAACTAAAAGAATTCGAATCCCTCAGGACCCACAGAAATCTCTCTTTTTTAAGGGAGATTTTTTTTATATTATTTTTTTTATTTCAATTACAATCAATAATCATTTCTCTACATTTTATTAAATTTGACGTACCAAATTATGTCGAAAGATTAAAATGATTGTACTATGGACATTCTAATGTCGAAAAAGGAAATACTAAGACGCCTGAATACTTTGCGAATAAAACCTGAAGAAATTCAGCAGAGGAAATATGGCGTTTCTGTGAAATATTTCACAAATGATGAGCAAATTCCTTCTAAAAGAGTCGATTATGACATCGTTGTTGATTTACAAATCGAAGATCATAAAGGTTTTTTAGTTCTCAATAAAGAAAATATTTTATACGATCAGCATCCATCAGATAGCATGAGCGAAATTTTATCTGATGCCATTTCCCGGTCACTCTACCCTATTAAAACTCACATCAACGAAAAAGGAATTTCCAGCAACGAAATTATTAATCATGATGAAATAAAACAACGTTGGATTCAGGAACGCTCGAAAATCCTAGAAAAATATTCCGGAGCATCTTTAACCGACTTCTTTCTTACTGTTGATAAAAAACTAGACAACAAAGACAATTTGGAAAAAAATCTCAAAAATGATTGGTTTTGGAATTTATTTTTTCACCCCAAATTCATTGATTACGGAGAAACTCGTAAAGTTGAAATTCCACTTTATCTGTCTGTAATTCCTTACAAACCACCTTTAAAGTTTAACGGAACTCAAACCATTCATAAAATTCCTACAAATTATCATTCTTTTCAGATTGATTTTCAAAGCGACGAACAAACTGCTGCTGAATATTTCATTCCTAAAAATGGTTTAGCTCAACATTATTTTATGAGTTTGAAAGTGATATTTGATGTGGATCTTTATCATCATTTCCCAATGCATATTCAGGCTTATTTTGAAGTTTACACTAAAGACTGGGCTGGAAATAAAATTTTAGTAAAAAGAATAAATTATACCCAATTTCAAGAAAACACTGAACAATTTAAAGATAAAGAATTAGACAAAAACAGCCCTTTTATCACTGGCGGACTTGTTGTTTCCGAACCTAACAAATGGGGATTTTACAAAAATGAATATGAAAACGACTGGTAAATTTCAATTTGAATAAAAAACACTAATTTTACAACACCACACAAATTATATTAATATGTCTTTGAAAGAGAAAGTAGTACAGGGAGCCTTGTGCCAATGTCAGTTTGGGACTACTCCGGACAAATTAAAGGTACTCACACAACAGAAATATTTCATCAACGACCTTAATGGAAGTCAGAAACTGGCTGCAACACACAAAGATATCGGAACCACTTTCGAGAAAAATACTTTCGGCTCATGCAAGAAAAAAAATAACTCACCATGCACCGTTACGATAACGGAATGGAGCGGGTTTTATGAAAAAGAAAAATATTCTCCGCCAGACGGCTATATTTTACTACAAGACAGCAAGGCGACCTGCCCTGTCGGTGGAAAAGACTGTATTAGTATTATGAAAACCGGACAAATTGGTGAACCGTCACAAAGTGTTATTCAAAATGCTGATGATGAGCTTCAGTCTCATGTAAACCCGATTATCGATATCAAAAATTATCCTCTCACTTATCCATATGATCATTTAAATGCAAGATAATATGGAAGAAATCAGAAAAGGGATAAGAGCCTGTTATCATGAAATTGACGGGACAAAAGCGTTTACCATTGTTCCGGATTCCGTTATTTATATATTGAGCGGAAGAAAACACCGTTTTATTTTAGAAAATGACGCCACAGTTTTAGGCGAAAAAACGACCAACCCAAAAACCACGGTTACTGAAGCAAAATGGGCATTTATCTTATCCTATTTATGGGCGGAAGCAAAGAAAACACCTCAAAAAGAAATGCTTCCTTTATGGGCAGATCTCGGTGGCGGAAAAGACAGTGTAGAATTTTTAGGAATTGATAAACAGTACAAGCAAGGCTCAATATTAGAATTAAATCCGAGTTCTGATGATGTATGGTTGGGAAATTATCATCGAATGGAAGTTTTCAGTCACATCCCTGGAAAAGGTTTATTTTTTCATTTTCTGACGATTGATAAACCACATATTTATCTTGCGTATTTCGACAAACAGAAAGTAGATCCTGAAATCAAAGAATTTAGCCTGAAAGATGGTTATTATTCTTATGGTGAAGTGATTAAATTTCATGTGGCTACGCATATGCTTCCTCTGAAAATCAGCGATCAATATAAAAAACAATACGGAAAAATTGAAGAAGAACCCTCTTTTAAAGATCTTGAAGTAGAAATTCATATTACGGATGAAAATCATAAGGTTTTAAAAGAAGATCCGATTATAAAAGGCAAGTTAATTGACTATTCTCCTGCCGTGAAAGATGCCGCCGGAGTTAATATAAGCTCAGGAACCGCTAACATCAGCTATGAATTTCCGATTTTTATAGACCCAAAATGGAAGGATGATATTCATACCAAAGGTCAGAAGACCAAGGCTTATTCCGTCAATATTAAAATTACCAATACCAAAACAAAAAAAGAATATACAATAGATCTTAATCAAAACAAGATCAGAAAAGTAGCCCAATCAAAAAGAGATTTTGAAGATGTAGATGTTTCCCCGGTTTTTTGGGTAAAATACGAGTCGATGGACACCGTAATGACCAGAATGGAACAGAAAAAAGCCAACATGATACAATATATCGGCGATATTGATTACAGCATCAAAGAGAAAAACCCCTGTGCCTATTCTAAAATTACGATTAATGATGGTAAAAATGATTACGAAATTTTTAATGAATATGCCAATCAAAACGGTTCGGTAAAAGATAAATCTCAAAACTGGATCACTGTTATTGCAGGCGATAAAGAAGCCAAGGAAATAAAAATTACGGCAAAATATCTCAAAGATAAAGATGCGACACCGGAAAATGTGAGAACCGCGAAAAACGGTTATATGTGCCAAATGATCCTCAACGATGGTAAACCTCACAACGGCATACGAGATGTTTTTAAGATGGATTGGATCGTAGGGCAATATAAACCCTCGCAAGATCCAAAATTATTCATGGAAAGGATTTTAAGTTTTGCGAAAGCTCCTGCTCCGTCTTCACCCATGGTTTTTCATCCGTCAAATTCAGACAAAGCACCGAAACTGGCTGGCAATAAAGCTCCTACCGATCAGGAAATGAAAGGAACTCCGCAGCCTAAAGAAGTTCAGGAAGCCTTTAAAGGAGTTTCCGTTTCAGGAATTCAGGGTTTGCAGGAAGGAACTGATTTTACGATTAATGAAAGTGATGATTCCATTACCTTAAAGCTTAAATATCAATACAATAAATCATACGACGATAAGATTGCCAATTATCTTTACGGGGAACAGGATTATTTATCGAAAGGGCTTTTTAATAATAATTATAAAAATCTTTGGGTTATAAGATATTTAATTAAATTTTTCGGCAACGAGCAGCTTCATCAAACTTATTTTGTTCCCGTTACCACATGCAGATATCCTAATCAGATTGCGGGAATTCGCGTTTTTCCGGATATGAAATGGGTCTTTAATTTTAATTATAATATTGAAACACCGCTTTATTACAGTGCCACTACTCCACTTGAGGAATACTACAGTGGGTTCAGCGAAGGAAAAATAAATACCCAAAACAATACTACCCGAAAAGAAATAATGAACAAAACGGTAGATAATCGCCTTCAGCATTATGTAGGACGAAAAACTACCTTTGGAATTTATGTGGAATGTGAAGTAAATGGCGAAGACGACGTTATAAAACTCGGAAAAGATTTCAATGAAAAATTCCGGAAAATGCTTCAGCCACTGTTTTGGATGGTCAATAAAATTGATGGCGATTTGGGCGTTACCGATGCCCGAAATGAAAACAACAGGCTGCAAAACGCTCCAGGAACTCAAAAAGGATTAATGGCGAGGCTTAAAGCTTTACCGATGAGTTTTGAGCTTAATCCACCAAACATCGGGGTTGGTTTAGCCATCGGACTTGCCGGTTCGGAAAGCGGAAGGCAAACCTACGAGCTGGAAGGAAGATTAATTGCAGACCCAATCATTGGTGCTAAAGTAAAATTGGATATTTTAGCATTGGGAAGTAAATTTAAACCTTGGGGCGCGATTATTGATGCGCTAGACTTGGTTTCATGGCTTGCTAATCTTTTCAGCGGAGGACGTGTGGAAGTGAATTATGAATTGTATTTTGAGCTTTCAGCCTCCATTAAACTGATTGGTGAAGGCTCGGGCGATGGTGAATCTAAACCCGCTAACATCAGATATAATTTTGAAGATCAATCGCTGCAGGGCTCATTGGGATTACAGGGAGAATTGAAAGGTATTCTTCATGCAAGTTTTTCACTGAAAATTTATGTGAAAAATGAAAAAAACAAGTCGTTTGAAGCCGAAGAAAATAAAAAGAAATCTCTCGGATTGGGAATCGGAGCCGAAGCAAGCACAAGCGTTACCCTTACTTTGAGTAAAAATTTCGGTAAAAAAGATGATTGGGATGCCGATTTTTATTTTGCAGGAGTAACCTTAAAAATTTGGGCTGAAGCCGGATACTCCGATAAAACCGATGCGAAATCTGTGAAAATTATACCGGATGCAAAAAGCACCATAAATATTTTTAAAAATAAAGGCGAAGTAAAATGATAAAGAATTTTTTATTAACGGTTGGCTCCTGCACCCTATTTTTTGTGTGTTGTAGCAACGAGCAGAAAAATACCGCTGAAAATAATAAGAAAACCGAACAAACGACACCAAAAACAGGAGTAATGAAATCATACTTTTTAAACCACGAAATAAGAAATGTAGATTACGAAATATATATCAACGATTTATTGATTGGTCAATCTCATGATAACAATGGGGTTCCGGGGCCGTATAAGATCAATCAATATCTTTTTTCTAACGGAAAACAGGAAGTCACTATAAAACTAACTGCCAATAAGCAATATCAAAAAGAAATAACTGCAGATCTTTTAAATCAAATCAGCAGAAATACAGGAATTTACCTTTTACAAAATAAAGATTACGGAAATATTCAGGAGGTAAAAAAACTGGAATTCCCTAAGCTTGAAAAAGGCGTTCCGACGTATGAATTTAAATGGAATTTTGACGCAGACGCAACCCACGGAATTACCAACCTCAACAATTCTGAAGATTTAGCTAAAATAGATAAAGATGAGCTTCTAAAGCAGGTTTCTAATAAATATGACGAGTTGAGAAATATGCTTCATACGGGAAATACAGATCAATTCATGAAAGAAATTTCGAAGGCTAAAAATGATTTATTCATTGCCGACGGACTTCCCGAAAGCGAGCAACAGAAATATAATGAAAATCTTAAGAATTATTTCGCCTCACACAAAGACCTTCTCCCCGATTTCAGCAGCTTTACAATGAAAGTTTTAGGGCACGGACGAGCGGTGGTTTTAGAAAACATGGATCATAATAAGGGAATGGGCGTTTTAACGGCTGAAGACAAGCAACAAGGCCTATTAAATTCAAATTACATAATTTTGCATAAGCCAAAAGGTTCCACATCTTTTGAAGTTTTCAGATATAGCAGTTCGTTTTCTGAATTAAAATAAAACTTTAATTAATTATCATTAAATAAAAGTGAAACAACTATTTGCCTATTTAATTTTATGTTTGAGTTTCTCAACTATTCAAGCTCAAAAAGTAAAAAAAACAACCATACCGGAAGTCGTAAAACCTGTAAAAACAACAGACATTTATTTTGCAAATAATGCAACGTACAGCTATTATATTGATACCAAAAGCATCAATATTATTAAGCCCAAGCAAGTTTATTTAAAGATTTTGATTTTCGAAAGCAATGAAAAAGCTTTTCTCGAACTTTGCTCTCCGAACAAGCAAGTAAAGTTGATTGATCAGGATATTAAAAAATCTCATGTACAATATGATACAAAAGAAATAGAACTGGATTCTGAAATAAAAAACGGAATAATTACGTTAACCAATCCGCTGGATAAGAAGAAAATAACATTAAAAATCAACAGATCCGGCGAATATATTAAACTCACAGACATCAAAACAAAAGAAGTTTATATTGCTGAAGAAAAACAGAAAAATCTTCCGGCAAAAGCAATAAAGTAAAACCTTTCACAATTGAAAGGTTTTTTTATTTAAATTTTATCGATAATCTTTTGAATATTAAGCTCTTCAAGACAAGCCCAGTCATCACGATAGCATTCTTTATCTCCAAAAACAGAACATGGTCTGCATGTAAGATCTTTCACCTGAACGACGTCATTATCACTTTGTCCAAACCCAAGAAATCCGGCAAAAGGATGCGTAGCACCCCAAACGGAAACACATCTTGTTCCCACAAGGCTCGCTAAATGCATATTCGCAGAATCCATAGAAATCATCACTTCCAGTTCAGAAATTGTATGAAGTTCTTCTTTTAAGCTTAATTTTCCCGCTAAACTTTTCGTATTTGGGATCATATTTTCCCATTGTTCAAGGGTTTCTTTTTCAGCTTTTCCTCCGCCAAAGAAATAAATAGGTTGTTTTTGAGCCAGAATTTTTACCAGCTCGAAAGATTTATCCAAAGGCAACATTTTTCCTTTATGTTGGGCAAAAGGAGCAAAGCCAATTCCTGATTTTTCAACAGATTTTGGTCTTAATTGATGAGAAAGCTCAACTTTATAGCCCATTTCGCGAAAAACATCGGCATAACGTTCAACTGTTTTTTTTAACTGAACTTTATCCAGATTCCAAACATCAGTAAGTTTTTCTTTTTCTTCCTTTCCTTTATTGATTTTAAAAACCTTTAATCCTTTTCTTCTGTAAATTTTATCTAAAATTTTGGTTCGAATCACATCATGCAGATTAGCGATAAGATCGGGATTAAATTCTTTAATTAATTCATTAGACAATCTTCTTAATCCAAAGAAACCTTTATAATCATCAAGATTGATTCCTTTGAATATAACATTCGGAATATCAGCGAATAAATCCTCAAAATTACTTCGGGAAACCATAATAATTTCCACGTCCGGATTTTGTTCTAAAAATTCACGAAATACAGGCGCCGTCATGGCAACATCGCCAAAAGCGGAAAATCGATATGCTAAAATTCTGGTCACGACTAAGACTTCAGCTGATAAGCAACTGCATAAAATTTAATTTGCTTGGTCATCGCCATCAAACCGTTGGCTCTGGAAGGAGAAAGAAACTCCTGCAATCCGATTTCGGCAATAAATTCGAAATCAGAATCTAAAATTTCCTGAGTAGAATGCCCGCTGTAAATGCTTACCAGAAGAGAAACAATTCCCTTTGGCAATATACCGTCAGAATCTGCATCAAAAAATAATTTTCCATCTTTAAATTCAGCATCAATCCAAACTTTGCTTTGGCATCCCTTGATTAGATTTTCGTCTGTTTTTTTATCTTCCGAAAGGCCTTTCAGCTCTTTTCCAAGGTCGATAATATATTCATATTTCTGCTCCCAATCGTCAAGAAACGCAAATTCGTCGATAATTTCCTGCTGTTTTTCTTTAATGGTCATTTCTATACTTTCTTTGTGCAAAGATAACCAATTTAAAAAAGATAATTTAATTTAGATTTACTACGAAATATGGATTATCTTTCTTCTACTTTTTACCCTGTTAAATATATCCGCAGCAACTGTCTTCCCGTAGGGATCTAAGCATAGTATTAGAAAAAAGAACGGAAAGATTCAAGCCTAGATGCTTTTAGCATGACAAACTTGATCAAATAATTTAAAAAAATTAAATTAAACAGAAGCTCGTTCAAAAACCTCAAGCAACTTCACTTCTTCATTTTCCCAACAAAGTTGATTAGCCGCTTTTTCAAGTTCAGGTAGATACTTTCTTCGTCCTTTATCTAAAACTTTCTTTATTGCTTCTGCTATATTTTCAGGTTGATGATCTTTTATCATTTCGCCAACATCAAACTGGTTTTTGATATTTTGCAATTCCGGAAGACCAGATAAAATCACTGGAACTCTGGACTGAATACAATCTAAAACTTTATTTGGCAAAGAATAAAAATAGCTTTCTCCCCCGTTCTCTTCAATGCTCATACCGCAATCGGCTGAAGAGGTAATTTCGCGTAAATTTTCAGGTTTAAATTTTCCTATAAACTGAACTTTATCCTGAAGGTTTTCCTGAATAACTAATTCCTGATATTCTTCTTTTTTAGGCCCAAATCCAGCAATTTTAAATATTACATTATCTAAATGATGCATCGCCAAAATCGCCTTATCAATCCCCCGAAAAGGATTGATTGCTCCCTGATATAAAAGAATTTTCGGATTGTTATCGCGAATTTCATCTTTGAATTCAAATCTGCGAGGCGCATTCTGAACCACAACTGGATCTACATGATACTTTTTTTTGAACCATTTTGCATAGCTTCCACTGGCCGTAATCATGAATTTCATGTCAGGAATGAGCTTTTTTTCAAGATAACGCCACAATTTTTGTGACATTTTGCCCTGAATCGCAGGCATTTCCGAAAAAATTTCATGACTGTCGAAAACTAACGGAATATTCAGCTTTTTAGCAATCAAATAATTGGGAAGTAAAGCATCAATATCATTGGCATGAAGAATCGTGTTTTTATCTGCTTTTTTCTTTAACTCATGGTATAATTTCAAGTTGAATTCGAAATAAGCGGTTTTTAAACTTTTAGAAATTAATTTAATTCTGGAAAAAGAATAGGGTCGCGACATTTCTTCGGCGCCATTCCAGTCATTTCCGATGAGATCAATCTCGTAGCCGTTTTCATGTAAAGTTCTGCAAACCTTCTCTATACGCTGATCTGTGTATAAATTGCTGAAAGCAGAGGTTATAATTTTTTTTCTTTGCATTATTTCTTTTTAGCCAACAAAAGGTGGTAAATCTGAATAAAGCAAATTAATCCGTTCGGAATAATGATCGGCCAAAGCATTCCGCTGAAAATACCATATATGACAAAACAGATACAACCCACCATATTCACAATCCTGATTTTTCTGATATCTTTCAATATGAAACTCAGTACAATGAAAAGTGAAGCGGAATATCCGACATAGGTAGCAATTTCGGGATTCATGAGAAATTTTTAAAAGACAACAAACTTAATCATTTTCAATAAGATAATAAAATTTTTTCTGCCATAAAGTCATTTATTGATTTTTGGTAAAATATTTGCAATTTAGATAATGAATAAATGGCAATGTTGCTTTTATTCTAATGAGATATATTATGGATTATAAGTTTTCACAAGGTTTGAGCCAAGTGTTCAAACAAAGCAAGAGCGAAGCGAAAAGGCTCAAAAGTGAATTTCTTAATACAGAACATCTACTTTTAGGTATTATAAAAACAGAAAACTCTGCAAAAGAAATCCTTCAAAACCTTAATGCGGATTTAACACAAATCAGAAGAAAAATTGAAACTTTAAATACAGCAAGTCTTAGTCCTATTTCTGAGGAGGTTACCAATATTTCTTTCACAAAAATGGCAGATCATGCTATTAAACGTGCAGAGTTAGAATGCAGACAATATAAAAGTAATGAAATTAATACCGTTCATTTGCTTTTAGGCATTCTTTATAAATATGAGGACCCTACTTCAAATATCTTAGGAGCTTACGACATCGATTATGAAGGAGTTTCAAGAGAATATCAAACGATGCTTAAAAATTCTGGAGAGTCGCCACAAATGAGCGCTTATGACGATGACGATGAAAGAGAGGAATTTGAGCAAATGAGAAAGCCTACAGGAAATTTGGGTTCTGCTAAAAGTAAAACACCAACTTTGGATAACTTTGGTAGAGATTTAACTTCTTTGGCAAGAGACGGGAAATTAGACCCTGTAATCGGTCGTGAAAAAGAAATTGAAAGAGTTTCGCAAATCTTATCGCGTAGAAAGAAAAACAATCCGCTTCTTATCGGGGAGCCGGGAGTTGGTAAATCTGCGATTGCAGAAGGTTTGGCATTAAGAATTCAACAGAAAAAAGTGTCGAGAGTTCTTTACGGAAAACGTGTAATCACTTTGGATTTGGCAAGTTTAGTTGCCGGAACAAAATACCGTGGTCAGTTTGAGGAAAGAATGAAGGCTATTATGACCGAGCTGGAAAAAAACAGAGATGTCATCTTATTTATTGATGAGCTTCATACCATCGTTGGTGCGGGAAGTTCAACAGGAAGTCTAGATGCTTCGAATATGTTTAAACCGGCTTTGGCGAGAGGTGAAATTCAATGCATCGGGGCTACAACTTTGGATGAATACCGTCAGTACATCGAGAAAGATGGCGCTTTGGAAAGAAGATTCCAGAAAGTAATGGTGGAACCAACTTCTATTGATGAAACCATTCAAATCTTAAATCAGATCAAAGACAAGTATGAAGAGCATCACAATGTAATTTATACTCCGGAAGCGATTGCCGCGTGTGTCAATTTGACATCAAGATATATTACAGACCGTTTCTTACCAGACAAAGCGATCGATGCGATGGATGAAGCCGGATCTCGTGTTTATATTAAAAACATGAAAGTTCCTACCGAAATCATTGATTTTGAAAAGAAAATCGAAGATATCAAGGAATTGAAGCAGAAAGCTGTAAAAGCTCAGGATTATCTTGAAGCAAGAAAACTGAAAGATGAAGAGGAAAGACTCCAGATGGAGTTAAATTCTGCTCAGGATAAATGGGACAAAGATGTGAAAGAGAAAAAAGAAACCGTTTCTGAAGAAAATGTAGCGGAAGTAGTCTCTATGATGAGTGGTGTTCCTGTAACGAAAGTTGGTAAAAATGAGCTTGATAAACTTGCCGGAATGGATAATAACCTGAACGGAAAAGTAATCGGTCAAGAAGACGCTGTGAAAAAAGTTGTTAAGGCAATTCAAAGAAACAGAGCGGGTCTTAAAGATCCGAACCGTCCGATTGGCACCTTCATTTTCTTAGGGACAACCGGGGTTGGTAAAACCGAGCTGGCTAAAGTAATGGCGAGAGAACTTTTTGAATCTGATGAATCTTTGATCAGAATCGATATGAGTGAATATATGGAGAAATTCGCAGTTTCAAGATTGGTTGGAGCGCCTCCGGGATACGTTGGATACGAAGAAGGCGGACAATTAACTGAAGCTGTAAGAAGAAAACCATATTCAGTTGTTCTTTTGGATGAGATTGAAAAAGCTCACCCTGATGTATTCAATATCTTATTGCAGATTTTGGATGAAGGGCACGTTACAGATAGTTTAGGAAGAAAAATTGATTTCAGAAATACAATTATCATCCTTACTTCAAACATCGGTACGAGAGATCTTAAAGATTTCGGAGATGGTGTAGGATTCGGAACGAACGCGAAAAAGACCAACACAGACTCTAGAGCAAGAAGCACCATCGAGAATGCCCTTAAAAAAGCATTTTCACCAGAATTCTTAAACAGAATTGATGATATTGTGATCTTCAACTCTCTTGAAAAAGAAGATATCAAGAAAATCATTGATCTTGAATTGAATAAGCTTTACAGCAGACTTGAAAAATTAGGTTATAAAGTTGATTTAACTGACGAAGCGAAAGATTTCATCTCTGAAAAAGGATGGGATAAAGATTTCGGAGCAAGACCATTGAAAAGAGCGATCCAGAAATATATTGAAGATTTATTGGCAGAAATGTTGGTAAACAAGCAATTAAACGAAGGAGAAACTGTAGTTCTTGATCTGAATGAAGCGAAAGATGCTTTGGCAGGAAAAACTTCAAAGCCGAAGAAATCTGCAGCAGAAAAGTCTTCTCAATCATAAAATAAATAGTTTAAATCATAATAAGAAAGCATCGGGATTTTTTCTCGGTGCTTTTTCATTTTTAGCAGATATTAATTTATTTTTTCACGAAATAATGATTAATTAAGAAAAATAATTAACTTTATTGAACATTAAATTAACAATATCATGAAAATGAAAAAAACAGTTTTACTTTTTAGTATTTCGGTACTAAGCATTATCTCTTGTGCAAATGAGTCTACTTTAGCCACCACGGCTACTCCACAGCTTACAAAGCCGGAAGCGGTTTCAAAATTCAACGCAGCTATTAAAAAAGTTGCCATGATTAAAGATCCTGCTCCTTCAATGCCAAAAACCTCAGCAGAATTAAGCGATGAGAAAAAAGACATGCTAATACCTTCAGCAAAAGAATTAATTGCTTCTACAGGAGTTTCTTCCGCAGAAATTGAAAGACAAACGAATAACGACAGAGAAAAAATCTTAAAATGGGCCGTTCAGGTGTATGGTGAGTACAACAAAAAAATGAATCAAAACTATCAATCTGCAAACTAAGTATACCATGAAAAAATTATTTTTATCTCTTGCCTTTATTTTATCATACAGTATTTCGGCACAATCTAATATTTACTTTCAAAATTATACTCCTTACATCATGGAAATGAGTATTTTCAAGACCAATCAAGCTAATGTTGCAGGAGGATGTACGCCAAATTGGGATGGCAGAAACAGCATTACCGGGTTATTACCTCTCAAAGAATCTCCGACAGGTGGCGCTACCTCAACGGATGCATTTTATGATTCGGATTTAAATTTATCAAATACTTTTAATCCTATGTATCCGCAAACGCCATTGATTGATAGATGGATTCTTAATGCAGATTATGCAAATCCTTACATTTTACCCGGTTCTACAATCCCTGCAAGCAGTTTAGCAGCAAAAGATTTGGGAATGAAATTTGGAGTAAAAGATCCGGTGACGGGAACAAATGTAGCAGGATATTTTCCTTTAGGATATGTTAACTGTGGAGCATTACCCCTCCTTAATACAGCAGCCTATACAACTCTTTTTAATAGCTCTTATTTCACTTTTGGAGGTGACGAATGGGTTATCTTTTTTTAAAAAGTTTTTATTCAACAATAATTTAGGTAATGGTCACAAACTATTACCTAAATATTTTAATCACAAAACAAATTAGTATCATGAAAAAAACAATTTTTCTTGTAGGTATTTCTTTACTTACCATTTTATCGTGTGCAAACGAATCTAATTTAGCAACAACCACTACTCCACAACTCACAAAACCTGAGGCAGTTTCAAAATTTAATGCCGCTATTAAAAAGGTCGCGATGATAAAAGATCCGGCTCCTTCGATGCCAAAAACCTCAGCAGAATTGAGTGATGAGAAAAAAGATATGCTTATTCCTGCTGCAAAAGAATTGATTGCTTCAACGGGAGTTTCTTCTGCAGAAATCGAAAGACAAACCAATAATGACAGAGAAAAGATCTTAAAATGGGCTGTTCAGGTGTATGGTGATTATAATAAAAAAGTAAGTCAAAATTATAAATCTGAAAACTAATATATCATGAAAAAATTACTTTTATTAGCAGTTCTATTCATTTCTTATGGCTTATCTGCACAAACAAACCCTGGAGACTTATATATTCAAAACTACACCCCACATTATATTGAATATTTTATCTGGCGTTCAAATTTATCAAATACCGCAGGTGGCTGTGCTCCTAGATTAGAGCCAAGAGCCGCCACAGGAGGGCTAATGAGATTATCCTATTCTACAAACCCTGGATACACTTCAACCGACGCTCTGCATGAATTTAATGTAAATACTACATTTTTTCCAAGTACTGCGTTTCCGACAACACCCGTCATTGGAGCCTGGATTTTAAATAGTACAACTACTTATACTGCACCAACTCCTATCCTTAATACATTTAGTAATGTAACGTCTTATCACGGGGTAAAATTCGGAGTACAAGATGTAAACGGGGTGAATATTGGTGGATATTATTCTTTAGGACAAGAGTGTGGAACGGCTATAATTCCAGATTTATCATATAATCCGAATGCCGTGATTGCAGGAAGTTTTTTCTCCTTCGGAGGAGCAAACTGGATGATACTATACTAAAAACTTCATTGAACTTTTAAAGATTTCATCATAAAATATTTAAAATGAAAAAAATATTTTTAATAGCAGCCTGCATATCGTCTTTATTTACATGGGCACAATCTACAGGAGATTTTTATATCCAAAATTATACTCCCCATTATATTGAGTTTTATCTTACAAAATCTAATTTATCAAACCCCGTAGCCAATTGTTCACCTACGTTAGAAGCCAGAAGCCTTACAAATGGATTGCTTCGGCTATCTTACTCCCCAAGCCCAAGTATAATATCTACTGATGCATTGTATACTGCAAATGTAAACAACACTTTCGCTACAAGTACAGCTTTTCCTACTACTCCGGTAGTTGGCAGTTGGATTGTAAATTCTAATTACGCAAGCCCTTATTACTCACCAAGCCCGATTCTTAATACTTTTAGTAATGTAACAACTTATCACGGGATAAAGTTCGGAGTACAGGATGTCTCTGGAGTGAATATTGGTGGATATTATTTTATGGGAGAAGGCTGCAACCTGCCTACCATAACAACAGATCTTACCTATGACCCAGCAGCCGTAATTGAAGGTTCCTATTTTAGCTTTGGAGGGGCAAAATGGGTTGTACTTTATTAATATTTAAATTTTGCTGGATCATTTTCTTCTAAGAAGAATATCTTTAAATAACCCCGAAAAAAATATATTTCGGGGTCTTTATTTGTCTATTTAAATAATTAAAGCCCAACTACAAACCCAATATTTGGAATCAGCCCACTAGATAAAAAGCTTGAATTTTCTTTATACAACACATTATACATCACTCCTATCTGCATAAAAGAGTTATTGCCAATTCTTTGCATGTAACCACCTCCGAGATATAAAGCCGTTTCTTGCTCATTAATCTTATAATCGTAATATTTATCTTTATAATTGATGAAGTACTGCTGAAGATTCGCCCCTACATAAAAAGATCTTGCAAAGTAATAATTAACAAACGGCCCCACTCCAAACAAAGTAGAACGGTAATAATCAGAAGTTTGCCAAGAAACACTTCCCAAAACTCCAGCTTCAAGATCATTAGTCAGCCTGTAACCTACTCTCGGTGAAGCAGATAAATTAAAAGCACTGTTGCTTCCAAAACCTACTCCAATTCCGCCTCCGAAAGTCCAGCGATTGTTATTTTCAGGGGAAGCGCCAATGGCAACCTGAGAAAACACGGCTCCCGAAATCATTAAGAATAAAGGAATAATAAACTTTTTCATATTAAATTGTTTTTATCGATGTTTAAAATTATGGTTTTTTTACGAATTTAATTAATTGTATTTTTGCGGCGTCAAACTAAGAACTCCCGTTAAGAGTTTCGTAAAATTGAAATACAATGAAAGTAGTAGTAGGCCTCTCAGGAGGTGTAGACTCGAGTGTAACAGCCTATTTGTTACAGCAACAAGGTCATGAAGTTGTGGCTTTGTTTATGAGAAACTGGAATGATGCTTCGGTAACGTTAGAAGACGAATGCCCTTGGATTGAAGACAGTAATGATGCCTTAATGGTTGCTCAAAAGCTTGGAATCCCTTTTCAGGTAATCGATATGAGTGATCTTTACAAGGAAAGAATCGTTGATTATATGTTCGATGAATATCAGAAAGGAAGAACTCCGAATCCTGATGTTTTGTGCAACAGAGAAGTAAAATTCGATGTTTTTATGAAAACAGCAATGTCTTTGGGTGCAGATAAAGTGGCAACCGGGCATTATGCAAGAGTAGATTCAACGATTGATGAAAATGGTAAAGAAATTTTCCATCTTTTGGCAGGAAAGGATAATAATAAAGACCAGTCGTATTTCTTATGTCAATTAAGTCAGGATCAATTGTCTAAAGCATTATTTCCGATTGGAGAATTAACAAAACCTCAGGTGAGAGAAATTGCAAAGGAAATCGGATTAGTAACGGCTGATAAAAAAGATTCTCAAGGGTTGTGTTTTATCGGAAAAGTAAGTCTTCCTCAGTTTTTACAACAGCAATTAGTTCCTAAAGAAGGTGAAATTGTTGAAATTTTCAAAGATTCTCCCCTTTTTGCACAAGAAAAGCCTGAATTTTCTTCAAAACAGGAAGAATTAGAATTTTTAAGTCAGAAAATCAATTATAAAAAAACGGACGGAAAAGTTATCGGAAAGCACCAAGGTGCTCAATTTTTCACGATCGGACAAAGTAAGGGATTAGGAATCGGCGGCCATAAAGAAAGCTGTTTTATCATCTCCAGAGATATGGAAAACAATATTCTTTTCGTAGGAGAAGGACATCAGTTTCCGGGATTATTAAAAAGAGCCTTGAAAATCGATAATTCTGAATTGCATTGGGTTCGTGAAGATTTAAGATTGAAAAATGGCGAATCGATGGAAGTAATGGCGAGATTCAGATACAGACAGCCTCTGCAGAAAGCGACTTTATATCAGTTTGAAGATGCTTTTTATGTGGAATTTGAAGATCCACAATCTGCGATTGCCGAAGGTCAGTTTGCTTCGTGGTACGATGGTGAAGAATTGTTGGGAAGTGGTGTTATCTCTTAGTTTTAGCATTATCTGTCATTTTTGATGACAAACTTTATAAATTTAAACGTCATAGGTTTTTGAAACTTATGACGTTTTTTTTATATACTGTTGAAAATTTTCAGAATTAATATTCAAATTAATCAAAATTCATTACCTCTTCCAACGTCTTCATGTATTCGTAAGCTGTAAGGTCGAATTTCACGGGAACAATTGAGATATATCCATTTGCTAAAGCCGTTTCATCAGCATCCGGAGATTCATCCATATTATTGAAATAACCTGTCAACCAATAATATTTTTTACCGTGAGGGCTTAATCTTTCTTCAAAACTTTCTTCCCATTTGGCATGAGCCTGTTTGCAAACCTTAATACCCTTAATCTCCTCTTTCGGAAGTTTAGGAATATTTACATTCAATACAATACCTTTAGGCATAGGCTTCTCCAAAGTTCTTCTAACGATCTTTTGAATATATTCTTTTGCCTGAGTAAAATCTGCTTCCCAGCTGAAATCCAATAAAGAAAACCCAATCGCCGCAAGGCTTTCAACACCTGCTTCTACCGCAGCAGACATCGTTCCTGAATAAATCACATTAATCGAAGAATTCGCTCCGTGATTAATGCCCGAAACCACAATATCCGGTCTTCTTGGTAAAATTTTATCCAAAGCCATTTTTACACAGTCAACGGGAGTTCCGCTGCATGAAAAATCGGTTTGAGGACCGTCGAGCTGTACTTCTTCGTAACTTAAAGTAGAATTTATGGTAATTGCGTGACCTTTTCCGCTTTGTGGAGAGTTGGGTGCTACCACCACTACGTCTCCGATTTCGTTCATAAAACTGATAAGATTTCTGATACCCGGTGCTGTAATTCCGTCGTCATTAGTAACCAGAATAAGTGGTCTTTCCATAGAAATAATTTAATTTTAACAAATATACAATTTTCGAATATATGCTTTAATATTTAAGTTTTAAAGTGATTTTTTTGAAAAAACTGAAGATAACACAACAATTTATTATTCTTTTTCTTTTTGAAAACTTACCACTTCATATTCATCATTTGAGCAATATTTTTTACAACTTTCATCATTGAATAATTCTGGTTCTTTCAAAAAATCTTCGATATATTTTGCACTTTCTTCCGTCTTTATCGGAACAATGATCACATGGAAATTTTTTAAAACATATTCATCTGCGTTTTTCACGGCATCTTTTTTATACTTTTTTGCTTCTGTAAAGTTCATGATCTAGGTGTTTATAATTATTTTCGGTAATGAATAAATTATACCATTCACATTATTTTTACAAAAAATATAACAATTTTTCAGTTGAAAAAAGATATAAAAACTTCTATAATAAAAAATCTTAAAAGTACCTGATATTTATAAATAAGGTATTAAATTTGATAGTTTGTAACAGTAAATTAAAAATTACTACTAATTAAAATACTTTTAAGAAAAATAATAAAAATACATTACAGATTTATGTGGAAAAATTTTAAGCTAAATAAATTTTTACTCCTAATTCCATTAACAAGTCTAATGTTTTGTTTCAACTCGCCAAAGAATGATGACGAAAAGATGCAGACGATAATGGTGAGCGTAAAAAATACACTTTCTTATTTACATTATAGTCCGAAACCGATAAATGATGCCTATTCGAAAGACGTTTATAAGCATTATTTTGAGATGGTGGATCCCGCAAAAAGATACTTCCTTCAGTCTGATATGGACGAATTTGGCAAACACGAAACCAAGTTGGATGATTATCTGAATTTGGGAGATCTTACATTCTACAAACTGACAATCGACAGATTGTATCAGCGTGTGGATGAGATTGATAAGATCACTCAGGACATTTTCAGCAAGCCAATTAATTTGGAAGAAGATGAAACATTAACTCTTGAGCCAAAGCTGAAAAAAGTACCTGCCAACAAACAGGAGCAGTATAACGAGTGGAAAAAATTCATCAAATACAATATTCTCCAAGAAGTTGAATCGATGAACAGCAAAGAAGAAGCTCAGAAAATTAAGAAAGATTCGGTTCAAAAATTCAAATTAAAAGATACAATTAAATATCAGCCACTTTCTCCAGATCAGAAGATTAAAAAAGCAACTGACGAGGTGAAAGATCTTGTAAAAGAAACATTTACGAGATTCAAAAAGAGAAAGAAAATGGATTGGTTCACGGTGTATATGAATTCTTATACTGAAGTTTTCGATCCGCATACCAATTATTATTCTCCAAAAGACAAGGAAGATTTTGATACTCAATTCGTTGGGAAGGTAATTGGGATTGGTGCTATTATCCAGGAGAAAAAAGGAAATCTTTTCTTAGGCGCATTAACAATCGGAGCGCCGGCTTGGAAATCGAAGCAGCTTTCGGAAGGTGATAAAATTTTAAAAGTAAAATCTAAACCGAAGGAAGACGCTGTAAATGTGGTAGGTATGCTTTCTGATGAAGCGGTACGTTTGATCAGAGGTGAAAAAGGAACACCTGTTACTTTAACAGTTCAGAAAAAAGACGGAACCATAAAAGACGTTACCATGATTCGTGAAGAAGTTGCTATCGAAGATACTTTTGCAAGAAGTATTGTGGTAAATTCTCCAAGCGGTAAAAAATATGGTTTCATTAATTTACCAAGCTTCAACGCAGATTTTGAAAATCCTAACGGAAGAAATGCTTCCGATGATATTAAAAATGAGATCATTAAGCTTAAATCTCAAAATATTGAAGGGATTGTTTTAGACCTTAGAAATAATGGTGGGGGTTCACTAACGGAAGTTGGGGACATCATGGGATTATTCATGAATGCAGGACCGTATGTTCAGGTAAAAGACGGAAACGGAAAAATTCAAACCTTAAAGAATAAGCAGGAAACACCAATCTGGACTGGGCCTTTGGTAATTATGCAAAACGAACTTTCTGCTTCGGCTTCTGAAATCTTGGCTGGTGCAATGCAAGATTATGGTAGAGCAATGATTATCGGTTCGCCGCAGTCTTTCGGAAAAGGTACCGTTCAGACGTTTGTTGACTTAAATAGATTCTTAAATACAGAAGATGATTTCGGATCTTTAAAACTAACGATTCAGAAGTTCTATAGAGTGACGGGAGAATCTAATCAGAGAAAAGGTATCGTTTCTGACATTCAGATGAAAGACTTCTTTACTTATGCTGAAATTGGTGAAAGATATGATGATTTTGCATTGGCTTGGGATAAAATTCCTTCTTCAAAATTTGATAAATTAAATATTTTCAACGCAGTAGCTCTAGAAAAAGCTAGTGCTGCGAGAATGGCGAATAATAAAAATTATCAGTTATTGCTGGAGTCTGCTCAATGGAGAGAAAAACTGGACAAAGAAGAAAGCATTACTTTGAATATCAACAAATTCAATCAGGTAATGAAAGACAGAAAAGCGCAAATTGAAAAATTCAAACCGTTGACTAAATTTGAAAACGGACTTCAGTTTACGATGTATCCTGCCGAAGTTGAAAGAGAGAAAAAAGATGAAGCCTTCAAGAAAAAATCTGAAATCTGGGTAAAAGGTCTTAAGAAAGATCCTTACCTTCAGGAAGCGATGAATATCGTTGCAGACATGGGCGCAAAGTCTTAAAAACATAGAAAAACAAAAAAACCGCTGACATTATGTTAGCGGTTTTTTTATGCAAAATCGTCAGATTATTTAATCTCAACACATCCCACTCTTCCTCCTGCATTACCCGTAGGCTGCGTATGGAAATCGTCTGCAGCGGCATGTACAATAAGACCTTTTCCGATGATGTTTTTAGATTCATCTGTACATCCAAGACACCATTTGTTAGTTTTAAATGTCAAAGTAGCGACCCCGTTTTGATCTGCCACAAGGTTGCCGATATCTCCCATGTGGAAATGTTCAGCACCCCATTTTCCGTGGTCGTTTTTCGACGGATTCCAGTGTCCTCCGGTAGAAGTTCCGTCGGCTGCAGAGCAGTCTCCTTTTTCGTGAATGTGTACCGCGTGAATTCCCGGTGTCAGATTCGTAACATCCAGTTTCATGATAACTTCATCTCCTTTTTGAGTAAACTTTGCCGTTCCTCCGGTCTGTGTGTCGCTTTTAGATAGCACCTGATACGTGTTTGTCGTTCCGCAAGAAACAGCAAAAAGCGCACATCCCGCCAATAATGCTAATGTTTTACCTTTCATTTTTAAATGATTTTAAAGTGATTTTAGGTTAAATTTAAAAAAGATTTTCCAAAGCGCTTTATGATTCGTGTCGTTTTTTCAGGAATAGTTCTAAATGGCAACCACTCAGAATGAAAAATCTACGGTTCAGCAAGAAATATTTAGCAGATGAAAACTTTAGGTATAATTTTGAATCGAAAATTAAACCCATGAAAACTCAAAGACAACAATTTCTGCTTCTTATCGCTTTCTTTATTTTTAGTTTGAATTTTGCGCAGACCAAAATTTCGGGGAAAGTCAGTTTTAGAAATAAAGGGATCAGTGAAGTCAATGTCACGTTGAAAGATACCTACGATGGCGCCACAACCGATGTTAACGGTAATTTCTCTTTTGAAACCTCAGAAAAAGGAAATCATCAGCTTATTTTTACGCATCCGAAATACATAGAAACAGAAAAATCAATTATCATTGAAAATCAGGAAGGTTCTGTAAATGCCGACCTGAAAGAACAAATAAATGAAATTGATGCGGTCGTGGTTTCAGCGGGTTCTATTGAAGCTAGCGATAAAAAGCGAGCAACGGCACTTTTAACGCCTATCGATATTTACACCACGGCTGGTGCAGACGGACAGATTTCTTCGGCTTTAAACTATCTTCCCGGCGTTCAGAAAGTCGGTGAAACGGAAGGTTTGTTCATTCGCGGAGGAACAGGTACCGAATCTAAAATTTTTATGGATGGCAGCTTAATCAATAATTATTTTTCTAATTCTATTCCCGGAATTGCGGGGCGAGACAGATTCAATACTTCACTTTTCAAAGGCAATATTTTTTCAAGTGGCGGCTATTCTGCCTTGTACGGTCAGGCACTTTCAGGTGCTTTGATGTTGGAAAGTGTAGATTTACCGGATCAAAGTTCTTACGATTTCGGGATTTCGCCTATCTTTTTAAGTGCCGGTTTTCAAAAACTGAGTGAAAATAAAAATCATTCTTACGGAGCGACTTTAGGATATTCTTTGTTGAGTTTGATGCAAAAGGTTATTCCTTTTAATACCGATTTTGTGGATGCTCCACAAGGTTTGAATGGTGATTTTAATTTCAGGATCAAAACAAAATCTGGTGGATTTTTCAAATATTACGGAATGTACAATTCCAACAAAATGGGAGTGAAAACGCCAAGTCTGGAAGAAGATAATGCGTTTAATCTGATTAGGTTAAAAGGAAAAAACACCTATCATAATTTATCTTTTAAGCAAAAATTCGGGAAATATTTATTCAATGCAGGAGCATCTTATTCTTACAATCAATCTGATTTGAATTTCTCTACAGAAAAAAATGAAATAGAAGGTGAAAAATCCCAACTGTTAAATGATGGTAATTATCTGAATTTCAAAGCCGTTTTAGAAAGAAAGATGAATAAGATCAGCGCAATCCGCGGTGGTTTTGAATTCAATAATACCGATGAAAAGCTTGATTTTCAACAAGTCAATAAACATTATCAGGATGTGATTTCTGCCGTCTTTGTGGAAACAGATTTAGGTTTTAGCAACCGTTTTTCAGCAAAATTAGGCTTGAGAGCTGAACATTCTTCTTATCTCGATAAAAGCAATATTGCCCCTCGTTTTGCCTTGGCTTATCGCTTGGCGAAAGACTGGACTACTTCTTTTGCGTATGGATTATTTTATCAAAATCCTGAAAGTAAATATATTAACGGACCTTCCAATTTAGATTTTCAGCAATCTCAGCATTATATTTTTCAGGTTCAGAGAAGTTCGGAAGGTAGAAGTTTGAGGCTGGAAGCATTTTATAAAAAATACGACCAGTTAATTAAGACATTTACGATTAATCCTCAGGAAAACCAAAATCAGCAGGTTCAATCTGCGTTAAATAATGCCGGATTTGGTTATGCAAAAGGGCTTGAACTGTTCTGGAGAGACAAAAAGACATTTAAAAATATCGATTACTGGCTCAGTTATTCTTATTTGGATTCTAAGCGCGATTTTATGAATTATCCAATGAGTCTGCAGCCTAATTTTGCTTCTAATCATACGCTTTCTGCCGTTGCCAAACGTTTCATCCCTGAATGGAAATTAGGAGTTAACCTTTCTTACACATACGCAAAAGGTAGACCTTATTATGATATTGCAACAAAAATTGAAGGAGATAAAATGATTAATTTCACTCGAAATGAAGGTTATTTAAAAGATTATAATGCCTTGAATTTCAGTCTGAATTATTTACCCAATTTAGGAAAAAAAGATGCTAAAGCGTTTACCATTTTTGTCTTGAGTATTTCCAATATTTTAGGTTCGAAAAATGTTTATGGCTACAATTTTTCTCAAAACGGAATGAGAAGCGCTTCCGTAGTTCCGCCTGTGAATACTTTTGTCTTTATCGGCGCATTCATCAGCTTTGGAGTAGATAAAACCGAAGATGCCATCAATAATAATTTATAAAAAACGGATTCTATTCAACTAAAAATTTATCTTTATTTAACCCAATATCAACTTTAAAAAATTAGAAAAAATGAAAAAATACTTCTTAACTTTTGCTTTAGGTTTGATGAGTTTAACAGCTTTTGCTCAGTCTAATTACGAAAAAGTAATGGCTGAAAAAATGGCTAAACTGGAAGCGTGTAAAACCACCGATGAATTTCAGGCATTAGCCAACGATTTCGACCGAGTTGCTAAGAAAGAAACCACGCAATGGCTGCCTTCTTATTATGTCGCGTTTTCTTATATTCAGAAAGGCCGGCTTTTGATGAGGGAAGGCAAAATGACCGAACTTTCGGTTCAGGCAAATACTGCTTTCAATTATTTAGATCAGGCGGAGAAAATTGCCGGAAATAACAATTCTGAGATTCATTTGCTTAAAAAAATGGCTTATTCTCTAAAAATGATGGAAAATCCTGCCGAAAGATACATGACCGATGGCGCGAAGGCGATTGAGGAATTGAAAACTGCCGAAAAGCTGGATCCGACCAATCCGAGAGTGTTTTTGATTAAAGCAGAAGATACTTATTTCACTCCTGAGCAATACGGAGGAAGCAAGGCAAAAGGTTTAGAGCAGTTTAAAACAGCGTTGGATAAATTCAATGCTTTTAAACCCAAAACATCGCTGGATCCCAATTGGGGGAAAGCAGAAGCAGAATATTTCCTGAGCCAGGATTCAACAAAATAATCATTAATAATAACTAAACCTTCCAAAAGTGAAGGTTTTTTTGTACCATTCAGACTTGAAAATTGACTGTTCGGTAAACATTTATTTTTAATACTTTTATTTTAAACTAATTTTGAACCAAGAAAATCAATCATGAAACGTAAGGGCATCATCATATTACTTTGGGTATCGCTGGGAACAAGTTTGTTCTTCTTCCTGTTTTTCAATAAAGAGAAAACGATTATAAATTTTCTCATAACATTTGCCCTTTCAGCAATGTATTCTTTTGTTTTGGGCTTAGGAAATTATTTTATCAATGATTTTTTAAACAGAAAATTTCCGTGGTCTGAAGAAACCAGAAAACGATCTATTTTAACCATTCTTTTCCTGGTGGTCGGGAATTTTATTTTGGTCTATTTCTGTAATTATATGAATTATGTGGTGATTCAGAAAGTGGCAACGGCAAGCGAGTTTTTCTCTGCTAAATACAACACTTCCAATTGGTTCATGATTAATGTTGCGTTGTTGATCTCCGCATTTCTTCACGCAAAAGGTTTCATGGAAGAACTGAAAAAGACCTCCAAAAAAGAAGTGGTAGAGCAGAAATTGATTGCAAAGTCTGCCAATGCACAATTTGAAAGCCTTAAAAATCAGCTAGATCCGCATTTTCTTTTTAATTCGTTGAATGTTTTAAGTTCATTAATTGATGAAAATCCGAAACAGGCGCAGAAGTTTACGGCTTCAATGTCAAAGATTTACCGATACGTTTTAGAACAGAAAGATAAAGAATTGGTAACGGTTGAAGATGAACTCGAATTTGCTAAAACCTATTGCGATTTGCTTAAAACAAGGTTTGAAGACAGTGTAGATTTTGTTTTTGATGTCAGAAAAGAAGATTTTCGGGAATTTGTAGTTCCGCTGTCGTTACAATTGTTGCTGGAAAATTGTATCAAACATAATTTTGCGACTTCTTCAAAACCGTTAATGATTAAAATTTATTCTGAAAATAATACACTTTGCATAGAGAATAATCTGCAGGTTCGGGAGCAAATAAAAGAAAGCTCAGGAATCGGTTTGGCGAATATTGTTCAACGATACGCTCTGCTTACGAAAAGGAATGTTTTCATTGAAAAATCTGAAGATTATTTTAAAGTGAAACTTCCCATATTAGAAAGTAAACCCAATACTGTCAGCATAAAAGCAGAAGATCAGGATAAAGCTTATGAAAGAGCACAGAAAAGAGTAAAAGAAATCAAAAGCTTCTACGGAAACCTTATTTCTTACTGTATTGTTATTCCATCTTTAATCATTATTAATCTTATTACAAGCCCCGGAAATATCTGGTTTGTATTTCCGATGTTGGGTTGGGGAATTGGTCTTGCAGCGCATGGAATAAGTGTTTTTGCCATTGGAAAAAATTGGGAAGAAAAGAAAATCAGAGAAATATTAGAAAAACAAAACAGACAATAAAAATACATTAAAATGGAAAATACTAATGAAAATGAAATCCGTTACAAAGCAGCTGCTCGGAGAGTGAAAAAAATCAAGAACTTTTATGTTTTTACATTCGTTTATTTCGCTGTAAATTTTTTTATCCTTTATCTGAATTATTCTGGATTAAAAGAAGGAGAAAGCATTTGGCAATTAAAATATTTCTCATTGCCTTTCTTCTGGGGAATTGGTTTAATCGGCTACGGAATGAATATTTTCTTTTCAGGGTTTATTCTGGGAAATAACTGGGAAGAAAAAAAGATAAAAGAACTGATGGAAAAAGATAAATAATATTCAAAATACTAAGAAAGTCAGGAAGAAGAAATTTTTCCTGACTTTTTTATTTTTAAAATATATAAATATTTGATATTGAACAAACTGATGAATGAATATAAACCTCGCAGGTTTCAAAAACCTGTGAGGTTTGAATATGTTTACGGATAAACAAAACATTCATCTTTTCATTGAAATAGGATTTTTACCATTCGGTAATCATATTCTACCGTTCGGTCATATAAAATTGATTTGAGAGTGCTTCTTGTCCTACATTTGTCTCAACAAAAACAAACAACTTAATCTTAAAAATAAAAATTATGGAAACGTATACAAACAAAGAATCAATGGCTTACGAAAAAGCAGCGAAAAGAGTAAAAGAAATCAAAGGATTTTATGGAAATCTTACTTCATATTGCCTTGTAATTCCTTTTTTGATTGTTTTAAATATGATAACATCTCCGGGACATTTATGGTTCTTTTGGCCAATGTTAGGTTGGGGAATCGGATTGGCTGCACACGGAATCAATACTTTCGGAATCGGAAAAGACTGGGAAGAGAAAAAAATTAAGCAATTGATGGAAGAAGAAAGAAGAAATACAAAATCAATTTAATTAAAAACTAAAAAATTACAATCATGGAAATTCTTCACAACAATAAAATGAACTATCGAGAAGCTCAAAAGCAGATGAAACAAATCAAAGGATTTTACATTCATTTAACGGTGTATGTTTGCGTTAATCTTTTCATTATCGGTTTGCAGGCGATTGATTTGGATCAAAATGAAAAATTCTGGAGCTGGGATCTTTTGGAACTTCCTGCCATTTGGGGAATCGGGCTTGGTATTCATTGGATGAGCGTTTTTTCACCCAATTTTGTTTTTGGAAGAAACTGGGAAAACAGAAAAATTCAGGAACTGATGAATGAGGATATTAAAAATTCAAAATCACTTTAATCAATTATTATTAAACCATTAAAAATTAATACAATGAATTATTATCAAGCACAAGAAAGAGTACAGCAAATAAAGAAGTTTTACAAACATCTTCTTTGGTTCGGAATCGTTGCCGCGATCATCTACGGAAGAGATATTTTCAGACACGGAGAAATTAATCTTTCTTTATTTCATGGATCTTTCATTCTAACCATTTGGGCTATTATTTTAATTGTAAAAGCGGTAAAATTATTTGTTTTGAACTCAGCATGGGAATCGAAAATGATTCAGGATGAAATGAAAAAATCAAAAGATCCGATTCAATTTTAAAAATTGATCTATTTTACCTAATTTTATTCGAAATTTAAACTAAAAATCAGGAGCTCAATGATAAAAACGGTCATTATTGAAGACGAAAAACCGGCTTCAAGGAAATTAGAAAGAATGCTTAATGAATTTCCTGAAATAGAAGTGGTTGCGAAAATAGAATCTGTGGAAGAAGGCGTACAATGGTTTTCCGAAAATGAACATCCACAACTTATTTTTTCAGACATAGTTTTAGGCGATGGTTTGTCATTCGATATCTTTGAGAAAGTTCCTACCAAAGGTTTCATTATTTACACCACAGCTTTTGACCAATATACTTTAAAAGCATTTAAGCTAAACAGTATAGACTATCTTTTAAAACCAATTTTAGATGAAGATTTGGCGGGAGCTATTGAGAAATTCAAGTCTTTTTTGCCTTCAGATAATTCGGTGAGCTCGCAGGAAATTAAGCAATTGATTAAAAAAGATAAATCTACTCTTTCAAGAATTTTAGTTAAAATTGGATATAATCTTAAAATTGTTCAGACGCAAGAAGTAAGCTGTTTTTTTAGCGAAAACAAGATTGTTTATCTTCAAACTTCGGAAAGAACGTATCCTTCCGATTTCACATTGGATGAGTTGGAAGATGTTTTAGACGAGAAAAAGTTCTTCCGTGTGAACAGGCAATTCATCATTAATTCAGATTATATTAAAAATATTCATACTTCGCCTAATTATAAAGTCGATCTTAATTTTCAGCCGCAGGAAGAAATTACCGTTAGCCGAGACCGTGTAAAAGATTTTAAAGATTGGCTGGTAAGTTAATGTGAATAAAGATGATAGAGAAAAGATGAAAGACTTTAAAACCATCAACTAGCAACTATCAATCAAATTACTTATAATCAATACGGTTAGCTTCTGTATCTTCAAGTTGTTTTAGAATAGATTTTGGAATTTCTTCGCTGTCAATCGGAAAACTTAAAGAATCAGAAATAAACGTTTTTCGGTCTGCTTTCTGGAAGATTTCGAAAAGGGCAATCGGCTCTTGATTAAAACTAATACATGTACTTATAAAATGCAATTCATGGAGCTTATATTCTGGATTTTTCAGCTTTTCCTTGATGTCTTTTATCCTTGAAATAAAATGACGCTGGCGAATGAACGTGTTGCTGTTCATGATGATAAAAACATAGTCGGCATAAGAAGTTACTTTGCCAAAATACTTATGACGGTCGCCGCCACTTCTTTCGATGAAATATTCGCCTGAAGTTTCGGATTTGTAGATTTCCGTGGCAGAACGCCAGATACGGTCATCTTTCACCTGTAGAGGGTTTTCAGGAAGATTTCTGTTGTAAGAATACCAACAGCCAACCAATTTATCCAGCAATTCTGTATTCTGTTTTACATTATTCATCTCAATTCTTAGATCATTAAAGTTGAATGATTCGGTATTTGAATTGATGAAATCGATGTAATTAGAATATCCTAAAACTTTGACGATCAGGCTTAATTTTGCCAAATTGGGTTTACTTAAAATAGCATTTTCGTTTTGATCATACCTTTTTAATTTATTGATAATCAAATGTTCATATAAATAGTTTGAACCTAATACGTCGGGTTCTTTTTTTATGTTCTTTTCTGAATTGTCGTTGATAATTAATTCGTTCAATTCTGCAACAATGTAAGACCACTCTGTTTTTGAAACATCTTCCCAATGGTGTTTTTTTAAGAAATGCTGACTCAGAAAATTCATTAATTTTTCCAGATGCTGAATGTCTTCTTTTTTCATACTAAAATTTCATAAGACTAATTTAAGATTATTTTGAAACTAAAAAAGACTGTTGTAAGACTTTTATATTCTAAATTCAAAAGATATTTGAGTAGAAACTAAAAGTTAAAACAATGGAAACAAAAATCGTATTACAAAATGATCTGCTTTGGAATAGGCTGCAGGGGTTTTCTTTAGACAAAGCCAATGTCAATTTTCCTTTCTCAAAAAAATTAGCAAAAGAAGAAAACTGGAGCGAAGATTTTACCGCTAAAGCGATAGAAGAGTATAAAAAATTCGTTTATCTCTGCTGTATTTTACCAAATGGTGCTTCCCCCAGCGAAATTGTAGATAAAGTTTGGCACATGCATCTCATCTATACTCAGAATTACTGGGAAGAATTTTGCCCCAATATTTTACAGCAAAAACTCCATCATCATCCTTCAAATGGTGGTCAAAATGAAAATGAAAAACACAAAAACTGGTTTTCAGAAACGCTGACAAATTATGAAAAGATCTTTCAGGAAATACCGCCTCACGAAGTTTGGCTCACTAAAAAAGAACAGCCAAGACGTAAAAAATTCTGGCTCAATAGCTTTAAAATCCTGTCAATTTTATCGGTCTTCTTTATTTTAAGTTCCTGTTCAGATGGAATAGATAATTTATTGACTGTGATTTCAATAGCCGGACCTTTTATTTTCGTGATTATATTTTTGATGTCTAAAATTTTTGGAGAGGATAATAATAAAGATCGTCATAAAAATGACAATGGTTCTTCCGGAAGTTGCGGCGGTAGCTCATCAAGTTGCAACAGTTCATCTTGCGGAAGCAGTTGCGGCGGAGGTTGTGGTGGATGCGGCGGCGGAGATTAATTCAAAAATTAGAAATTATGAAAAAGATAATCATTCACAGTATTCCCGTTTTGATAAGTTTTCTAAGGCTTATTGCCAACCATCATTCATTAAATCCGATTTCTTTAAAAGGTCCTTATTTTCTCAAGTTTTATTTACTCCTTATTCTCGGGTTTTATATTTCAATTTTAAGTTTAAAATTCTTTAAAGGGAAACCTTCAAAAACAACCTTTTATTTTATGATCTCGATTTTCATTTTGGGAATCATAAAGCTGATAAAAGGTATTGTTTTAGCAAAACCCATAGGTTTTTTATCTATAATTCTGTTTTTTGAGCTATTCGTTCTAGTTATTTTTTTTATAATTCAGCCTAAAAACAGATAATTTAATCTGATAAATGAAAACTTTACAGATCGAGAATGTTAAATATTTATTAAAAACAAAATATGTTTGTGAAAAATTAAAACTATAAATTAGTTGAAAATTATTATTCAGTTTAATGTAACAGATTATTTCCTTATTTATTTTGAATATTAATCCTAAATTTAATATAAAATTTTCTATTTTGAATTAGTTTTTATTTGAACTAGTTCATATTTATTAGCTTATCAATGTTTCTATATTTGCAACGAAAACATAAGGTAATAAAAACAAACGCAAATGATACGTTTAACAACGATGGCAATTTTTTTGTCAGCTTTTTCCTACGCTCAGAGTACGTATTCTATCAACGGAATCGTAAAAGACAAAGATTCCGGAGAGCTTATTTCAGGAGCTGTGATTCGAATAAAGGAGCGCCCTGAGATTAATGTTACAACCAACGAATACGGCTTTTATTCTATTTCTTTGCCTGAGAATGATTATACTTTAATCATTAATTACACAAAGCATCGTGAAGCTTCTAAAGAAGTTCATCTGAGTGAGGCAAAAAGAATGGATTGGGATCTTTACAGAGATGATAATGAGACGACCATTCAGGAAGTTGTTATTAATAATCAAAAAAAATCTAAAATGATTTCTTCCCGCAATAAAATGGGCGGTGAGGTGATGGATGTTCAGGCGATTTCTAAACTTCCGGTACTTTTTGGGGAGCGCGATATTATAAAAACATTGCAACTGATGCCGGGAATTACTTCAAGAGAAGGAAATTCTGGATTAAGCGTGAGAGGCGCCAACACCGATCAAAATCTTATTTTACTGGATGAAGCTCCGGTTCTTAATAATTCGCATTTAGCAGGTTTCATTAGTACTTTTAACAGCGATGTTTTGAAAGATGTAAGCATTTATAAAGGGAATATGCCGGCTCAATACGGAGGAAGACTTTCATCCATCATTGATGTGAAAATGAAAGACGGAAACAATCAAAAATTTGGTGTAAACGGAGGAATAAGCACGATTGGTGCGAGATTAAGCGTTGAAGGGCCGATTCAAAAAGGGAAATCTTCTTTTTTAATTTCTGCAAGACGTTCTTTTTTTGAATTGCTGATGGGTGGTAAAGACGATAAAGATAAAGAAAATAGTTCTGATACTTCTTCAAATTCAGGTAATGAAAAATTGTACTTCTATGACCTGAATGCAAAGCTTAATTTTCAGCTTAATAAGAATAACAGTATTCACTTATCAGGATACATGGGAAGGGATGTGATGAAATTTGATGATATGGAGACTAATTGGGGAAATAAAGTAGGATCTCTAAGCTGGAACAGCATTGTTTCGGATAAATTATTCTCTAAAACTTCTCTTATTTTCAGTAATTACGACTACAGATTTTTACTTAATGATAATGATGTAAAGTTTGATTTAAATCCCAACATCAGAAACTTAATGATGAAGCAGGATTTTACCCATTTTGTTAGCCCGAAACATTCATTAAAATATGGTTTTCAGATTTCTAATTATTATTTCAATACCCCTAAAATTTCAAAAGAACTTGAATCTGCTTTCCTGAAAACACCAAGATCGATGTGGGAAAATGCGGTTTATATTAATGATGATTTCAAGGTTTCAGATCAATTATCATTTAATTATGGTATAAGAGCATCTGCTTATAATTCTAAAAGTAAAGGTGAAGAAAAGTTTCAGGAAAGTGGTAAAACGAACATTTTTATAGAGCCTAGATTTATGGCTACTTATGATTTTAACAATTCAAACAGTGTAAATTTCAGCTATGCCAGAAATACTCAGGGTATACAAACTCTTACCTCTAGTAGCGGCCTTCAGCTGAATGATATCTGGATTAATTTAGCCAAACCTCAGGTTTCGGATCAGCTTAGTCTCGGTTATGCAAAGAAATTAAAGAAAGGATACGAAATCAATGCTGACATTTATTACCGAAAAATGAAAAACATTGTGGATTACAGAGACGGTTTGGATGTAAATGAAGCTTTGTTTGAAGGAGATTTTGAGAAAAACTTATTGTTTAACGGAATAGGAAGAGCGTATGGACTTGAGTTAATGGCTAAAAAAACGACAGGTAAATTCACAGGCTGGGTGTCGTACAGTTTGTCCAAATCTGAAAGAAAAATTGAGGGAATAAACAACGGAGACTGGTACAATACCACGTATGATAAAACACATAATTTATCATTAGTAGGTAATTATGAATTAACTCCTCGATGGACGTTTTCGGGTGCCTTTGTGTACGCCACCGGAAATGCCACAACGTTCCCAATCTCAAAATATGCTTTAGGAGATCAGCTAATGCTGGAATATGGGGCGAGAAACAGTAACAGAATGCCAGCATATCATAGATTAGATATAAGCGCAACGTATGACTTTAAGAAAAAGGGAAGATTTGAAAAATCGTTGACTTTCAGTTTATATAATGTCTATGGAAGAAGAAACCCATATTATCTTTCTTACGAAGCAGATAATAAAAACCAAGGAGGTATTATTTCAAAACAAGTGATACTTTTCAGATTGGTACCAAGCGTAGGTTTTAACTTTAAATTTTAAAAATAAATACGATGATTAATAAAAAAATATTGTTTTGCTGTTCTTTAGTAATGATGCTTATTAGCTGCGATGTAGATGATAAAATAGTAGATATCCCTATGAAAGATGGCAGCGGGAAAATTGTGATAGAAGGAGAAATTACCAACGAAGAAGGTCCTTACGAGATTAGAGTTTCAAGATCGGTGAAAGTCATGAGCAATGAGGAAATCCCTGTAGTAACGAATGCCAAAGTGATTCTTAGTGACAATCATGGCCAAACAGAAGAATTGGTATATGATCCGAATGACGAGTCTTATAAAACAAAAAACTTTACCACAGCAGAAGGTGATACTTATACACTTTCTGTGACGGTAGACGGAAAGGTCTATCAATCTACAAGTACGATGAATAAATTGGTAGAAATTGAAAAACTGGAGCAGGAAAAAGATAAATTGGATAACAGTACTTTTGTTTCAGTATTTTTTACAGATCCGGCGGAGAAAGGAAATAAATATGTATTGAAAGGCCAGAAAGGAGAGCTAGGTGCAACACAATACAATGTTTATTCTGACGACCAACTTAATGGAGGTACCATTGGATATCCGTTATATGGAAAATTTAATCTAAATAAAAATGATACTGTTTTTGTAGAATTACAATCTGTAGATACTCCTGTTTATAATTATTTCAGAGTACTTTCGAATTTAGGATTAGGGGATTCCGGCGATATTGCAACACCAGCCAATCCTCCAAGTAATATCAGTAATGGTGCTTTAGGTTATTTTTCAGCACACTCTGTTTCGGGAGATTATATTATTATTCAATAATAAAGATACAAATGGTGGAAATAATTCAACCATATTTTATGTAGTTAGATTTTTTAAGTAGCCTGATATTGCTTTAATATCAGGCTTTTTATTTAAAGTAATGCTTAAATTAAATGTAACTATCATTTTAGTTGTCTTTACTTTTTCCTGTACCATATTTTTCAGTAATCATATAAGTCATTGCTACTAAAATAATACTCAAGATGAGATGCGAATTTTCTGGATGCACGATCGCCTGATACAAATTATATCCGAAAGCAGCAGATACAACAGCAATTAAAATCTGGTTTGTAAAAGCATACTGTTTTTTTAAAGTAGTTTTCATAATGATATTTTTTAAATTGTTATTTATCAGGTAAGTATCATCATTCAAAAAATGTTACAGATTTTTTATTTTATCTAAAAAAAATCCGAAAATATCATTCCGGATTTTATCATTCTATCTTCTGAAAGGTTTGCCCATCGCTACTTTTCTATCCTTCTCAAAACCATGTCTTTGATATTGCGCATATTGTTCTTTAGAAAGAATTCTTCTAATTCTTGCATCATATTCTCTTTCAGATAATCGTTCTCTAGAGAGTTCAGCGATTTTTCTTTCCTGCTTATCTGTTAATTTCAATCCTGAAAAACCTCTGTCATTTTGTTGGTGAAATTCTTGTTTTTCATTTCTGAAACCTTCTTTTCTACCTTGTTGTGCATTGGCAGTGAATGCGAAAAATATACTTAAAGCCAAAACTAATTTTTTCATAATAATTAAATTTTAAATTGATATTGAGTTCGTTGTTCTTGCTTTAGAATATTCAATCATTATGCCCGAAAGTATCTTAAATAAGGCCTTATAGAAGTATGGGTTGTTTTTATAGATGAATGATAAAATTTAATCGACTAATGGAAATTAAGTTTTATTTAAAACGATTTTACTTCATCATATTTTAGAATTGATTTGAATGCATGCACGTGAAGAGAAAATAAAAGTTTAATTATAAAATCATTTTTCCTTAAATCTTTTTCCTAATTTTAAGTAAAATAATTTTCCAAATTATGCGAATAGAATATGATATAAAACTGGGATTTAAGGATGTAATGTTCCGTCCGAAACGTTCAACATTAAAATCTCGTTCAGAAGTGGATTTAGAAAGGGAATTTACCTTTAAACACACCAAAAAAAAATGGAAAGGAACTCCTATTATCGCAGCCAATATGGATACGGTAGGAACTTTCGAAATGGCTGTAGAATTAGCAAAAGATAAAATTATTACAGCCGTTCACAAACATTATACTCCTGAAGAATGGTCTTATTTTTTAAACAGTCAGCCAGAAGAAATCCATCAATATATTGCTTTAAGCACCGGAACCGGAAAAGCAGATGAAGAAAAGATTAAAACCATCCTCGAAAAGCACCCAAAAATCGAGTTTCTCTGTATTGATGTTGCCAATGGTTATTCCGAGCATTTTGTAGAGTTTGTGAAGAATGCAAGAGCTAATTTTCCTGATAAAATTATCATCGCTGGCAATGTGGTAACAGGAGAAATGGTAGAAGAGCTTCTTTTGGTAGGTGCAGACATTATTAAGGTTGGTATTGGTCCTGGTTCGGTTTGTACCACAAGGGTGAAAACAGGTGTAGGTTATCCTCAGCTTTCTGCGATTATTGAATGTGCCGATGCTGCTCACGGTTTGGGCGGTCATATTATTGCTGATGGTGGCTGTAAAGTTCCCGGAGATGTTGCTAAAGCATTTGGTGGCGGTGCCGATTTTGTTATGCTTGGTGGAATGTTTGCCGGACATGATGAAAGTGGCGGTGAAATGGTGGAAGAAAATGGTAAAAAGTTTAAACTTTTCTATGGAATGAGTTCTAAAACTGCAATGGATAAACATTCCGGAGGTGTGGCAGAATACAGGGCTTCTGAAGGCAAAACGGTAAAAGTTGCTTATAAAGGTTCGGTTTCAGAAACCGTGAAAGATATTTTGGGGGGCGTTCGTTCTACTTGTACCTATGTTGGGGCTTCAAAATTGAAAGAACTGTCTAAAAGAACTACTTTTATACGGGTTCAGGAACAGGAAAATCAGGTTTTTAACTAAAGGATGGAAGCTGGGAGATGGAGGTTGGAAGTCATGAAGGAAGCTTGTAAATATTTAACAATCAAATACAAAAAGCCGAATCGCAATGATTCGGCTTTCTTTTTATCTTAAAATTTTAATTCAAAAATTAAGGCATCAACATTCCTCCGTCAACATTTATTGTCTGACCTGTGATATAAGTTGATAAATCGCTTCCTAAGAAAACACACGCGTTAGCTACATCTTCAGGAGTACCTCCTCTCTTCATAGGGATTCCGTCTCTCCAATATTGTACAGTTTTTTCATCAAGAACTGCAGTCATTTCAGTTTCAATAAATCCAGGAGCAATCGCATTACAACGGATATTTCTTGAACCTAATTCTAATGCCACAGATTTAGTAAATCCTAAAACTCCGGCTTTAGTTGCTGCATAGTTTGCCTGTCCTGCATTTCCTTTCAATCCTACAACAGAGCTCATATTGATGATAGATCCCGATTTTGCCTTCATCATTGGCTTAATAACCGCTTTTGTAAGGTTGAATACAGAATCTAAGTTTACTTTAATAATTGTATCCCAATCGTCTTTAGACATTCTCAATAACAGGTTGTCTTTAGTAATCCCTGCATTGTTTACCAAAATATCTATTTGACCAAACTCAGCCATTACATCATCTACTAATTTTTGAGCCGCATCAAAGTCTGATGCATCAGATTGGTAACCTTTAATTTGAGTTACAGAACTTAAAGCCGCTTCTAATTCTTTCGCTTTGTCTACAGAACCAGCGTAAGTAAACGCCACTTTTGCCCCTTGCTGAGCAAAAATTTCAGCGATTCCTCTACCGATTCCTCTTGTAGCTCCCGTTATTAGCGCTACTTTTCCTTCTAATAGTTTCATATTTCTTGACAATTATTTTCTTTACAACTAACTAGCCTTTTGAAAGTTGGCTAATTTACACTATTTAATTTCTTCTAAAATTAAACGGTGCGCAAAGATATTATAAATTGTTATTCAATACATTTTAAACCATTATTTTAGCAAAATTTTATGACTGTTTTTTGTCATGTGAGAATTATTGAGGGCTTTTCTCCCCTACCAAATCTGTAAAGAAAAGATAATCTGTGTTTTGCCCAGCTGTAAGCTTTATACCTTGTTTATCAACAGAATATTTATCATAAATCACCTCTTTCAAAGGTTCATTTTCATAATTGGTAACGCCAAACTTGTCTCCTTTCTTCACAACAATTTCATTTTCAGAAACAAAAGTAAAAATATCATCATATTGAAAAGGAATAATTTCTTTCCCTTTTTCATCTAAAATACCAAAAAGACCGTTAGAATTTTGAGCAACAATTGCCGGATAGATGGTTTCCGTATAATAAAAAACACCGTTTTCTTTTAAAGAGACAATATTTTTCAGCTCTTCATATTTCTTATCTTTTACAGAATAGGTATAAAAAACGCCTTCTCTCCTTAAAATTAAAGTATTGGGTAAAATTCTTTCGATCTGAAAACCAGGCTCTAGAAAATCTTTTAAGTCTTTATCCAAAAACCTCTGCTCGCCACCTTTCGTTAAATACACAAAATTTTCTCCCGAAATTTTTATGCCTTCAATACTGTCATATTCTTTAGGAATTACAATTTCTCCATTAATATTTATCACAGCAACTTTCGGGCTTTTTAAAGTCTTCTGCGTTGTAAACATATTGTTGAACAAAGACTTTACATAGCTGAATTCCGTGGGATAAAGCTGTTTGGTTTCTTTCGAGAAAATGCTTAATTTATCTTTTTTAATCAGATAAATATATTTGGTACCTAAGAAACTTTCATCATAAATTTCTTCGGTGATGGGGTTTTCTTCGGCATCAATAATTCCGTATTTATTGCCTTTACTTTTAGTGATTAAAAAAGGATAAGAACCGATATTATCTACTTCACTATGCGAAATCGTATTTAAAACCTGTCCGTTATTATCTACAATTTCACCCTGCTTCGGCCCTGTACTGATATAGACTCTGTTTTTATAGAAGTATAAATTTTTCTCAAATTTTTTATCAGAAACCTTTTTGCCATCGGCATCATAAATATACCAACCGTCTTCATTTTTCACAAAAAAACGATTTTGTCCGGCAAATTTTATTTTTTCAGAGTAAGGAATAACCTGTTTTCCATTATAATCAAAGACACTCTCCTTTCCTTCTTTAGAAGCAATAATTCTTTCATTAATACTCCAGGAAACATCCAGTTTTTGATTATCTAAAGGAATTAATTCTTTTCCTTTTCCATCAATCAACGCAATTTTATCCTTTCTTTCTCCGTTTTTTATTTTTAAAATAAATCTATTTTTAAATAAATGTGAAATTTCATTTTTTTCAGGCGAATCAAAGGTAATCACTCCTAAAGAGTCTACGATGCTAGTTTTCTCTGCCACAACATCAATAATAAGCCCGTAACCTTTGGAATAAGAACGTACTTCCTTACCCAGTTTTTTAGACAGCAGAATTTGTTTGTATTGATCTGTCTGTCCTAAACAAACCGACGAAATCAATACGAAAATTAACTTTTTCAATTAAATAGAATTATTTACAATGAGAACAATCTCGCCTTTTAAAGTTTTACTTTTTGAAAATTCAATTAACTCGTTGATTGTTCCGCGTTTAGTTTCTTCGAATTTTTTCGAAATTTCACGACTTAGGCTTACCTTTGTTTCTTCACCAAAGAATTCTTTGATCTGCTCCAACGTCGTATTGATCTTATGTGGACTTTCGTATAATACGATGGTCTTTTTCTCTTCTGCAAGCTGCTTCAGCTTCGTTTGTCTGCCTTTTTTCTGAGGTAAAAATCCTGCAAATAAAAATTCGTTATTCGGTAATCCTGAAACCACCAAAGCCGGAACAAAAGCTGTTGCTCCCGGCAGGCAAATCATTTCAATATTGTTAGCAGAACCCGCTTTTGAAAGCAAATAACCCGGATCTGAAATTCCGGGAGTTCCTGCATCGGTAATGATGGCGATATTCTGACCGTTTTTAAGGTCTGTGATCACCTTTTCCGTTGCCTGATGCTCATTGTGCAAATGATAAGATTTTAAAGGCTTAGAGATCTCGAAATGCTTCAAAAGAATTCCGGAAGTTCTCGTGTCTTCGCATAAAATATAGTCCACCTCTTTCAGTACATTCACGGCCCTGAAAGTCATATCTTCCAAGTTCCCGACCGGTGTGGGAACAAAATAAAGAATTCCGCTCAAAATTTAGTTTATAAAAATTTATTTTCTACCAATATCCAAAGTCTCTGCGCATATTCATCCACTTTATTCCACTTTCTTTCGTAGTAAAGATCGCTCAGATATTCTTTTGCTTCTTCAAGATTTTTAAACCTGTTCAAAACAGAAACAACATCGTTCAGATCAGACTGGCTGCCTCCGAACAACATTTTCGAAAACGCAATTCTGTCGTTAAGATCCAACTTAAATTCAGGTTTCGGTTTTGCCGCTTCCATAAATTGAGTCGGAATATTGGTCTTCAAAATACTTCCCGTTTCCTCTTTTATCACAGGTTCCTGCTTCTTCTCAACAGGAATTTCTCTTTCCAAAGGATCATCATCAAAAAGAGTCTGAACACCTTTCAATCCTTTGATATTGGCTAATTTTATTTTTCTCTCCTGATGATATTCGTCTGTATTTTCAAAACTTTCATCAGAAGGATGTTTTTCTTTTAATTCAGGCTCAGGTTTATCGATTTCTACGATTTTTCGTCTGTCGATAACCTCAGAAATATGAGTTTCCTCCTGTTTTTCTTCTAATTGAGCTTCATTTTTAATTTCACTCAAAATATTTTCAACATTTGATGTGTCAGATGCCATTTCGCCCTGACTCATATTGATGTTTGAAACTATAAATTGATCTTCTGTTTCTTCAATTAAAATTTCCTCTTCGTCATCCAAAATTTCCGCATCAAAAATGCTCGGAATTGTTTCTGTAATTACTGAAGTTTCATTGGAAATCTTTTCTTCCGATTTTATTTCTGGTTCAAAGCTAAGTTGAACCTGTTCTTCTTCATCAATTTCATTCAGTTGATTATTAAAAATTGCTTCCTCTTCCGTTGTTTTTTGATTAAACATTTCCTCATGAATGTTTTCATCATTATCAGGTTCAGAATCAGCAAGAATTCTTTCTTCATCAACGAAATTTAAAGTTGTTTCAACATTTTCAGAAGATTGATTTTCTTCAATTTCATTCAACTGATCATTAAAACTTTTTTCAGAGTTAGTATTTTGATTATCAACATCATTCTGAACAGTTTCAGTTGCTTGAAGCTCATTATTTTCTTCAACCAAACTTACAAAATTCTCATGAAATTCATTCTCAACAATTTCATTCAGCTGATTGTTAAAAATCGCTTCTTCCTCCTCATTTTCATCAATTTCGTTCAATTCATTATTGAAAATTGCTTCTTCTTCGGTTACTTCATTATTTTTTGACTCATGAGAATCAAAATCATGAGCACCGAAAGAAACATTTTCCTGGTTTTCAAAAACCTGAGAAACGTTTTCCGGAATAAAATATTCGATATTTTTCTCCAGCAATCTCAAAAAAGAAATCCTGTTAGCAAGCTCATCTACAAGATCTTGCTTGGAAAGTAATTCGTCGACATTGCTTATTTTGTCCAGATTATCAATGATATTCTTGGATTCAAAAAAAATTTTTTCCTTTAAATCTTGGATATTCTGCATATAAGAATCTTGTTAAAATTGCTTACTTTTGATGATAGAAATATACGGCTAATTTAACAAATGTTTTTAGAAAATACAATTAATCATTCCAAACAAAGCGGTTGGATGGAAGTTATTTGTGGCTCAATGTTTTCCGGAAAAACGGAAGAGCTTATCAGAAGGCTCAGAAGAGCAGAAATGGCGGGACAAAATGTAGAGATTTTTAAACCCAAACTGGATATTCGATATTCGGAAGATGATGTGGTGTCTCATAATCAAAATAAGATCCGAAGTACGGCAGTAGAAAACCCGAATGAGATTCTTTTGCTGGCTTCCAACTGCGATGTGGTGGCGATTGACGAAGCTCAGTTTTTCGATGAAAGTATTGTAGATGTAGCCAATCAACTAGCAAATAGCGGAATTCGCGTGGTAATCGCTGGCTTAGATATGGATTTTCTGGGAAGACCTTTCGGACCGATGCCCAATCTGATGGCTACTGCAGAATATGTAACGAAAGTACATGCAATCTGCAGAAGAACCGGAAATCTTGCCAATTATTCGATGAGAACTTCGCAAAGCCAGGATCTTGTAGAGCTCGGAGAAACAGAATCTTACGATGCTGTAAGCCGAAGAGTTTTTGTAGATGAAGTTTTGAATAAAAAAGAACTTTAGTATCAGATTTATTTTTAAATTTGTTTAGAATTTAATAGTAAAAACTATCAAAAAATGATATTAGAAATCAAAAATTACATAAAGATCAGCAATTCTATTGATGAGATTTTGAAAAATTCGCCCTTCAAAATGAAATATATCATTGAGAAAAGCGGGATTTCTGAACCTACATTTTTTAGAAAGATGAAAGAGAAAAAATTTCTTCCTGAGGAGTTGTTGAAGATTGCGGAGATTATTGAGCCGGAAAAATCTCTTTTAAATTCACTTGAAGAAGCTGAAAACGATTTTGAGAATGATATTTATTATTCTCATGATGATGTTATGAAAATTTCTGAAGAACGTTTCTTAAAGAAATATGGAAATAAGGTGGTCTAAATTTGCACTCCAGGATTTGGAGCAAATAGAGGATTATATCGGGAATAGATTTACCTTTAGAGAATATCAAAACTTTATGAATATACTCAATCATAAAATAGGATTGATTCTCGACAAAAAAGTGGTATTTCAAAAGCTGGAAAAATTTCCTGATTATCACAAGCTTTTGATTACCGAACAAACAACTCTAATCTACCGATTAGAATCAAAATATCTGAAAATATTCCGTTTATATAATAATTATCAAGACGAAGACAAAAAATTTATAATAGACGATTTATAAATGAATTATACAGTAGAAGACATTGCCAGAATCACCAATGCGAATATTATTGGCGACAAAGAATTAGTTATCAAAAACATCGCTTTTGACAGCCGGATTATTTATTCTACGAAAAATGCGGCTTTTATTGCCATCAATACTCATAAAAATTCGGGTGAAAAATTTATTGAAGCGGCGATTGACCGAGGTATAAATGTCATTATTTCTGAGCATCATTTTCCTCAGTTTGAAAATGTAACCTGGATTATTGTTGAAAATTCTGTAGAGTTTCTTCAAAAATTAGCTAAATATCATTTTGAAAATTCTCATTTAAAATCGATCGGGATTACAGGAAGTAACGGAAAAACGATTTTAAAAGAATGGCTGTACCAATGTCTTTGGAATGAATTTCCGACCGTGAAAAGTCCGAAAAGTTTCAATTCTCAGATTGGTCTTCCCCTTTCATTGCTTCAAATTAATGATTCTCATCAACTGGGAATTTTTGAAGTTGGAATTTCCGAACCTCATGAAATGGAAAAACTCTTAACTATTTTCCATCCTCAAATTGGTTTATTAACTCACATCGGAACTGCCCATCTTGCCAACTTTAAATCGGAAGAAGAATTGATTGATGAGAAAATCAAACTGTTCAAAAATTCCGAAGTTGTTATTTATAATGGTGACAATTCTGTGGTTGATGAAAAAATAAAAAAACTATACTCTGACAAGAAATTAATTTCTTACGGATTCAAAAATCACAATAATGTTTTCTTTAAAAATAATATTTCAAAAAATGAAGATGTTATTGTACAATATTTTGATGAAGAAATCACTTTTCCGGTTCATCAGAGAGACGAAGCGACATTAACCAATGCTCTGGCGCTTGTAACCGTCTTAAAGGAATTGGGAGTCGAAAATAAAAAGATCGTCGAAAAAATCAACGCTCTGAAGGCCGTTGAAATGAGGCTTGAAGCGATTGAAGGAATTAAGAGCAATATTGTCATCAATGATTCTTTTAATCTTGACCTCGATTCTTTGAAAACTGCCCTACAATTTTTGAACGAATATAATAAGCCAACGAAATCTTTGGTCTTGACAGATATTGTCGGCGTGAATTCAAATTCAAAAGAATTGTATGAAGAAGTTTCTGATTTGGTAAACGAACAAAAATTTAATTCCGTTTTCTTAATCGGGGATGAAATATCAAAGTTTAGTGAATTATTTAGAGCTAAAACATTTACTTTTATTGATACTAAAGAATTAATTGAAAGTAAACATCTTACCGAACTAGAAAATCAGATCATTCTTTTAAAAGGCGCGAGAAAATTCGAGATTGAAAGATTAAAAGATCTACTTGAGCTTAGAAAGCACGATACCGTTTTAGAAATTAATTTAAATGCCATTCTTCATAACATTAATTATCATAAATCTTTGCTGAAACCAACCACAAAAATGATGGCAATGGTAAAAGCAAACTCTTATGGTTTAGGAAGTTATGAAATTTCAGAATTTCTGCAGCATCATCATATTGATTATTTGGGTGTTGCTTTTGTGGATGAAGGCGTCGAGCTTCGAAAAAAAGGAATTACAGTTCCTATCGTTGTGATGAATCCCGAACAGCATAGTTATGAAACCGTTATTCAATATAATTTAGAACCTGAAATCTACAGTTTCCGCGTATTAGAATTATTTTATGAAGCCGTTCAAAAATCGGGTTATGATAAAAAATATCCAATCCATATCAAATTGGAAACGGGAATGCACAGACTTGGTTTCAAAGGTTTTGAATTAGATCAATTGAGCGAAACTTTAAATACCATGAATGTAAAAGTTCAAAGTATTTTCAGTCATCTTTCGTCTTCAGATATACCGGAAGAAAAAGAATTTACTTTAAATCAACTGGAAACTTTTGAAAAAAATTCAAGTTATTTGATTGAAAAATTAGGCTACGCTCCTATCCGACATATTTTGAATTCATCGGGAATTACAAGCTACACCAATCATCAGTATGATATGGTGAGAATCGGTATCGGAATGTTAGGTGAATCACCAAATAGTGAAATACAGAGACAATTACGATCTGTTGTAAGCTTTAAAACCGTAATTTCACAAATCTCTTTAGTAGAAAACGGAGAATCTGTTGGTTACAGTAGAAGATTTAAAGCAGATCATAATACAAAAATAGCCACTATTCCCGTTGGATATGCAGACGGAATTCCAAGATTGATTGGAAATCAGGTTGGAAATGTTGGCGTAAATAAAACCTTAGCTCCTATTGTTGGAAGCATTTGCATGGATATGATGATGATTAACGTCGATCATATTCCGAATGTAAAAGAAGGCGATACCGTAACTGTTTTTAATGCAAAACCAAGTTTAAAAGAATTCGCAGAGTACTGCAAAACGATAACCTATGAAGTATTAACCTCCATTTCCCCTCGCGTGAAACGGATCTATATAAAAGATTAACACCTATGAGAAAACTCCTGACCCTATTATTTGTATTTCAATTGCTTTTGATCCACGCTCAGGTAAAGAAGGATTTAGTGATTCCAAAAAATCCTAAAATAGGACTTTCACTGGCCGGTGGCGGTGCTAAAGGATTTTCTCATGTTGGAGTACTTAAAGTGTTGGATTCACTGGGAGTAAAAGTAGATTATATTGCCGGAACAAGTATGGGTGCGATTGTCGGCGGTCTCTATGCTTCTGGATATTCAGGAAAGGAGATTGAAAAAATTGTGATGGATACCGATTTCTATTCCTTAATTATGGATCCGAAATCAAAAAGACAGGAAACCACTTTTTTCAATAAATCTGTAGATAAATATCTTTTATCGATTCCGCTTCAGAACGGAAAAATAACACTACCCTCTTCCATCAGTTCGGGACAGAAAAATGTTTATCTTTTAAAAGAATTATTTAAGAATGTTTCGAATATAAATGATTTTTCAAAACTTCCAATTCCTTTCATGTGTGTAGCTACAAATCTTGAAAGCGGAAACATGGAAATTTTTGAAAAAGGAGATTTGGTACAATCCATCATGGCGAGTTCTGCATTTCCTTCTTTAATGGATCCCGTGAAAATTGGTGACAGCATTTATATCGATGGCGCGATGACGGTAAATTATCCTTCAAAACCATTAAAAGATAAAGGAATCGATATTGTAATTGGGGTTGATCTTAATCAGGATCTTTCGAAAAGAGAAGATTTGGGAAATATTATTTCCATTTTAAATCAGGTTATTGATTTCGGAATTAAAAAAGATACCCGCCGACAATATAAATATACGGATATTAATATCAAGCCAAATCTAAAAGGGATGACGGCCACCAGCTATGATGATAAGAAGAAAATTCTTGACAGTGGCTATGCAGAGGGTCTGAAATATATACACACATTGGATGAATTACCGAAGCGACCATTTGACCGCATTAGACAGCGAATAAATCCGATATATTCTAATGTTTATAAGATAGACAGCGTTTCTATAGAAGGAGGCAAAATTTACGGTAAAAACTACGTTCTCGGGAAAATGGGTCTTCGCCTTCCCTCTCTTCAAACTTACGGAAGTATCAATAAGAGAATAGATAAACTTGTCGCGACAAACAATTATCAATTTATTAATTACGATATAGTTTCTGAAAACGATGTCAATTATCTCAAATTATATGTCACGGAAGATGAAGCCAGGCATTTCCTGAAATTCGGTTTGCATTACGACGAAATTTTCAAAACCGGTTTACTTCTTAATTATTCAGCGAAAAGACTTTTATTTAAAAACACCAATCTTTCCCTCGATGTTGTTGTGGGAGATAAACCGAGATATTATTTAAATTATTTTATCGATAACGGTTACATTCCAGGATTTGGAATCTACTCTTCCGGGATGGGATTTGATCTGAGAAATGAAAATAATCAAACCTATGAATCGTGGAAATGGTTCAGAAATGAAGCCTACATTCAATCGATCTGGAAAGATAAATTTGCAATCGGAGGAGGAATTAGTCACGATTATTTTGAATCAAATATCAATGGCGAAAGCAAAAGATACAGTCGATTTTTAAATCCTTATGTTTTCCTGAAAAGCGATACTCAAAACGATAAAGATTTTCCAACAAAAGGAATCTATTTTTCGGCTGAAGGTAAAGTAGTCGATCTGCTAAGTTCTGAGGTGGAAAAAAGGCCTGTTCAGATCAAAGCAGATATCAGAATTAATATTCCCCTATCAAAACAATTTACTTATCGTTTAAACTTGTACGGCGGAGTTACTATTGGTGATGAACTCCCGAATTATTATAAATATAAATTAGGTGGAATCTTTGAACAGAATTTAGTTAATTTCCGAACTTTTGGAGGTTTCTATTTTGCTCAGCTTAATACAAACAATGTGGTTTTAGTTTCCAACGATGTTCAATTTAAATTCAACAAAAACTATTTTGTAAGCGGAAATTTCTCTTTTGCGAATCTTTCCGACGATATAACATTTGAAGATGCTGTAAAACTAAATTACAGTTCTCTTGGGATTACCGCAGGATACAAATCTCCTTTCGGACAGATCAAGGTAAACTTCAGTCACTCACTAAAAAATAATCAAAAAGGCATATTCAGTGTAATTTTAGGGCACTGGTTTTAATTAAAACAATGATACAATTCTTTTACGAAAACTTACCAGAGACGGTAAATACAGAATACAAAAAATGGCTGGAAGACATCATTCTTTCAGAAGGAAAAAAGCTGGGCGAGATCAATTATATTTTCTGCGACGACGAATATTTATTGAAGGTAAATCAGGATTATTTACAACACGATTACTATACTGACATTATTACATTTGACTATGTAAAAGGCAGAACAATAAGCGGAGAGATTTTTGTATCTTTGCAGCGGATTTCCGATAACGCTTCTACTCTATCCCGAGAATATGAAGAAGAACTAAGACGGGTTTTAGCCCACGGCGTTCTTCACCTCTCAGGATACAAAGATAAAACAGAGGAAGAAGAAAAGTTGATGCGAAGTAAAGAAGATCATTATTTAGCAAAATACGAATAAAGAAATTGGAGATTCAGAGACAGAGAAATTAGTTAATTTCAAAACCTCTAAATCTCTATTTTTTTAGGAGCTATTTCCCGCTCTCCGCACTCGCTGTTTTCTTTTCATTCAAAAAGAAAACGAGCTCAAACAAATGCTGCGATCGGGGCTAAATAAAGCACAATAAAAGAGATTTTAGACCATAAGATTTACAAATGTTTCACGTGAAACATTTGTAAATTAAATTAAAAAATTAAGGCTTAAAACAAGCAATAAAAAATGATTTCAGAAATATATGATGTAATCGTAGTAGGTGCCGGCCACGCGGGTTGTGAGGCAGCCGCTGCAGCTGCAAACTTAGGTTCGAGAACGCTGCTCGTTACGATGAATATGCAAACCATCGGACAGATGAGCTGCAACCCCGCGATGGGCGGAATCGCAAAAGGACAAATCGTAAGAGAGATTGACGCGATGGGTGGTTATTCAGGAATTGTGGCAGATAAATCTGCGATACAATTTAAGATGCTTAACCTTTCAAAAGGTCCTGCGATGTGGTCTCCAAGAACACAAAATGACAGAATGCTTTTCGCAGAAGAATGGCGTTTAGCATTAGAAAATACTCCAAATCTTGATTTCTTTCAGGACATGGTAAAGCAGCTTATTATCGAAAATGGTAAAGCTGTTGGTATTGTAACTTCATTAGGAATCGAGATCAGATCCAATTCAGTTGTTCTTACAAACGGAACATTTTTGAATGGTTTGATTCACGTTGGAGATAAACAATTAGGAGGCGGAAGAATGGGTGAACCCCGCGCTTTCGGAATTACAGAACAATTAGTTTCTTTAGGTTTTGAAGCAGGAAGAATGAAGACTGGTACCCCACCGAGAGTAGACGGAAGAAGTCTTGATTATTCTAAAATGGAAGAACAAAAAGGCGATGAAAATCCACAAAAGTTTAGCTATTTAGACACACCTAAATTAACCAAACAATTAAGCTGTCATATCGTTTATACGAACGAAACGGTACACGATATTTTACGTGAAGGGTTTGATAGAAGTCCAATGTTCAATGGTACAATTCAAAGTTTAGGACCAAGATATTGTCCATCAATTGAAGATAAAATTAACCGTTTTGCAGAAAGAAACAGACATCAGTTATTCGTAGAACCGGAAGGTTGGAAGACCGTAGAAATCTATGTAAACGGATTCAGTTCTTCTCTTCCGGAAGATGTTCAGATCAAAGCAATGAAACATATTCCAGGATTTGAGAATGTAAAAGTATTTCGCCCCGGCTATGCAATTGAATATGACTACTTCCCTCCTACCCAATTGAAGCATACCTTAGAGACAAAATTGATCGATAATTTATACTTTGCCGGACAGATTAACGGAACAACAGGGTACGAAGAAGCAGCAGGACAAGGTCTGATCGCAGGGATCAACGCACACAATAAAGTACACGAAAAAGACGAATTTATCTTAAACAGAGATGAAGCCTATATCGGAGTTTTAGTAGACGATTTAATTACGAAAGGTACAGAAGAACCTTACAGAATGTTTACTTCAAGAGCGGAATACAGACTTCTTTTGAGACAAGATAATGCAGATATCAGATTGACGAAGAGAGCTTTTGATCTAGGTTTAGCGAAAGAAGATCGATTAAAAAGAGTTGAAGAGAAAGTAACTAAAAGTCAAGAACTTGAAGCCTTTTTGCGAGAAACGTCTTTAAAGCCAGGAGTTATTAACCCAGTTTTGAAAACTATTGAAAGTAGCCCAGTAGATCAGGCTTACAGAGCAGCTCAGATCCTTACAAGACCTAATATGACGTTGGAAAAACTTGATGAGATAGATTTTATTAAGGAGGTTTCTTCTGCATATGACGACGAAATAAGAGAACAGGCTGAAGTAAATATTAAATACAAAGGCTATATTGAAAAAGAAAAAGAGAATGTAGCTAAGTTAAATCGTTTGGAAAATATTAAAATTCCTGAAGATTTTGATTATAAGACTATATCCAGTCTTTCTGCAGAAGCTAAACAAAAGATGTCTAATGTAAGACCAAAAACGATAGCGCAAGCCGGAAGAATCAGTGGGGTTTCTCCTGCAGATATTAATGTTTTATTGGTATATTTAGGAAGATAAATTTAAAATGTTTCACGTGAAACATTACTAAAAATAATAATTAAAATTAAGATATTTATGAGTTTGATTAGAATTCTGAATATCTTAATTTTTTATGTATAAATAAACAAATTCAATGAAAATAAAAGATCATTTTCTTTCACAGGAAATATTTGAAATTAAAGAAACAGATACAAAAGGAGTTTTCAAGACCTCCCCTATTCCATCGAATATTTCAAAATATTACGAAAGTGAAGATTATATTTCCCATCATCAGGATTCCGGAAGCTTAAAAGAAAAGCTTTATAAATTTTTGCAATCATTCAATTTACAGTACAAAAAAACAATACTTTTAGATAGAATTAAAAAAGATTCAAAAGTATTGGATTACGGTTGTGGTGCGGGAGAATTTGTAAAATATATAGAAAATGATTTCGAAACTTTTGGATTTGAACCTGATGCAGATGCCAGAAAAGCGGCACAAAATAAAATTTCAAAAGCTACTATTTTAGATAATATTAATCTTATTGAAGATCAAAGTTTAGATGCCATTACGCTTTGGCATGTTTTCGAGCACGTGGAAAATCAAGACGAAATGCTTGAGATCTTTAATAAAAAATTAAAAGAAAAAGGTTTACTTATTATTGCCGTTCCCAATCCTACTTCATACGATGCAAAACATTATAAAGAATATTGGGCGGCTTACGATGTGCCGAGACACATTTATCATTTTTCGAAAAATGGAATGGAAAATTTAATTTCTAAGAAGCCCAACTGGAAAATGAGAAAAATTAAACCATTGGTCTTGGATTCGTATTACATCTCTATGTTGAGCGAAAAATACAAGAAATCCCCTCTTTTTTGGCTAAAAGCAACGATCTACGGAACAATTTCTAACGTAAAAGCCCTTTTTTCTAACGAATTTTCAAGTTTGATATACATTATCGAAAAAAAGTAGAAAATCGATTTTTGACCTATTTTTGAAGGTCAATTTTCAGCATTTTTGGACTAAAAAGCAAAAACCTGGGAAAATTTTCTCAGGTTTTATTTTTTCCGGTTTCCCCTACTCCATAACTTTTCTCAGAATTTTTTTTTTGAAAAGGTAATTTTTTGAAAAATCACTTCAATCCTATCAAATTTTGTTAGTAAAAAGTTAGTAAACCTGAAAACCGAAAATATTTTTCAGGATTTGATCAAATTCTAAATTTTCCATCAAAAATTGAAATTTAAATTAAAACCGAAATAATTGGATAGTAATCGATTTGTATAATTTTAGAAAAAAGTAAAATTTGAAAATTTAGATTCTACGGAAGGATAAACTTTGGAAATAATCAATCCTAAAAATTAACAAAAGACAAAAATTCAAAAAAAGGAAAATTAAATTTTGAAAAATTTACTGAACATTTAAAATTAAATTCACATTTAATGATAAAGAAATTTGATTCATAAGATTTATCCAAAATTTTGAAAAATCTATTTTTTATAAATTTTTATAAAAATGAATTTACAAGGTTTTCAAAATTTAAAAGTTAATAGAAAATAAAAAAGTCCACTGAAAAATTCAGCGGACTTAAAATTTTATACTTTTAAAAATTTTTTAGTTGTTGATCGCAGCAACACCCGGAAGTTCCAAACCTTCCAAACTTTCAAGCATCGCTCCACCTCCGGTAGAAACATAACTCACTTTTTCTGCATAGCCGAACTGTTTTACAAAAGCAACACTATCCCCTCCTCCAACTAAAGAGAAAGCTCCTTGTCTTGTAGCTTCAGCAATACTCTCACCAAGGGCAACCGTTCCGGCTGAGAAATTAGACATTTCAAAAACACCAATCGGACCGTTCCAAAGAATCGTTCTTGAATTTAACAATACATCATTGAACTGATCTCTTGATTTAGGACCTGCATCCAATCCCATCCATCCTTCCGGGATGGCATAAATATCTTCTTCTCTTCTTTCAGAATCATTGCTGAATGTTTCAGTAATAATTGTATCAGAAGGAAGGTAAACTTTTACATTATGTTCTTTTGCTTTTCCTAGAATTTCCAGTGCTAAAGGTAGTTTATCTTCTTCCACCAAAGAAGTTCCGATCTTACCTCCTAAAGCTTTAATAAATGTGAAAGCCATTCCACCACCGATGATTAAATTATCAACAGCAGGAAGAATATTTTCTATAATGGTAATTTTAGTTGAAACTTTTGATCCTCCTAATATAGCTGTTACAGGGCGTTCACCACTTTTCAATACTTTATCGATAGCCTGAAGTTCTTTAGCGATTAGTAAACCGAAAAATTTAGTTGATGGGAAAAATTTAGCAATAACTGCTGTAGAAGCATGAGCTCTGTGCGCTGTACCAAAAGCATCGTTCACATAAGCATCTGCTAATTGAGAAAGTTTCTCAGCAAAAGCTTCATCACCTTTTTCTTCTTCATTATGAAAACGAAGATTCTCTAATAAAAGAATTTCACCCGCTTTAAGCTCTGCAGCAGCCTGTTCAGCCTTCTCTCCTACACATTCATCCACAAACTTCACTTCCTGTCCTAAAACCGCAGAAACTTCCGCCACAATATGCTTCAGTGAGAATTCATCCTTCACCTCACCTTTTGGTCTTCCTAGGTGAGCCATTAAGATCACAGAACCACCGTCCTGAAGAATCTTGTCAACCGTAGGCTTCACGGCAACGATTCTCGTGTTATCTGTAACTTTCAGCTGATCATCCTGCGGAACATTGAAATCCACTCTTACAAGAGCCTTCTTATCATTAAAATTGAAATCATTGATTGTTTTCATAAATATCGTAGAATTTTCGTTTCACAAATGTAAGATTTTAAAATTCCCGAAAAGCCGCAACCCTTTAAAAGTTTTCAAAAAGTTTCCCCCACACTCCACATTCATTAATCAACATAATTTCTTTCTCTTTAAAAAAAGAAAAATGATACTGTTGTTAAGTATTGTTAGTTTCGTGGATAAGTTTTAGGCCTTATTTTGATAACAAAAGATTGTGACTCATTTCACAACTTATATACATTCTAAATGTCTGTAAAATAGAGCTGTTATACCACTTATTAACAAATGTTGATAATTTTATGAAATTCCCTTTATTAATAAATATTATATGGAAAAACTAACAATTACTCTGAGAAAACTTTTTTAAAATTGTGAGCAAAAAATTTGGACTCAAATTCCATTACAAATTTTTCTAATGTTACGAAACATTTATTTTCAAACATTTTTCCACATTTACTAACATTGCATTTCACAATTAATTCGCAAAAATTTAAGACTTATCCACATTATACTTACATTTGTGTTGAAATAAATCTATAAAGGCTTAATACAAGAATTATGAAAAGAAAAATTGCCGTTGCCGCTGACCATGCTGGTTACGAGTATAAGGAGATTGTTAAGAACTATCTTTCGGAAAGGTTTGAAGTTCAGGATTTTGGAACGTTTTCCACAGACAGTGTGGATTATCCGGACTTTGTACACCCTGCTGCAACATCTGTTGAGAATGGTGAGAACGAATTGGGAATTTTATTTTGCGGAAGTGGAAACGGTGTTCAGATCACGGCGAACAAACATCAGAAGATTCGTTGTGCCCTTTGCTGGATGCCGGAGATTGCAGCATTGGCAAGACAGCATAATGATGCGAATATGATTTCTATTCCCGCAAGATTCATATCCAAAGAATTAGCGATGGAAATTGCAGATAAATTTCTTTCTACAGATTTCGAAGGAGGCAGACATCAAAACAGAGTGGATAAAATTCCATTTTGCTAAAATATATAAAGGCTTGTAAATCAATTTGCAAGCCTTATTTATTTTTTAATTTGTATCTTTGCACTGTCCGATAGAAATTACCATTCTATTATTTCCATTTAAACCTGTATAAATAGTAAAACATATTTAATAAAAGGTTTTTCTCCATTCTTCTCCATATTTGTATTAAATTTATACAAAACTAAAACTTCCGTTGTAGAATAATTGGAAGAAAAATTGATAGTGTTTAAATGAAATTAATGTTGTAATACAAACAGCTTTTGTATTTGTTCATATTAATTTTTGTATTTGGACTATAACTAATAATAATTTAAAATGCCAAAAAAAAGAAAATATATAAGTCAGAAAAATGACCATAAACTGAGAGAAATAGGGCGACTTATTTTACGATTTATGAATGAAAATTCCACAAAGGTCTATAACTATAAACAGATCTCGGATGGGATAGATTATAAAAATCCAAGACAGAGAGAACTTGTGATCCAGGCTTTGCATAAGCTCAAGGCCGATGAAAGAATTAAAGAAGCCGAAAAAGGAAAATACGTTATTAATCTTAATATTAAAGGAACATTAAGCGGAATTATAGATTTTAATCAATCCGGAAATGCCTACGTTAATGTCGAAGGTTTGGAAGATGATATTTTTATTCACTCCAAAAATGTGAAAGATGCATTGCAAGGCGATAAAGTTTTAATTGTAACGTATACTTATAAAGGAAAGAAGCTGGAAGGTTCAGTTTTGGAAGTGTTGGAAAGAACAAGAACAGAATTTGTGGGAACTCTTCAGGTTGTTACCCATAAGGATTTCGGATTTGTTGTTTGCGATAAAAAGACGATCAACACTGATATTTTTATTCCAAAAGGTAAATTTGGAGGTGCTGAAGACGGCGATAAAGTAATCGTAAAAATGACAGAATGGAAACCTGGAGATAAAAATCCGGAAGGTGAAATTATTCAGGTTTTGGGTGCTCCCGGAGAACACGAAACGGAAATTCACTCTATTCTTGCTGAATACGGTCTCCCTTACGAATTCCCTGAAGAAGTGGAAAGAGACGCCGATAAAATTGATAGAAGTATCAACGATGAAGAAGTGGCAAAACGTTGGGATATGCGTGGAATAACAACCTTCACGATTGACCCGAAAGATGCTAAAGATTTTGATGATGCTCTATCGATCAGACAATTGGAAAATGGAAACTGGGAAATAGGAGTTCACATTGCAGACGTGTCTCATTATGTGGTTCCGGGAACGATTTTGGATGATGAAGCCTATCAGAGAGCGACGTCGGTTTATTTGGTAGACCGCGTTGTACCTATGCTTCCGGAAGTTTTGAGTAATGATGTTTGTTCGCTTCGTCCACACGAAGATAAGTTCACTTTTTCAGCTGTTTTTGAATTGAATGATAACGCAGAAATTCAGAAACAATGGTTTGGAAGAACGGTGATTCATTCCGATAGAAGGTTTACTTACGAAGAAGCTCAGGAAATAATTGAAGGACAGGATGGCGATTTCAAAGAAGAAATTTTAGTTTTAGATAAACTGGCGAAAATTATGCGTCAGAAAAGAATCAAAGACGGTGCGATTACTTTTGACAGAAGCGAAGTTCGATTCAATTTAGATGAAAACAATCAGCCGATCGGAGTTTACTTTAAAATCAGTAAAGATTCTAACCATTTAATTGAAGAATTCATGTTGCTGGCGAATAAAAAAGTGTCTGAATTTGTTTCATTAAATAAAAAAGGAGGAATCAGCGATAATACCTTTATTTATAGAGTTCACGACGATCCGGATCCAGCGAAATTAGAATCTTTGAGAGATTTTGTTTCAACTTTCGGTTATAAAATGGATCTTGCCAATACCAAAAAAGTAGCGGAATCTCTAAACCGATTATTGCACGATGTGAAAGGTAAAGGTGAAGAAAATATGATTGAAACCTTAGCGATGCGAAGCATGAGTAAAGCAGTTTATTCTACAGAACCAATCGGTCACTACGGTCTAGGTTTTGATTATTATAGCCACTTCACCTCTCCTATCCGTCGTTATCCGGATTTAATTGCGCACAGATTGTTGCAGCATTATCTGGATGGTGGAAAATCTCCGAGCAGACCTGAATTGGAAGAAAAAGCAAAACATTGCAGTTCAATGGAAAGATTGGCAGCAGATGCAGAAAGAGATTCCATTAAGTATATGCAGGTGAAATTCATGGAAAAACACTTGGGAGAAACTTTCAATGGTGTAATTTCCGGAGTTGCAGAATTTGGTTTTTGGGTTGAAATTCCTGAAAATGGTGCAGAAGGTTTGATTAAATTGAGAGATTTGGTTGATGATTCTTATACGTATGATGCCAAAACTCACGCAGTATACGGGTCTAGACACGGAAAAAGATATCAGTTGGGAGATCAGGTTCAGATAAAAGTGGTAAAAGCAAACTTGATTCAAAAACAGTTGGATTTCAAGATAGTTGATTAATTAAAACATAAAGTTTACTTTTGTATTAAATGAAGTGAAATTTAGTTTTCATTTTAAAAAAATACTGAATGTTTGAACTTATATTATCTGCTGTTATATTAGGATTCATGTTGAGTCTGGTTTTTATAGGACCTATTTTTTTCCTTTTAATAGAAACCAGCTTTTCCAGAGGTCCAAAACATGCATTGGCATTGGATATTGGCGTGATTTCGGCAGATTTACTGTGTATTTTGGCAGCTTATTATGCCAGCGCAGATATTGTAACTTTAATTGATAAACATCCTGGTTTTTACAGAATTACATCCATCCTTATTTTTGTGTATGGGATTGTAATGATGGTAACGAAAACCAAAATGCATATAGCGGGAGAAGAAAAGATCATTAATCAGAATTATTTTAAAACTTTTATTAATGGTTTTTTCTTCAATCTTTTAAATGTAGGAGTTATCCTATTTTGGCTGGTAACGGTGATTTCCGTGCGAAATCAATATCCGGATACCGGCAATTTTATTTTATACATCGGAGTTGTGATTGGTACTTATCTATTGATTGATCTAATGAAGATCTTTCTTGCAAAACAATTCCATGATAAATTAACCCAAAAATTGGCCAACAAAATCAGAAGAATCGTTGGCGGAATTCTTATCGTATTCAGTTTCTTTATTTTCCTTCAAAGCTTTAAAAAATTCAATCAATTCGATAAAAGGCTTGAAGAAGCAGAGAAAACTGAAGTTAAATATCAAAAGACCAAATGACAAAAATAATCTTTCCAAAATCCCTTAAAAAAGGGGATAAAATAGCTGTAATTTCCCCTGCAGGAGCAGTAGAAGCTTCTCAGCTCGAAAAGGGAATAAGTATGATTAAAAGTAAAGGATATGAGCCTGTTTTAGGTGAGCATCTTTACACTAAATTCTCTAACGGATACAATTATGCCGGAACAGAGAAGGAAAGATTAAAAGACCTCAATTGGGCTTTAAATGATAATGAAATTTCTGCGGTTTGGGCTTCAAGGGGCGGTTATGGATGTCAGCATCTTATTCAGGAATTAAGCCTGAAAAACTTTGCTAAAAACCCGAAATGGTATATCGGGTATTCTGATAATACAGTGATTCAAAGTTATTTATTGAAAAAAGGTTTTGCTTCTATTCACGGGCAAACCATTAAAACTTCAAGTTTTGGCGTAACGGCGGAAAGCTATGAATTGATTTTTGATATTCTAAAAGGCAAGACGCCAAAGTATGCAATTGCTTCCCATCAATTAAATAAAAAAGGAAGTATTAAAGGAGAATTGGTTGGTGGAAATCTGGCGTTAATTTATGCTCTTTTAGGAACAAAATACTCTTTCGATTTCAAAGACAAAATTCTTTTCATTGAAGATATTGGTGAAAATTTTTATGCGCTTGACCGAATGATTATGAGTCTTGAACTTGCAGGAGTTTTCACAAAAATTTCAGGATTAATCATTGGCGGAATGACCAACATGGGTGACGAAAAAGACAATAAACAATACGAAGAAAGCTTTGATGAATTTGCTTATAAATTAATTTCAGATAGAATTTCTAAGTATCAGTTTCCTGTTGTTTTTGGTTTCCCAAATGGGCATATTAAAGACAATCGTCCTTTGATTATCGGAAGTAAAATTAAAATGAAAGTTGAAAACAAGGTTAAGATTGAGTTTTAGCCATGAAAGATTTGCTAAATGTAGTTTATTTGTTTTTAGCAGGAATTGTTGTTATTTATTTAATATTTTTTCATAACAGCCCTAAACTTCTTTATAAAGAAAAATGTCCTTGTGATAAAAATTTAACCTTATTGCAATATTCAAAGTCTTTTAGAAGAGATCATACAAAATATTACATTTTTAAAATTATAGATGAAAAAGATAAAGTAATTAGTGAAAGTAAAGCATTTCATCCTCAAATGACTAGATATACTAACCCGGTGATTAGAAAAAAATATAAATCTATTTTTTATTGGGATTGTAAAAATAGGCAAATAGACGTAGGTGGTGATATTCTTTCATTTAGTAAAAATTAAAAATGGCACAACACAACGATTTCGGAAAAAAAGCAGAAGATCTGGCGGTTGATTATTTAAAGAAAAACGGCTACAAAATTTTGGTGAGAAACTTTCGTTTTCAAAAAGCTGAAATTGATATTATTGCTGAAAAGGATAATTTCATCATCGTTGCAGAAGTGAAAGCTCGCTCGACAGATGTATTTATTTTGCCTCAGGAAGCGGTTACAAAGACGAAAATCAGATTAATTGTTTCTGCAGCGAATCACTATCTTGAAGAATTTAATAGAAATGAAGAAGTAAGATTTGATATTATTTCTGTTCTTCCGGATGAAAAAGGAAATTTAGTTATTGAACATATTCCCGATGCCTTCGAAGCATTTGATGTTAATTAATAAAAAGCACAATACCGAAATAAAATATTTTAAAAATTATTGAAACGATTGATATCAACTGTTTGTTTAGTTTTATTGATTGACTAAATATTTAGTTTTTAAATTGTCTTCATTAATATAAATTTTACAGTTAATACGTACAAAATTATGAAAACAGTATTGATAACCGGTGCTACTTCCGGAATTGGAAAATCTACAGCAGAACTTTTAGCTAAACAGGAAAACAGATTGATCATCTGCGGAAGAAGAACTGAAGTCTTAGATTCTGTAAAAACTGAACTTTCTCAATTTACCGAAGTATTTAGTTTAAAATTTGACGTTAGAAATTTAGTTGAAGTAGAAACTGCGATCAATTCTTTGCCGGAAGAGTGGAAAAATATTGATGTTTTAATCAATAACGCTGGAAATGCTCATGGTCTTGATCCGCTATCAGCAGGTAAAACGGACGACTGGGATTCTATGATCGATGGAAATGTGAAAGGACTTTTGTATGTTTCCAAAATGATTATTCCGGGAATGAAAGAAAGAAATTCTGGTCATATTGTAAACATCAGTTCTGTTGCTGCAAGGCAAACGTATGCTAATGGAGTTGTGTATTGCGCTACCAAAAAAGCAGTTGATGTAATTTCTGAAGGAATGAGAATAGAATTAACAGAATTTGGAATTAAAGTGACTAATATTCAACCAGGCGCAGTGGAAACAGATTTTTCTATGGTAAGATTCAAAGGTGACAGCGAAAAAGCTTCTACTGTATATGCCGGATATGAGCCTTTAAAAGCTGAAGACATTGCAGATTCCATCGCTTATTGCGTTAATGCTCCGAAACATGTTTGCATTTCAGATATGACGATCTATCCGTCGGCTCAGGCAGAACCGAGAACAATTTATAGAAAATAGTCTCGAAATAATGGTTTAAATTTGCAGAAATATTAGCATTTTATCCACGATAAATTTGCTAAACTGTTGAATTATTACATTTAAAAAAATGAAAATCTTATATCTTGAAACTTCTTCAAAAAACTGCTCGGTGGCTATTTCCGACAACGAAAAACTATTGTGTTTAACCGAAGAAGTTTCTGAAAACTATAAACAATCCGAAAGCCTGCACACATTTGTAGAATGGGCGTTGGAAGGTGCCGGAATTTCAATGAAAGATATTGAAGCCGTTTCTTTAGGAAAAGGTCCGGGATCTTACACGGGTTTGAGAATTGGCGCTTCGTCTGCTAAAGGCTTCTGCTATGGATTAAAAATCCCATTGGTTGCAGTAAATTCTTTAGAAAGCATGATAGAACCTTTTTTAAGCCAAAACTATGACTTTGTAATACCTTTGATCGATGCGAGGAGAATGGAGGTTTATACGGCAGTTTATGACGGTATGACAGGCAAAGAAATTTCTGAGACGGAAGCCAAAGTTTTAGATGAGACTTCTTTTGAAGAATTTAAAGACAAAAAAGTGATATTTCTAGGAGACGGTTCAAAGAAAGCACAGGAAATTTTGCAACTTCCAAATGCCGAGTATAATGCAGCCATCTACCCTTCTGCACAATATTTAATCAATAAATCCCTTGAAAAGATCAACAATAAAGATTTTGAAGACATTGCGTACTTCGAGCCTTTTTATCTGAAAGATTTTCATGGAGTTAAGAAAAAGAAAAGCGAAGATTAATTTCTTCGCTTTTTTTATTGTAATTCAATTTACTGTGCTTTTTTAGCCGGCTTCTTTGGTAGCGTTGTTGGCGGTGCTGAATTCAAATCATCAATCAATAGATTGTTATTGTTAGGAACCACTTGTTGTGGCTGCTTGTTATTTTGATTCTGCTGCAAATTATTCATCATCGTAGTGCCCTGAGGATTTTTATTAAGACCTTGGTTTGAACCCGGCTGATTCGGAACGAAATTTCCGCCATCTTCTCCCGGTTTTTGGGCTAAATTATTTCCTTTATTATCCGTAGCCTGGAAAGATAAATCGCTCTTAAGATAATTCAGCATTTCTTTAGCTTTCAGACCTTCAGGTGTTTTAGCATAATTTAAAACAATTTGTTCTAGCTGGAGAATCATGACCTCTTTCCCACTCGATTTTCCTGCGTTGAAAGCATTTAGCAATGATAATTTTGGAACCAAAGCATCTTTAGGATTTTTTTGAATAGCTTGATCTAAAACATCTTTACTTTCGGTAAATTTCTCAGATTCATATAAAGCATAAGCCCTTTTGTATTCATTTTCAACGGCTTCAGAAGATTTTACAAACGTATTACTCTTCGGATTTCGTGCAAATTCTGCAAAAGATGAATATGGATAATCTTTCAACAAAATACTTTTTGCTCTTTCGGCAGCCATAGGATTTTTCTCATGATTCATGGCAAAAATCTCATACAATGCCTGCAACATTACTTTTTCTTCTGGCTGAACATCTACCAGATCGTACAATGTTTTCGTGGCTAAAGAAGTATTGGTAAAATAATTCTGATACATGATTCCCAAGCCTAATGAAGCAGTATCTCTATCCTTTTTCAGTTGAGATAATTTACCTGCATCAGTTGGAATTTGTTCAATATAAAAAGCTGGCTCAAAACGTCTCGGATTAGGCGCTGTAGTTTGTCCTAAAGCCTCGTTTTTCATATCATCAAGCGATGCGCCCATTTTCTTAGAATAACGCCAGTTATCTACCAATGCTCTGTCTCCCCAAACTTGCTTAAATGAAGAAGCTCCCTTCGCTACCGTTCCTGTATTGCTGAAATAGAAGCCTTTAGAAGCAACCCCGAAATCTTCAAAAGAATTGGAGCTGTTGGCAAATAAAGAAGTTGAACTATAATCGCCTGTATCAAAGCCTTTTGCTCTTTCAGCACGTCTTCTTTCAAGCTCTTCTTTTTCTTCTTTAATTTTTAATTTGGCAATATATTTACTGAAAAAATCTGTTTTTTGTTCCGGAGACATTTTTACCAGATTCAGAATACTGTCATTTTTTTTGATTAAATAATAGTTTCTGGATATTTTTTTTATATTTGTAGCCTGATCTTGCAATAAAATTTTTGACGGCTCGTAGGTCATCACAGCTAAAGCGGAATCATAATAGCTTCCCGCGCCGATATAATCGTTTTTAGAAAGGTAGCCCTGCCCTATTTCATAATATGCCAAACCACGGATTTGCGGGTCTGAAACCTTCTCCAGCAAAGATTTTCTGAATAGTTGCTGAGCTTCATCTTTTTTACCAGCTTTATCGGCCATTAGCCCTAAAGCATATAAAAATTCGTTCTTTCGGGAACCGTAAGTTCCTTTCTTACTGATGCCTTCAAGATACTTTTTACCGCCTTCATAGTCTCCTTTTCCGTTGAAAGTTTTGGCAACTTCAATTTGAGATTTCACTTCAAATTCGAAATCGTTGGCATATTTATAAGCCGCCATAAAACTTTCTCTTGCCTTATCACTTTGTCCGGAATTTTGTAAAACCTGCCCTCTTAGATAGGCAATTCTGCTTTTTAATTTTCGGTCGGAGTTCAGTTCAAAAGCACGATCTAATTCTTTGACGGCTTCGTCTTTTTTATTCGCATCTAAAAGAGATTCAGCATAATAAATACTTAATAATTTCTGATAGCTTTTATTAATTTTATCATTCTGAAGCTTTGCAAAAGTCTCGTGAGCCTTGTGATAATCTTTAATCTGAGCATACGCTAAACCCTGATAAATTCTTGCTAAAGGAATTCTTTTGTCTTCCTTCATGTGAGTGAAAACATAGTTCAAAGCATCAAGTGCTTCCAAAGATTTTCCTCTGTAAATTCTTGATTGAGCAAGAATCATGTAAGCTTCGAAAATCTGCTTATTTTTCTCTTCTCCGTTTCGGATTACAGAATATTTGTTGATTGCCTTTAACGCCTTTGCTTCAGCAATTTCAAGCGTGGTAGCACCTTTTGTAGCAGGCTCTTCGTTGGGTTCTTGGGGTCTTCCTAAAGCATTTTTAGCAGCGCCTAACGCTCTTTGAGGAACTCCTTCATTGGAAGAACCTCTATTGATTTCCGCCATTTTCATAGAGTTTTCGGCGAAAGCTGAAGATTGCCCCAAATCACTTCCCAACGGCTGATCTTCGTAGGTTAAAATAGGAATATAAGGTGCATAAAAATTATCTTTATGTGCCTTATCTCTAGTTTCAAACTCATTATTCAACGCATCTTTTGCATTAAACAAGGTGTTGTAATATGTGGTAAAACCCTTCATGAACTTGGATCGCTGTTCCGGCCTTTTTACTTTCGTTCCGCACGAAATAACGATACACGCCACTAAAAGGAATAAAATATTCTTTTTCATTATTCAATATAACTCGCTAATCTGCTTTTTATTATCAGAAGCTTTGATGATTTTGTAAAAATAATAAAATTTTATATTGAAACTCTTTATATTTCTTTCAAAATTTTGTAAACCAAATGGGTAGGAAGTCCCATAATGGTATAAAAGCTGCCATTCATCTTTTTAATCTTTGCCATTCCGAGCCATTCTTGGATTCCGTAGCTTCCCGCTTTGTCGAAAGGTTTGTAATTTTGAATGTAAAAATTGATTTCTTCATCAGAAATCATATCAAATTCTACGTCGGCAACATCGGTCTCAGTTATGATTCTATCTAAAGTTTTGATGGTAATTCCTGTATAAACCTGATGTGTTTTCCCTGAAAGAAGTCTCAACATATTTCGTGCGTCTTCTTCATCTTTTGGTTTTCCAAGAAACTGATTATCAATAGTAACAACCGTATCGGCGGTTAACAAAATCTCACCTTCCTCTAAATTTCGAAATGCATCTGCTTTTAATTCAGATAAATAAGCTGCGGACTCTCCTACTGTGATGTTTTCAGGAACAATTTCTTCACAATCGATTTTTACCACTTCAAATTCAAACCCTAAACTCGCTAAAAGTTCTTTTCTTCTGGGAGATTGTGATGCTAATAATAATTTCATTTTCAGTTAATTAAATAGATTGTGTGTTGTCCTCATGCCAATTTCCCTGAACTTTCATTACCTGCTCAATGACATCGCGTACTGCTCCACTTCCACCTTTGATGGGCGAAATATAAGAGGCTACTCCTTTCACTTCAGGAACTGCATTTTCAGGACACGCCGCAATAGCTGAGTTTTTCATCATAGGGATGTCCGGAAGATCGTCTCCCATGGTTAGTATCTCCTCATTTTTAAGATTATATTTCTTCTTGAAATCCTCATAGTCAACCATTTTATTGTGAGATTTTGGATAATAATCTTCGATTCCAAGATAATTGATTCTGTGTTTTACCATTTCATCATTTCCCCCTGTGATAACTCCGATCAAATAATCATTTTTTAATGCTTTTACAACCGCATATCCGTCTAAAACATTCATCACTCTCGACATATTTCCGCCGGGCATCAAATACACGCTTCCGTCTGTGAAAACTCCGTCTACATCGAATACAAATGCTTTTATATCTTTTAATTTCTCTTTATAACTCATACATTTTTTGAATTGAGTGATTCATTGTTTTATAAATCTCCAGACTTTCGTCTTGTAATAATTGCTCATGTAATTCCAGAATTCTTTTATCATTTCTTACCGCAGGGCCGGTTTGTGCCGCTTTAGGTTCAATTTCATAGATTTTCTGAACAGTTTCATCAATTAACGGCAAAAAATAATCAAACGGAATTTCCTGAGAATCCGAAATTTCTTTGGCTCTCGAAAAAAGATGATTCACAAAATTACAGGCAAAAACAGCCGTTAAGTGAATATATTTTCTCTTCTCATGTGTGCTTTCCATCACATTTTTAGAAATCTTAGAAGCAAGTTCAAATAATGTTTTTTTGTCTTCTTCATTTTCGGTTTCAATAAAAAAAGGAATGTTTGAATAATCTAATTCTTTTGATTTTGAAAACGTCTGCAAAGGATAAAAACTTGCTTTTCGGTACTCACCCTTTAAAGATTCCTTCGGAAGAGATCCTGAAGTATGAACCACAAGGGTATCCTCCTTTTGAATGAGTTTTGAAACATCTTCTACAGAATTGTCACTGACACAAATAATATACAAATCTGAATCAACTAAAGTTTTCGTTGAATAGGAAATATTTAATTCTTCTGAAATTTTTTGAAGTTCAGTTTCATTCCGACCAAAAATCTGGGCTAAAGGAATATTATTTTGAACAAAAGCTTTTGCCATGTGATACGCCACATTTCCGGAACCGATAATTACAATTTGCATAAAACAAAGATAATATTTTTAGATAGGAAGATAGGAGAGGGGAGTTGGAAGTTTTACTAATTTGGGTTTTAATTTTGTTTAGAAGCGTTTTTTTAACAAACTTTTTTATATTTTTTTCTATTTAACCACAAAAGGCACAACAGATCAAGATCATATACTATAGGACCTAATCATTAAGCTGAAAAAAGAAAACATTAGCTTTTAAGCTTTTAAAAATCTTTGATTTTTATTCTTTTGAGAACTTTTAGCTATCTATTAATAACTACAATAATATCTTTTGCTTCTTTTGTGGTTAAATGGAATTTTAAATAAAAATTTAAGGATTAAATATTTTTTTAAGTATTCATTATCAATTTTTCAATCGGATATTTCACAAAAAGAGAGTTTGAAAATAATGTTTCAGATTTTATCATATTGCTGAACAGTAAAGAGATTGGTATGGTTTTTACTAAAATTATTCTAATAAAAAGCAATAAAAAGTTGAAAATCCTTCTTATATTTAATTCAGATATTTGAACTGAAAATTGAAAAAGTAATTTAACTTTCTGTTATTTTTGTAATCCAAAACAATGAAAGCATCTTATGAAGATTAAGGACGCGGAAATTATTTCGTTGATGCAAGATCCACGAACTCAGGAAAAAGGGGTTCGTGCTTTGATGGACGCTTATCAAAGCAGATTGTATTGGCATATCAGGAGAATTATTGTGGACGGAGATCTTGCACAGGATACTTTGCAGGAAACTTTTATAAAAGCTTATCAGAATTTTCATCAGTTTAAGAATGACAGTCAGTTATACACCTGGCTGTACAGAATCGCCACCAACGAAGCTTTGCAGCAGGTAAATAAGATGAAGAAAATGCAGAAATCTGATGAAGATCCGGAATATCACATGCAGAATCTTGTAGCAGATAATACGGAAGGAAATGCGGAAGAAATACAGATATTGCTGCAGAACGCCATACAAAGCCTGCCCGAAAAGCAGAAACTGGTATTTATGATGCGGTATTATGATGATTTGCCTTACGAAGAGATATCTAAAATTGTAGATATGTCGGTAGGGACTTTAAAAACGAATTATCATTATGCCAAACAAAAAATAGAAGAATATATCAAAGAGAATTACGAAAGATAATTTTTGAGAAACAACAACATGAAAGATTTTGATCTAGAAAAATTAGAACGCAAGAACATTTACAAAGTTCCTGAAAACTTGTTTGAAAGTATTCAGGGGAAGGTGATGAGCGAGCTTAATGATTTTGATCTGGAAAAATTAGAACGTAAAAATATTTACACCGTTCCTGAAAATTTGTTTGAAAATATTCAGGAAAGAGTATTGAATGAAATAAAGGTTGAGAAAAAGGCACCAATCTTTAAATTAAATTGGGCATATGCAGCAGCTGCATCTTTAGCCTTAATTTTTGGAGCTACTTTTGTTTTGAATAATGACGATTCAAACAATGCGGATACGCCCACTCATTTTGCTACCAATGATCAAGGTCCTAAGAAAGAAAGCGAAGTGGCGTATGAAACCTTACAATCTGATTTAACTTCTGTTGAAAATAACAATCAAACAGTTGAAAATCAGGAAAATAAAAAGTCTTTTTATGCAAATGATAATGCAAATATAGAGACTACAAGTGAAACGAAAACTCAAACAGTAAAACCTGTAAAAAAACAGACTGAAACTCAAATGAACGAGTATTTGGATGCTTTTTCAAATTCTGAAATTTCGGAGTTGGCGAGCAATTCTACTCAAGATGTTTATTTGGATATATACAACTAATATAGGAAGATGAAAAAGATATTATTTACACTTTTTATTATTTATGGTTTTGGCTTGAATGCCCAAAGGACGGATTATGACTGGAAAAAGATGGACCCTAAGCAAAGAAAAGAGGTAATAAACAATCTTTCTCCCGAAGAAAGAAAAGCACTTCTTACCAAGTTCAGGAATAATATGGTGATGGATAATCTGGAAATAGATCCTAATGATAAGGCTGAATTTACCCAGATCTATAACGAATATCTGGAAAGCCAGAAGCAGATTAAAAACCAGTTTAATTCTAACTTCAACCCGGAAACATTGTCTGATGATGAAGCGAAAGCCAAATTACAGCAAAGTTTTGAAGTAGGGCAGAAGCTTTTAGATAACCGAAAGAAATATGCAGATAAAATGCAGGAAGTGATTCCTTGCCAAAAAGTTTTGAAGCTTTTCCAGTCTGAGAAAATGATGAAGGATAAAATGGATGAAAGAAAACCTCACGGAAATCAAAACGCTCCAAGACAAAAATAAAACCCATAATAGTTTATTTTTTTAATGTTGGACGACTCTTACAATTATTTTGTGAGAGTCGTTTGATTTTTGGGGTAATCTTATACTTTTGTAGAAAATATAAAGCATTATGAAAAAAATTATTTTATTCCTGTTATTTTCTGTTGGTGTTTCTGCGCAGAAGACACAATATATAGAACTAAGAAATAGCATAAAAGACAAGAACCATATTGCCAAATCTCTTACATTACTAGACAAAAGAGAAGACAAGAATATAGGAATTGTTTCTCATCGAAAAGATCCTTATGAAGTAAAGTTTGAAAAAGATGATCTTGAAAAATTATTTTCCGATTGGTTTTCAGAAGATAATAAAATAAAAGGAAGCACTCCATATTTTCTTATGTTGGAGGATTTAAAAGTCAATGACATCGTTAATGGGAGCTCTGCTTCCGGACATTTGGAAATGAAAGTATCTACTTTTTTAAAGAAAGGCGATAATTATTATTTTCTTAAGAGATCAACTGTTTCAAAAACATACAGACAAAGAGATCATGCATATATCACTAGAATCATTGCGGCTAAAATAGGCTCAGAATTAGCAACAATCATAAAAGATTCTTATGCAGAACCAGTAGTAGATATTCCTTTGGCAGAAACTGATCTGAGTAATTATCAAAAATTAATTATTGAACGGTTACCTGTTTTTAAGGCAGAATCTTTCATAGATGGTGTTTACAAAGATTATAAATCATTTGCAGAACAAAAACCAGACAAAGAGCTTGAAGTAAGGAAAAATAAAGATGGGATTATTAAAGGAGTGAAAAGAGTAGATGGTTATGATAATCTAGGCAAAGATGTTTTTGCAATTATTGATAATGGGATTGCTTATAAAAAAACACCTACTGGTATCATAGAAATTGAAAAAGATAATGATGGAATTTTTATAACAGCATCCGAAGAAGAACTTTTTCCAGAAGGTAATACGTATACTATAACAGGAGCTGCTATGGGAGGTGTGATAGGAGGTTTGGTAGGTGGTATTATTGATGTTACAACTTCAGCAGCGCGTAAGAAAAATGCAAAATATTTTAGAATAGGAATTGATCCTCTTACAGGTGAGTATATTTTACCTGAGAGTTTTGATAAATATAAATAGAACAAAAAAGAGAGACAACATGTCTCTCTTTTGCTTTATTTTTTATCTGTTGAATAAGAATAAGGAAAATCTTTTTCGTTGGTTCCTCGATTCTTATTAGGCTTATTTTCCATGTTAAATTGCAGCGTTGCCCCTTTCATTAATTCGGCATGACTGAGCCAATTTTTAGAATAGGTTTGACCGTTCATATTTAACGATTTTACATAACGATTATCGTCACTGTTGTTATCGGCTTTAATTTCGATCGTTTTTCCATTTTCTAAATGGATTGTAGTTTTTTTAAATAGTGGAGCTCCCAAAACATATTGATCCGTCGACGGAGTTACAGGATAAAAACCAAGTGCTGAGAAAATATACCAAGCTGAGGTTTGTCCGTTATCTTCATCGCCACAATATCCGTCAGGAGTTGGCTGATACATGCGGTTCATCGTTTCGCGAACCCAATATTGCGTTTTCCAAGGCTCTCCGGAATAATTATATAAATAAATGATATGCTGAGCCGGTTGGTTTCCGTGAGCATATTGCCCCATATTTGCATTCACCATTTCCTGAATTTCATGGATGGTTGAGCCATAATAAGAATCATCATAAATCGGTGGCAATTCAAAAATCTGATCCAGTTTTTTTGAAAACTCTTTTCTTCCGCCCATTAGTTTTGCCAGTCCGTCAATATCCTGAAAAACAGACCATGTGTAATGCCAAGAATTCCCTTCTGTAAAAGCATCCCCCCATTTAAACGGATTAAAAGGAACCTGAAAACTTCCGTCCTGATTTCTTCCACGAGCCAATTTTGTCTCAGGATCGATCACTTTCTGGAAATTTTGGGAACGTTTGTAATATTCACCCCATTCAGATTCGGGTTTTCCTAAAGCTTTTCCAAGTTGTGCAATTGCGAAATCATCATAAGCATATTCTAAAGTTCTCGCAGCATTTTCATTGATTTTTACATCATATGGAACGTAGCCTAATTTTTTATAATATTCAATTCCCAGTCTTCCCGTTGCTTGTGGCCCTTCATTATTTGCTCCGTGAAGTAAAGCCTGATACAAAGTTTCGATATCATAACCTCGCAAACCTTTCATATAAGCATCTGCAACCACAGAAGCAGAATTATTTCCGATCATAATATCAGAATACGACGGACTCGACCATTCCGGAAGCCAACCGCCTTCTTTGTAATCGCTAATTAATCCTTTCTGCATTTCAACATTAATGCTAGGATAAACTAAGTTTAAGAAAGGGTAGAGGGCTCGGAAAGTGTCCCAGAAACCTGTTCCTGCAAAACGATATCCAGGCTCAGTTTTCCCTGAATAAGGACTGTAATGAACAACTTCTCCTGCTTTATTGATTTCATACATTTTATGCGGAAAACAAAGCATTCTGTATAAAGAAGAATAGAACGTTCTCATTTGATCGATCGTTCCTCCTGCAACTTCAACTCTTTTTAATTTTTCATTCCAGGCCAATTTTGCTTTTTTGAAAGTATCATCGAATGAATCTTTGCTGAGTTCTCTTTGCAAATTTAATTCTGCCTGTTCTAAACTAATGAATGAAGAAGCTACTCTTAAGTTGACTTTTTCGCCTTTTTTCGTAGCAAAACCAATTACAGCTCCGCAATGATCTCCTGTAATTTCTAAAGCATCTTTTACAAAATCTTGGTCTTTCCAAGTTGAATATTTCGTGAAAGGTTTATCTGCATAAATCACAAAATAGTTTTTGAAATTAGTCAGTTTTCCTCTCGAATATCGTGTTGAATAACCAATAATTTTATTTTGAGAAGGAATAATCGTAATGCTCGAACCTTTATCAAAAGCATCGATCACAAACCACGAATTTTCGGAATCAGGATAGGTTAAACGCATTTGAGCAGCTCTTTCTGTTGGAGTAAGTTCTGCCGTAACATTATGATCAGCCAAATAAACACTGTAATAATAAGGTTTTGAAACTTCTGATTTATGAGAAAACCAGCTTGCTCTTTCCTCTTCATTAAAGCGCATTTTCCCTGTCATCGGCATGATGGAAAACATTCCGTAATCATTCATCCACGGTGAAGGTTGATGGGTCTGTTTAATTCCTCGTATTTTATCGGCATCGTAAGTGTATTGCCATCCGTTTCCGTTTTTTCCGGTTTGTGGTGTCCACAGATTCATTCCGTGAGGAACAGCAACTGCCGGATAGGTATTTCCGTTAGAAAGAGAAGGTTTTGAAAGTGTTCCGATCAACGGATTTACAAATTCTTCAGGATTTTGAGGTGCATTTTCAATCCATTGTGATTGAAATGGTGCAAAAGAAATAATGAAAAGGAGTAAAAGAACTTTTTTCATGAGCTAAAATAAGTTTGGGCTAATTTAAAAACAAATATGACTAATAATTTTACAAATTACACAGATTTTGAAAATAAAGTTTTGAACCATTAAGATCATTTAAGTTATTAAGATTAATTAAGTGCAGCTGCTAAAAACGAAGCCATCTAAAATATCCTAAACTTCTTAACCAAAATCTTAATGGTTTAAATTAAATGAAAGGCTTTCTTATTCGTGTTTTTAGTGTGAAAAATTTGTGCTATTTGTGTTTAAATCAGATTTAAAATTAAGAATGAGGAATTATCCCGCATTTTGCTATCTTTGCAAATTACAAGGTTCTTAAATGAAAAACATACGAAATTTTTGCATAATCGCTCATATTGACCACGGTAAAAGTACTTTGGCGGATCGTCTTTTGGAGTATACCAATACGGTGACTCAAAGAGAATTACAGTCTCAGACACTGGATGATATGGATTTGGAGAAAGAACGTGGGATTACGATTAAGTCTCACGCGATCCAGATGGATTATGAATATAAAGGCGAAAAATTTATATTAAACTTAATTGATACACCAGGACACGTTGATTTCTCTTACGAAGTTTCCCGTTCAATTGCTGCTTGTGAAGGGGCACTTCTTATTGTTGATGCTGCGCAAAGCATTCAGGCACAAACAATTAGTAATTTGTATTTGGCGTTGGAAAATGATTTAACGATCATTCCGATTTTAAATAAAATTGACCTTCCTTCTGCAAATCCTGAAGAAGTAACTGACGAAATCATGAATTTGATTGGTTGTGAATATGAGGATGTCTTGAGAGTTTCAGGAAAAACAGGTGAAGGTGTTCACCATTTGTTAGAGCAAATTGTGGAAAGAATTCCTGCTCCGGTTGGAGATCCGGATGCACCGCTTCAGGCTTTGATTTTTGACTCAGTTTACAATCCTTTCAGAGGAATTGAGGCTTATTTTAAAGTGGTAAACGGAAGCATTACAAAAAACGAAAAAATTAAATTCTTCGCTACAGGTAAAGAATATGGAGCTGATGAGGTAGGTACTTTGAAGTTGAAGCAGGTTCCAAAGAAAACTGTAGGTTGTGGAGATGTAGGATATTTGGTTTCAGGGATTAAAGATGCCCGTGAAGTAAAAGTAGGTGATACCATCACTTCTTTTGATAAGCCTGCTGCAGGACCAATCGAAGGTTTTGAGGAAGTAAAGCCAATGGTATTCGCAGGTATTTATCCAATTGATTCTGAGGATTTTGAAGAGTTAAGATTCTCTCTTGAAAAATTAAGATTAAATGATGCTTCTTTAGTTTTCGAACCGGAAAGTTCTGCAGCTCTTGGTTTTGGTTTCCGTTGCGGATTCTTAGGAATGCTTCACATGGAAATCGTTCAGGAAAGATTGGATAGAGAGTTCAATATGAACGTCATCACGACGGTTCCAAACGTTTCTTATTTTGGTTATACCAAAAAAGAACCGGATGTTCCAATCCTGATCAACAACCCGTCTGAAATGATGGATCCTTCCACAATGGACAGAGTAGAAGAGCCTTATATTAAAGCTTCTATCATTACAAAATCTGATTTCGTTGGATCGGTAATGACGCTTTGTATCGAAAAAAGAGGAGAGATAGTTAACCAGAGTTACTTAACTTCAGAAAGAGTAGAGTTAATTTTTAATATGCCTTTGGCTGAGGTTGTTTTCGACTTCTATGACAGATTAAAATCTATTTCTAAAGGATATGCTTCTTTCGATTATCATCCAATCGGATTTAGAGCTTCTAAATTGGTAAAAATGGATATCCTGATCAACGGAGATATGGTGGATGCATTGTCTTCATTAATTCACGATTCTAACGCATATTACATAGGTAAAAGAATGTGTGAAAAACTTCGTGAACTAATCCCGAGACAGCAGTTTGATATTGCAGTTCAGGCAGCATTAGGAACGAAAGTTATTGCAAGAGAGACGATTAAAGCTTTAAGAAAAGACGTTACCGCAAAATGTTACGGAGGAGATATTTCCAGAAAGCGTAAACTTTTGGAAAAGCAGAAAGAAGGTAAGAAGAAAATGAAGCAGATTGGTAGAGTAGAAGTACCGCAGTCGGCATTTATGGCTGTTTTGAAGCTGAATGATTAATCATCTTTGATGATTTTAAAATATAAATCCGCAGATTTTTCTGCGGATTTTTTTATTTTCTCCAAAATGAAATTCAATAAATTTTCAGAATAAAAAATATTGTTATAGTTTTGTGTATTCACAACGCAAATTAATACAATGGAGTCTCCAAAAAAATTACAAGACATAAAAGTCGCTGTAGACGCAGTTATTTTCGGATATTTTGATAAAAAAGATCTTCAGCTTCTGTTGATTAAAAGAAATATTGAGCCTTTCAAAGGAGGATGGGCGCTTCCGGGTGGTTTGGTTTTGGATGATGAAAATTTGGATGATGCGGTAAAAAGAGAACTTCATGAAGAAGCAGGCATAAAACCTGATTTTTTAGAGCAATTATACAGTTTTGGAAATGTGGGTCGCGATCCGCGAAATAGGGTTGTTTCGATCGCTTATTTGGGCTTGGTGAATCCTTCTTATCATGAACTATTTGCCGATTCTGATGCCGAAGATGCGCAATGGTTTAGCATTAATAAGCTTCCAAAATTGGCTTTTGACCATCAAACGATTATTGATATGGCACTAAAAAGGCTGCGTACAAAACTTCAATTTCAGCCCATTGGTTTTAATCTTCTCAATGAAGAATTTCTTTTTTCAGATCTTGAAAATTTGTATAAAACAATCATCGGAAAAGAAATCGACCGCCGAAACTTCCGCAAAAAAATCATGAGCTACGGATTGTTAAATGATACCAATACCTTAAAAAAAGAAGGCAGCGGCAGACCCGGAAAATTGTTTACTTTCAATCAGGAAAAATATAAAGAATTGGAAGAACAAGGATTTTATTTCGAAATCAAATAATTTTTTTTGCTCCTGATTCACGTTTTTTAGTCTAAAAAAAAGCCAAACAATAGAAAATTTATTCATGCATTCGGGGCTATTCTTTAGCATAACTAATTATCTTTAAAATATTTTTACTATTGAAAATCAATTAATTAAATTTATTAGTGTAAAATTAACGCAAATAAATTTGGTTCATAAAATTATATTTCTTTACATTTGTGTAACAATAACGCAATCGTGAAATACACAGTAGAAAACATCATTGAAAGATTTCAAAAAAAAGAGAAACAAGAATTTCTATTCTTCTGGGGACATACAGTGAAAGATGAAATTACAAAGGCATGTTTTAGTCAATGGTTTCCTTTTGAGTTTAAAGAAGATGGAATGAGCTATAAAACTGCGGAACATTATATGATGGCTGGAAAAGCGAAATTATTTAATGATAATGAAATTTTAGAACGAATTTTAAAAGCAGAAACTCCAAATCAAGCAAAAAGTTTAGGAAGAAAAGTCAAAAACTTTGACCCGAAAATTTGGGATGAACATAAATATGAAATCGTAAAACAAGGAAATTTTCTGAAATTTTCTCAAAATGAAAAGTTTAAGCAATTTTTACTTTCAACAAATGATAAAATTTTGGTTGAAGCGAGCCCATACGATGCAATTTGGGGAATCGGAATGTTGGAAACCGATCCAAGAGCAGAAAACCCATTACAATGGGATGGTGAAAATTTATTGGGATTTGCTTTAATGGAAGTGAGGGATGAATTAAGAGGGTAAAAAACACAATAACCAAACACAAAATATTAATATAAAAAGCTGATTAAAATAATAATTCGAAAAGAATTAAGACAAAACCATGCAGTTTTTAATTAGCGTAAAAACAACACAAAAAAAATGAATTATGAAAGAAGACCTAAAACCCAGATTCATCGAGTCATTACAAAGAAATAATGACCAGATAAGAGATGACCGTGCCCGAATTATCGGAGAAGATGCAGAGCTGATCTACAGGCGAAGAGTAGAAGATATTGAACTAAAGATCAAAAGACTGGAAAGAGAACAGGAAGGCCTGATCGACATCAGTCCATTAGACAAAAACAGTTTGACATTCGCTGATTTTCAGCCGGAAGCATTCGTTCAGAAAGACATAGAATTATCATTAGCAATCAGAAATTTAAATATTCAATTGGAATTAACAAGAGCAAGATTTGAATATTTATTTGGAAAAAAAATTTAAGTTATGGGAGGTACAAGATACGACATGGACGCTCGTTTTGACAGAGCAAAGAAAGCAGGATATGCATCAAAATCTGCAAGTGAAATTTTCACGCAGAATGCAAAGAGAAAAGCACATGAATCGATGAATCCAAACGGTATTTCTTTCAGAGAATCAAGAGATTCTGCGGTTCATCCGAATTCAGTTCCGATTATTTTAGGACTAGACGTAACGGGAAGTATGGGACATATTCCTTATGATTTGATTCAGGAAGGTCTTCCGAAACTGATGGGCGGAATTATCCAGGGCGGTGTTCCGGATCTGGCACTTTTATTCTTGGGAATCGGAGATCATGAATGTGACGGTTATCCTTTACAGGTTGGTCAGTTTGAATCGGGAGATGAAGAGCTTGATATGTGGTTAACAAGAACTTATATCGAGTCTGGAGGTGGAGGAAATGCAGGAGAAAGTTATTTATTAGCTTGGTATTTTGCCGCTTTTCACACAAGAACAGATGCTTTTGAAAAAAGAAATCAAAAAGGATTATTGTTCACCGTGGGTGATGAACCTTGTCTTAAAACACTCCCAGCTTCTGCAATCAGAGAAATCATGGGAACGGGTCAACAAACTTTTAAACATACGGAACTGTTGGCCGAAGCTCAGAAGAAATATGAAGTTTTTCACATCAGCGTTCTGCATTCCGGACAGGCGGTGAATGCGGATAAAGGTTGGAAAGATCTGTTAGGACAAAACTGTTTATCTATCGAAGATTACAGAGATGTTCCGAAGGTGATTAAAGATGTGGTTTGTAGTAAATTTAAAGATAACTTTACGAAAACGACAGAGAATTTAGGATTAGATAATATTCAAATGTATTAAAAATGAAAACAGCACAAATAATTATAGGCTTAGGATTTGGTGACGAAGGCAAAGGCATCACAACCGATTTTCTGGCTCAGCAACATCCTGAGTCTGTAGTTATTCGGTTTTCAGGAGGTCAACAGGCGGCGCATACGGTGATGATTGATGATAAAAAACACATTCATTCCAGCTTTGCGAGTGGAGCGCTGCGTGGTTTGCCTTCGTATTTTACAGAACATTGCACAATTCATCCGACATTTTTATTCAATGAAAGGGAAGAATTAGTTCAGAAAAATGGAAATATTGAATTGACAATCCATCCTTTAGCAAAAGTAACGACACCTTTTGATGTTTTATACAACAGAAAGAATGCTAAAAACTTAGAGCACGGAACTTGCGGAAAAGGAGTCGGCGCAACAATGAAAAGAAATGAAAGTCCGTTTAAATTATTTGCCATCGATTTAATTGCTCCAAGAACAATGTTGATTGAAAAATTAAAAGGAATCGCCAATTATTACGGTTTTGAAGAAGGAGAAGAAATTGCAAATGCTTTGCAGGATTTTTTAGAAGTAATCGATAAAATTGATTGGAAAATAGAAGGTTATGATTATTTAAAATCATTTAATCATCTTATTTTTGAAGGTAGCCAAGGAGTTTTGTTGGACATGGATCATGGCGTTTTTCCGAATGTAACTTTTGCAAATACGACTTCAAAAAATGCTTATGAAATCTGTCAATTATTAAAAATTGAGGATATAGAAATGTTTTACGTGACAAGAAGTTATTCAACCCGTCACGGAAGCGGATGGATGAGCAATGAAAAATCATTAAATCTGAAAAATAATGAAGAAGAAACCTGTACTTTTAATGAATTTCAAAAGGATTTGCGTTTTGGAGATTTAAATTATGATTTATTAAATTATGCCTTGAAATTGGATGAAGCCTACGTTGTTGCCCAAAAGAAAAATCTGGTGGTGACTTGTTTGGACCAGTTGGATGAAGCATTTAAAACAGAAAATCTTAAGGTGAAATTTGATCAAATTTTTGGATCTTATTCTCCTTATTCAAAGGATTTTAAAAGAATTGATAAAACATTGTGATCTTTGTTAAGTGAAACGCCTTTGCGAACCTAAAAATATACATCAAGTTTTAAAAAGAAAATCTTTGCGGACTTTGCGTTAAAAAATAAAATTAAGAATAAAAAACAATCATAACATCAATAGGAATGGGCTTTAGCCCATTTTCATCATGAAAAAAATCCAACGGCTTTAGCCAAAATTTAAATAAATAATAACCATGAAAACTATAAAATATTTAAAAGGAGACGTAACAAATCCGCAGACAGAAGGAAATAAGATCATTACTCATATTTGCAACGATATTGGAGGTTGGGGAAAAGGTTTTGTGTTAGCAATTTCTAATCGATGGAAAAAGCCTGAAAAAGAATACAGAAAGTGGTTTCAAAACGGTGAAAGTTTTACACTTGGAGAAATCCAAATCGTTCAAGTCGAAAATGATCTTTGGGTTTGCAATATGATCGGTCAGCATAAAACTGTGACCAATTCAAAAGGAATTCCGCCGATTCGTTATGAAGCTGTTGAAAAGTGTCTTGAAAAATTGGCAGATGAAGCCTTAAAATTAAATGCAAGTATTCATATGCCGAGAATTGGTTGTGGTTTAGCAGGCGGAAAATGGGACGAAATCGAACCAATTATCGAAAAAACTTTGCTAAAAAATAATGTAGAGGTATATGTCTATGATTTTGAATAAATTAATCACTTGAAATTTGATATCATAAAAACTCTTTGAGAGCTTAGTTAAGTGAAACGCCTTTGCGAACTTAAAAATACACATCAAGTTTTAAAAAGAAAAGCTTAGTGGACTTTGCGTTAAAAAACAAATTAAAAACATAAAAAAGCACAACTATGAAAACAAAAACACTATACAGACCCGTCGGAGAAAAAGAAATGATTTTAATTATCGAAAATAATTTCAAAATATTTCCTCCAAGATTAGAATGGCAACCCATTTTCTATCCTGTTTTAGATGAAGATTACGCTTCCGAAATCGCAGAAAAATGGAACACAAGAGACGAGGCTGGAAATTATTTAGGTTTTGTAACGAAGTTTGAAGTGTTGGAAGAAGTTGTCAATCAATATCCTTCACAAAATGTCGGAGCAAGAAATCATAATGAACTTTGGGTTCCTTCAGAAGAATTAGAGACATTCAATCAGGCAATTGTTGGAAATATTGAAGTGACCAAAGTTTTCATGGGAAAAGATTTCAAAAAAGCGGCAAATGAAGCGATAGAAAATTTACTATTAAACATAAAAAACTAACGATGACCAATAAAGGAATGGCAAAAGATACATTGGATATCCTGGCCAAGAAATATTATATAAACGAACACAACGAAAAAATAAATATAGAAAACGAACTTGAATTTTCCAAAAAAGGAACAGTTCTGTTTTATCCTGAAGAACTTTCGGAAATCGCAAACAACGAACTTCCCAAAACCCATTTTGAAACGCAATTTGAAGTTTGGAGATGCAGTTCTTTAAAAGCGATTTTACAATTAGCCGAAGAAGAAAATCAGGAAAAAATCATGTGTCTGAATTTCGCATCAGCAAAAAATCCGGGCGGCGGTTTCATCAACGGAGCCGAAGCTCAGGAAGAAAGTCTGGCGAGAACTTCAGGATTGCATGAAAGCCTGCTTCAAGGTTGGGATTATTACAAAATTCATCGTGCAATGGAATCTTGTTTTTACACCGATATGATGATTTACAGTCCGAAAGTTCCGGTTTTCAGAAAGGATAAAGGCGAATTATTGCCGAAACCTGTTTTGTGTAATTTCATCACGTCTCCGGCGGTGAATGCAGGAGTTGTAAAACGTCAGGAACCGGAAAGAGCTCACGAAATTTTCGGAGCAATGGATGTAAGAACAGATAAAATGCTGGCTTTGGCTTTAAGTCATGGGAATGAAACATTAATTTTAGGAGCTTGGGGCTGCGGTGTTTTTAAAAATGATCCGAAAGAAATCGCGGAATTATTTAAAAAATACCTTCACGGAAAGTATAAAAATAAATTTAAAAAAGTGGTTTTCGCGATTCTCACGAAGAAGGAAGAGATGATAAAGCCATTTGAAGAAGTATAATGGAAACAAATAAACTCTTACTCGCTTCAAAATCACTGACAGGAATTTCCATAGGCGATGCTTTTGGAGAAAGTTTTTTCGGAGAAGAAAGTTTGATGAAAAGTTATATTCATCAGAGAACTATTCCAGAAAGTTCTTTGGATTTTACCGATGATACGATTATGGCAATTGCTATTTTCAAATCTTTGGAAAAATTTGAAGAGATTAATCAGGATTTTTTAGCAGAAGAGTTTACCAAAAATTACCATTTAGATATCAACAGAGGTTACGGACCTTCAATGCATCAATATTTTAGAGCAGTAAAAAGTGGAGACAATTGGAAAAAAATTTCATATTCAAAGTTTGAAGGACAAGGCTCGATGGGAAATGGCGGAGCGATGAGAGCTTCGGTGATTGGTGCTTATTTTTATGATGATTTTGATAAACTTAAATTGAACGCTGAACTTTCCTGTGGAGTAACTCATGCAAACAAAGAGGCGATTGAAGGAACGAAAGCAATTGCGTTGGCGGCGGCTTTTGCAGTTCAAGAAAAATTAGGCTTAATAAAATTTAATCAACAGGATTTTATTCAAAAAGTTCAGGATGAATTAGATGATTCCGATATGAAAAGTAAATTGAACAAAGCCTTATATTTAGATGGAAATCCAAGTATTGAATTATTAGTCAGAACTTTAGGGAATGGAACCAAAATGACCGCTCAGGATACCGTTCCGATTGTTATCTGGATGCTTTCAAGATACAGAAACAACTTTGAAGAATGTCTTTGGAATACCGTTTCAGCTTTGGGCGACAGAGATACAACTTGTGCAATGGCTGGAGGAGTAAGTATTTTATGTTGCGATGAAAACAGAATTCCAACTTGGGTTAAAAATGTTGAAAACTGGAAAAACAACAAATTTTATGAAAATTGAAGATTAATTTCATAATCTTTTACTGAGTGAAACGCCTTTGCGAACGAAAATACACGGTGTATTTTTTAAATAAAATCTTTGCGAGCTTTGCGTTTAAAAACTAAAACAAAAAACAAATGAAAAAACTAACCATATTAACTGGCGCCGGAATCAGTGCCGAAAGCGGAATAAAAACCTTCAGAGACGGAGATGGTCTTTGGGAAAATCATAGTATAACGGATGTTGCAAGTCCGGAAGGGTGGAGAAAAGACAGAGCTTTGGTTTTGGAATTTTACAATCAGAGACGTCGCCAGCTTCATGAAGTGGAACCGAATGATGCACACAAATTAATTGCTGATTTGGAGAAACATTTCGATGTTCAGATTATCACACAAAATATTGATGATTTGCACGAAAGAGCAGGTTCTACAAATATCATCCACATTCACGGAGAATTATTCAAGTCATGTTCTTGCAATAATAAAGGTTTGATTTACGAACAAAAAAGCGACATCAATATCGGAGATAAAGCCGAAGATGGGGCTCAATTGCGACCTTTCATTGTTTGGTTCGGAGAAGATGTTCCATTGATGTATAAAGCCTCAAAAAAAGCAAAAGAAGCAGATATTTTCTTGGTAATCGGAACATCTCTGCAGGTTTATCCTGCTGCAGGATTGATTCATGATATCAAAGACGATTGTCTTTTAATTGTCATCAACCCCAACGAAACAGGTTTCGGATACGGACAAAGAGCCGTTGTCATGAAAGAAACCGCAACCAAAGGAATGAAATTATTGTACGATAAATTGTTAAATCTTGCCTAATGGAAAACATTGTAAAAGCAGGAATTTTTGGAGTTTGTATTGGCGATGCTTTGGGTGTTCCGGTGGAATTTAAAAGTAGAGAAACGTTAAAAATGTTTCCTGTTACAGAAATGCAGGAATTCGGATCTTGGAACCAGCCGAAAGGAACTTGGAGCGACGATAGTTCATTAACGCTTTGTATTGCAGAGGAATTGACGAAAGGTTATGATTTAGAAAAAATCGGACAAAGTTTTGTTAAATGGAATAAGTATGGACATTGGACGGCTCACGGAAGGCTTTTCGATATTGGCGGAACAACACGACATTCTATCGCAAGATTGATTAAAGGTGAAAGTGCCAGATTTTCAGGAAATATTTTTGAAGAAGATAATGGAAATGGTTCTTTAATGAGAACGCTTCCCTTGGCATTTTATCTTAAAGATGAAGAAAATATTGAAAAATTATATCAAATAGTAAAAGAAGTTTCTTCAATTACTCACGGACATTTCCGTTCTGTTTTTGCCTGTTTTGTCTATGTGATTTTTGCGATTGAATTGATTAAAGGAAAAGATAAAAGAGAGGCTTTTCATCATATACAAAAGTTAGCTTTGGAATTTGCAGAAAATCAAAACTTTAACCCAAAGGAGATTCAGCTTTTTGATAAAGTTTTAAGGAATGATATTTCAACATATTCAGAAGATGAGATTAGAGGAAGCGGCTACGTTCTTCACAGTTTAGAAGCCTCATTATGGTGTTTTCTAAATTCTGAAAGTTATTCAGAAGCTGTTTTGAAAGCAGTCAATTTAGGAGAAGATACGGACACAACGGGAGCAATCACGGGTGGAATTGTAGGAATTTATTATGGTTTTGAAAATATTCCTGAGGAATGGGTTTCCGTGCTTGCTAGAAAAGAAGATATAGAAGAACTCTGTATTAAATTAGATAAAAAATTAATGAAATAAAAAAAACATAAACCATGAACGAACAACAAAAGAAAAAAATAAGCAAATTTATCAGCTTAGTTCTAAGACATAAACCCGAAATCATCAATTTAAATTTAGATGAAAACGGTTGGACAAGTGTTGATGAATTAATAACAAAATCAAAAAGAGAGTCTCATCAAGGTCTTACCTTTGAACAACTCGAAGAAATTGTGGAAACCAATGATAAAAAACGTTTTATTTTTAATGAAGATAAAACTAAAATTAGAGCAAACCAAGGGCATTCGATTGATATTGATTTGGCTTTGAAACCGCAACAACCGCCCGAATTTCTGTATCACGGAACGGCAGAAGCAAATATCGATTCTATTTTTGAAAATGGAATTGAAAAAAGAAACCGGCAACATGTTCATCTCAGTCAGGACAAAGAAACCGCAACAAAAGTCGGAATGCGCCACGGAAAACCGATTATTTTAATTATCAAAACAAAAGAAATGTTTGATAACGGAATAGACTTCTATCTTTCCGAAAATAATGTTTGGCTGACGGATTTTGTTGATGCAAAATATATTTCAAATTAAATGAAAAGAATATTAGCAATCGGTTATATTCACGGAGGATTCAAAGCGTTGAAACAGGTTTTGGAAAAAGCCAACGTAACTGAAAACGATAAATTAATTTTCCTCGGAGATTATGTTGATGGTTGGAGCGAATCTTCTCAAATCATTCAATTTTTAATGGAGCTTTCCGAAAAACAGGAATGTATTTTCATCAAAGGAAATCATGATGCTTGGATAGAAGACTGGCTTTCTTTTGGAACAGCTCCTGATGTGTGGCTTTTCAACGGTGGACAAAGTACAGTCGACAGTTACTCTAAGTATTCTCTGGAAGATTTGAAAACTCATCTTGAATTTTTTTAACGAATGAAAAATTACTACATCGACGAAGAAAACCGGTTGTTTATTCATGCCGGTTATTCGTCTATGCATGGTCCTGAAAAAGAAGTTTATTCCAGCAATTACCGTTGGGATAGAACCCTTTGGGAAACTGCTGTTGCGATGGATAAAAAGCTGTCTAAAAACTCCGAATTATACCCTAAAAGATTGCTTCTGTATAGTGAAATTTTCATTGGTCATACGCCAACTTTACATTTGGGAATTAAAGAGCCCATAAACAAAGCAAATATATGGAATTTGGATACCGGAGCAGCCTTCACGGGAGCTTTGACGATAATGGATGTTGAAACCAAAGAATTCTGGCAAAGCGATCCGCTTCCGACTTTATATCCTTATGAAAAAGGGAGAAATAACTATAATGTTAGAACTAAAAACCGATAAAGCCTTAAGCATAAACATCTGCGCAATCTGTACAATCCGCGAGAATAGAATAAAAATAGACATCAAGTTTGTCATGCTGATGAATGAAGAATCTTTCGTGAAAATAAATAGCATAGATTATTCATCCCGCTTATTTTCTTTCAGAATAGCAAATCTAAATATTTAAAACGGAAAATATGTGATTATAATGTTCAGAAGAGGGTAAAAATAGATTCCGAGGCTAAGAATATTAAGCAAAACTTTTGAGATAAAAACAAAAAACCCTCCGTAATAAATTACAGAGGGTCTTGTACCCCAGACGGGACTTGAACCCGTACATCCGAAGATACAGGATTTTAAGTCCTGCGTGTCTACCAATTCCACCACCAGGGCATGGAGTGGAGCGAAAAACGGGATTCGAACCCGCGACCCCAACCTTGGCAAGGTTGTGCTCTACCAGCTGAGCTATTTTCGCATACTGTGCGGATGAAGGGACTCGAACCCCCACGCCTCTCGGCACCAGATCCTAAGTCTGGCGTGGCTACCAATTACACCACATCCGCGTTGTTTATACTAAAACTTATTTTTTAAAGAACTTGTTTCGTTTTCTCGTTTTCAGTGGTGCAAAGATAGGATAAATTCTTTTATCTCCAAACTTTTCAGTAAAAAAAAATAAATTTTTTACATTTTTTTTTTCTCGTACCCTTTATTACGATTGATTTTCTTACTTTTACCACGTTAATAATTACGATATGGAATTACAAGGAACGGTAAAGAAAATATTTGACCCTCAAACATTTGCGAGTGGTTTCCAAAAGAGAGAAATGGTTATTTTAACTCAGGAACAGTATCCACAACCGATAAACATAGAATTTTTGTCTGATAAGATCAGTTTATTAGATAATTTGAAAGAAGGAGAAAATGTAAAGGTGGGAATCAACATCAGAGGAAGAGAGTGGGTTTCTCCTCAAGGTGAAACGAAATACTTCAACTCTATTACAGGATGGAGAGTAGAAAAAGTATTTGATAACGCTTCTGAGCCTACTCAGGCGGCACCTTCTCAATCTGCATCTTCTGTTTCCAACGAAAATCCTTTCGCGGGAGATGATGATGACGATTTGCCTTTCTAATTAAAAGAATACAATCAATACAAATCCTACTTTTTATGAAGTGGGATTTTTTTTCTAGCAATGGTTCGATTAGACGAAAACGAAATTTCATTTCCCGATCCGGAACTGTACGACGGGCACGAAGGGGTAATTGCCTTTGGTGGAGATTTGTCCATCGAAAGGCTTTGGTTTGCCTATCAGTTGGGGATTTTTCCGTGGTATAATCCTGACGAGGAAATTCTTTGGTGGTGCCCCGATCCAAGATTTATTCTGGTTCCGAGTGAATTGAAAATCTCAAAATCAATGAAGAAGATTTTGGATCGAAATGTTTTCAATTTTACAGAAAATCAGAACTTTCGGGAAGTTATTCGAAATTGTCAGGAAATCAACCGAAGAGGGCAAACGGGAACCTGGCTTTCTGATGAATTGATGGAATCTTTTATTCAGCTTCATGAATATGGTTTAGCAAAAAGCATAGAAGTCTGGCAAAACGGAGAACTGGTTGGTGGATTTTACGGTTTGCAGGTGGGCGATGTTTTTTGTGGTGAAAGTATGTTTGCCAAGGTAAGCAATGCTTCCAAGGCAGGTTTTATTCATTTTGTTGAAAGTAATAAAAATAACCTTTCACTCATTGATTGTCAGTCTCATACAGAGCATCTGGAAAGTCTCGGTGCGAAAATGATTTCCAAAAGAGAATTTTTAAAAATTTTACACAAAAACAATGAACGCAGATAAAGAAAAATGGATTCTTTTGGTTGTGCTGAGCATTATCTGGGGATCTTCTTTCATTTTAATTAAAAAATCTTTAGAACACTTCAATCCTTATCAGGTAGGTGCATTGCGCGTTTTAATCGCGGGAATCATCTTGATGCCTGTAGCGATTTCAAAATATAAACTATTTCCTAAGAAACATTTAAAATGGTTAATATTAGCTGCTTTTACGGGAAACTTTATTCCAATGTTTTTATTTCCGATTGCTGAAACTCAGGTGAGCAGCAGTATTGCAGGAATTATCAACTCAATGATGCCGATTTTCGTGATTATTGTCGGTTCTTTGATCTGGAAGTTTGAAACGACAAAACAACAGATTATCGGGACTTTAATAAGCTTTACAGGCGTTTGTTTATTGGCTTTTGGAGGTGGTGACGGAGAAGGCGGTTCGTTTAAATTACTTCCGATCTTATTATTACTTTTAGCTACTTTTTGTTACGCATTAAGCACAACAACGGTAAAATCTAAATTAATGGAAGTTTCTTCAACGGTTTTATCTGCTTTTGTCTTTTCTTTCGTTTTATTTTTACCATCAGTGATTGCGTTGGCATTTTCAGGATTTTTTTCAACTTTTAGTTTGGATGAAAATAATTTAACAGGATTATTATTCGTGAGTTTACTCTCCATTTTCGGAACCGGTTTGGCGATGATGATGAATTATCGATTGTTAAAAGTATCAACACCACTTTTTGCTTCAACGGTCACTTTGGTAATGCCGATTGTGGCTATTATTTGGGGCTTTTTGGATGGTGACAGATTAACAACAATGCAGTTCTTTGGTGCGGGAATTATCATCGCTGGATTAATATTTTTAAGAAGTAAGCAAAAAAAATAACAGTATGTTGTAAATTAATTTATATTTGTGCTCTTAAAATTAATAAGACATGAAAAAAATTATTTTATTAGGCTCAATGGCCTTTCTTACGCTTTCTTGCGGCCAAGACGATGATGACAACACCGTTACAAACAACACAGATCCTACACAACAAACGGCTATTCTTCCGGTAAAAATGACTATTGATGGAGAATCTATGAAAATCAATTATGACGGAACAAAAATCACTACCTTAGTAAGTACAAGTAACTCTAGTGATAAAGTCGTTTTTGAATACAATGGAGATTTTATTACATCCATTAAATTTTACGAAGGAAACGTACTGCAAACAGCTCAGGAATATACTTACTCTAATAATCTTTTAGCAACAGCAGTAAATAAAGAATATACAAGCAATGGTATAACAATACAAGCTTCTGTTACCAATGAATTTACACATACAAGTGCCAACTCAATTAAGGTAAAAAGAACCATATTTGGAGGTTCGCCACAGCCTGTAATGAATACAATCTATAATTACAGTAACGGAAATATGACCAGCTCTTCAGGAAGCGGAACATTAACTGTAGGCGCAACAACTACAACTTATAATGAGTCATCAACATACACTTATAATGATAAAAACTATCCTTTTAAAAATGTAAAAGGCTTTGATAAGTTGATTCACACGGATGAAAAAACGGATGGTATGTCTGCTATATTTTCTAATATAAAAAATAATATCAGCTCTTACAAATCAACAACTACTGCGACGTCTGCTGCCAGTAATATGACAAGTTTCTCAGCATATAAATATACTTCTGTGACTTACAATACAGAAGGTTATCCGGTTACTGAAACCAAAGCGTATACAGATGCTAATGGGAATGTGAGTACATCTTCTCCATTAGAACTTCATTCTTACGAATACAATCACTAAAAATAAAAAATCCTGCATCGATGCAGGATTTCTTTTTATATAAGATTAATTCTTCTTTTTTACTTTAGCTTTTACCTTTTTCACTTCATCTTTAATGAACGGATACTTTTTCTGCATATCCGATACCAACGAAGGATCTAATTCTAAAGCTTTCTGAAGCGATTCGACACCTTTTTCCTGATCTTTAAGGTTCAGATAGCAATTACTTAGCTGATAAAACAATTCTGCTCTATGATGTACTTTTACGGCTTTATTTAAAATTGTAATCGCTTCTTCATATTCACCCAAAAGCATTAAAACTTCCGAATAAGCATACCAATTGTAAAATCTTGTAGGTTCTGCTTCTACCAAAATTTTCAGGCAAGAAAGGCTTTCTTCAAACTTTCCTGAATCGATGAACAAAAACGCCAGTCTTTTTTGATAATCTAAATTACTCCCATTCAACGAAGTAGCTTCTTTCGCAAAATGTAAAGCTTCTGTCATGCCGCCCATTTCCTCGTAAAGATAAGATTGCTCCATCATCGCAAGATAAAACTGAGGATCTTCTCTCAGCGATTTCTGGAAGTAATTTAACGCTACAATGGGTTGTTTTAAAGCCTTATAACAAAGTCCTACTTTATAAAATGTAAACGCTTTGGTATATTCTAATTCCAGCATTTCTTCATAAACTTCGATAGCTTTTTTATACTGGCCTAAAGCTTCATAACAAGCTGCTTTATTAGCATATACTCCAACAGAACTAGAATTGATCGCCAATAAATAGTCGTAACCTTTTATCGCTTCTTCGTAGTTTTTTCTGTTGAAATAAAACTGTCCATACTCAAACCAAGCGACTTCTGAATAGGCAAATTCATCTAAATATTCATTAAGAAAGGCAATCGCCTCCTCGCTCTTATTCAGTTCCGAAAAACAAATCATCGCGTTTTCCAAAGAGTATTCGTCTGTTGGATCTTCTTTCAATGCTTTTCTGTAATGTTTAAGCGCGTTAAAAGGATCTCCAAGATTCACATATTCATCCGCGATAAAATTGTGAAGGAAGTTTTCTTCTTCTTTCAATTCCAACGCTTTTTTACAAATTTCAATAGATTTTCTCGGATTTCCTAAATTCGAATAATACTTTGCGTAGCACACCAAAAAGTCGGTGCTTTCCATAGAAGAACCTTTCAGCTCATCGATAAGGTCTTTCGCTGTATTATACTCTTCCCATTCTAGGAGAATTTCAAGTTTTTTGATCTTGATATCTAAAGAATTGGGATGAAGCTTTAAACCGTAAGTTACCGCTGTATCGGCATAATTAAAGTCTCCAAGCTCCAGATAATAAACAATAATGTCTTCTAACTCTTCTGTATCAAAGTAGAATTCATCATTATTTTCCATCATTTCTTCGAACTTTTTTACAAGTTCATTTCCAAAATATTCTTCCAATATAAACCAGTTTTAAGATTTAAGACTTGAGAGATGAGATATACAAATACTCTGTTCTGAAAATCTTAGTACTATAAATTTAATAATTATTCTTTTTCGAATGATGAATTAGCTGTTAAATTTTTCTAAATCAAACTATTGATTTTAGCTATCATATCATCACCCAATTGGTCGGCCTCTTCCTGAGATTTAGCCTCTGTATAGATTCTGATAATCGGTTCTGTATTAGACTTTCTAAGGTGAACCCAATTATTTTCAAAATCTATTTTTACACCATCTACCGTAGAAACCTCTTCATTTTGATATTCTTTTTCCATTTTGGTTAAAATATCATCCACATTTATTTCCGGAGTCAGCTCAATTTTCTTTTTACCCATAAAATAGCTCGGATATCCAGCTCTCAGCTCAGAAACTGTTTTATTTTCCTTTGCTAAATGTGTTAAAAATAAAGCAACACCCACTAAAGAATCTCTTCCGTAATGTAGCTCAGGGTAAATAATTCCTCCGTTTCCTTCACCACCAATTACCGCATTTTTCTCCTTCATCAAAGTAACTACGTTTACTTCTCCCACAGCACTTGCAAAATATTCTGAGTTGTGAGTTTTAGCAACATCTCTCAAAGCACGGCTTGAAGAAAGATTTGAAATTGCCACTCCATTTTTATGTTTCAATAAATAATCTGCAACGGCAACCAAAGTATATTCTTCCCCGAACATTTCACCTTTTTCATCAATTAAAGCTAATCTGTCGACATCCGGATCTACAACAATTCCGAAGTCTGCTCCTTCTTTTTTCACCAATTCACAGATGTCTCCCAAATGTTCCTTTAACGGCTCAGGATTGTGTGGGAAATGACCTGTCGGCTCGCAATACAATTTTACTGTTTCACAACCAAGTTTATCTAACAGCATTGGGATTGCGATACCTCCCGTAGAATTTACAGCATCTAAAACCACTTTAAAGTTTTTAGATTTAATAGCTTCAACATCTACCATCGGCAAGTCTAGAATTTGCTGAATATGAATATCAAAAGCATCATCTCTGGTTTCATATTTTCCTAAATCATCAACTTCTGCATAATTGAAGTCCTCGCTTTCAGCCAAAGCCAAAACTTCTGCTCCATTTTCACCACTGATGAATTCTCCTTTATCATTCAATAATTTCAGAGCGTTCCATTGTTTGGGATTATGGGAAGCGGTAAGGATAATTCCACCGTCTGCTTTTAGTTCCGGAACCATAATTTCAACGGTCGGAGTCGTAGAAAGTCCTAAATCAACCACGTTAATCCCAAGACCCTGTAACGTTGCTGTCACCAAAGAAGAAACCATTTGCCCAGAAATTCTGGCGTCTCTCCCGATAATCAACGTTAAATCTTTTTTATTTTTATTATTCTGAAGCCAAGTTCCGAATGCCGAGGCAAACTTTACCACGTCCAGCGGGGTTAAGTTATCATTTACTTTACCGCCAATGGTTCCTCGGATTCCTGAAATACTTTTTATTAATGACATTCTGAGTGTTTTATAAGTTTAATCTAATTTATTTGGTGTTTTAAAACTAGGCAAAATTAGATATTATTTCTTATACCTCATCAGAAAGTTATGAACAACCGCAATCCTTATCGCAGTTTGATCTTTTTGAACTAAACTTTTTCGGTGCAAAATTCTTTCTGAGTACTTTAAATAAAGAGTAACAGGCAAATGCAACGATTATTAGAACAATTACGTATTGTAAAATTAATGAAGAGTCCATTATTTTAATATCTGATATGCTATCATCGACACAAAGTATGCCAAACCTGTCATCATCGCTACCTGTAAGCCAGTCCATTTCCAGCTTTTGGTTTCTCTGTAGACTACTGCAAGTGTAGAAATACACTGCATTGCAAATGCGTAAAACAAGAGTACCGAAACACCGGTTGCAAAACTGAAGACTTTCTCACCATTCGGTTTTACGTCTCTTCTCATTTTATCGATCACTTTCACTTCAGGAGCATCATCATCTAAGCTGTAAAGCGTTGACATTGTTCCTACAAACACTTCTCTTGCCACGAAACTCGTCAGGATTCCAACGCCCATTTTCCAGTCATAACCCAATGGTTCAATAATTGGCTCAATTCCTTTTCCCATTTTAGCCAAATAAGAATGATCTAGCTCAACATTGGTTGCCACCAACTGGTCTGGTTGTTGTTTTGGTCCGAAATAGCTCAGGAACCAAATGATAATGCTTACAACGAAAATAATCTTTCCAGCTCCGGTAATAAAGTCCCAAACTTTCCCCAAAACCATTTTAAAATCGTATAAGAACAATGGTTTTTTATAAGTAGGTAAATCCATCACAAGATAGGTTTTTCCTTTATTTTTTATAAAACCTTTAAGAATAGCAGAAGAAAGTAAAGCTACGGCAAAACCAAGCAAATACATTCCCATCAAAACAATGGCTTTATACTGAATTCCGAAGAATGTTTTATCTGAAATAATTAATCCAATAATAATACTGTAAACGGGAAGCCTCGCCGAACACGTCATAAAAGGTGTCACTAAGATGGTCAGCAATCTTTCCTTTAAATTTTCAATATTTCTTGTTGAAATGACCGCCGGAATTGCACAGGCTGTACCTGAAACCAATGGAACGATACTTTTTCCGTTCAATCCAAAAGGTCTAAGAAGCCTATCCATAAGGAAAACAACTCTTGCCATGTAACCTGAATCTTCCAATAAATAAAGGAAATATAACAAGATCCCGATTTGAGGAGCAAAAATTACAATTCCTCCGATACCCGGAATAATTCCGTTGGAAATCAAAGAATTGATTGGCCCTTCCGGCAAATGTTCTGAGGTAAAAGCCCCCAGTTCTCCAAAAAGCCAGTCGATTCCATCCATAGGATATGCTGCGAGGAAGAAAACGCTTTGGAAAATAATCAACAAAATCAAAAGGAAAACGATATATCCCCAAAATTTGTGAACCAAAACCTTATCAAGCTTTTCGGTTAATAATTCCTTGAACTGCGGTTTTTTAGTGATTACGTTGGATAAGATTTTATCAACATTTTGGTATCTTCTTACGGTTTCCTGAACCTGTAGTCTTTTCGGAACTAAACTTTTAGAATCCGGCTCGTTCATTGAACCTGTAATAGATTCTATTCTGCCTAAATCTGTTCCTAAAGAAAGGCTCATCCAGGCTTTATATTCATTATCAAACCCTTTGTGAGAAGCTAATTTCTGAATAAAATCTTTATGCTCTGCTGGTGTTTCAAATGAAACTTTATTTGTTTTTAAGAATTTGTTGTTTAAAACGGCTTCTTTTATTTCATCAATTCCAATTTGCTCTTTCGCATTGGTCTGAATAATTTTTATGCCTAATGCCTCTGAGAATTGCTGAATATCAATAGTAATTCCTCTTCTTTCCGCCTGATCGATCTGGTTCACCACCAAAATCATCGGAACTCCCAAATCCTGAATCTGCTGGAATAAAAGAAGACCTCTTTTTAAGCTTAGTGCTTCAAGAATATAAATAACTCCGGCGTAATCTTTTTGATTATCAATTAAATATTTAGAAAAGATAGCTTCGTCTTCTGAACTTGGATACAAGCTGTAAGAACCCGGCAAATCGATAATCTCAACTTCCTCGTTCTTATACGTATAATTCCCGGAATGGCTTGCTACGGTAACTCCGGCGTAGTTTCCGGTTTTCTGTTTTTTGTTGCTGAGTGCATTAAAAACCGTTGATTTTCCTACGTTTGGATTTCCTACTAAAAGTATCTGTTTTTTTTGAGTGTCCTGCATTAATTCAATTCTTCAACAATGATATAATCTCCTTCTTCCTCACGAAGAGCAATACGGCTTTTTTCATCTCCAAACTCTACATACATGGGTCCGCTGAACGGCGCCTGATACAAAATCCTGAACAAAGTTTCGGGAAGAAGCCCCATTTCAATGATCTTGTTGGGCATTTTCAGACTGTCATTATCATACCCTACAATTTTTCCCATTTTGTTTTTGGGAAATCCGCTCAACTTATGTAAATCCTTCTCTTTCAAAGCCAAATTATTTGTGCCTGCAAATATACGTTATTTAAATTTAATCTAAATAACGGATTTCTATGAAAGAAATCAACCCAAACACATCGCTGTATCTGGGTTGATTTTACAAAATATAATTTAGTTGATATGAAGCTTTTTTATTTCGCCTGTCCTACTTTTTCTACATTCCCTACTTTTATTTTCTCGTAAGGAGGTTCAATAGGGTTGTCATTGGCGTTGAAGAAATCTTTGTATGCTTTTTCCTGTTTTTTCATCATGTCTCCGATGGTTCCATCCATTCCCGGAATAGATTTTGAAAGCATATCCTGAGTCATCATTGGTCTTATCGTTGCAAATGGATCTTTCTTGAAATCGCTGTAAGTTTTTTCAAACTTCTCTCTAGATAATTCATTCACTTTACCTCCTTTTAAGTTCATGAAATTTTCAACGTAAGAGAATTCAGTGTAATCATTAATTTTCTTGTTTCCCTGTAAAACCCAAGAATAGTCTTTTTTATCGTCTTCAATTTTCACGATCAAGCCTGGAAGTCCGGAAAATTTATAAGGCCCATCCTGAAACGGAATATCTGAAGAGAACCAAGCCGTCCATTTTCTTCCTCCAAATTCAGTTGTTGCTTTTTGAGCATTGTATTCGCCTATTTTTTGCTTGTCGCTAAGGATATTCCATTTTAATTTTAAATCTTCATTGTAACCGATATTACTTGGCGTAAATCCGCTTGTGATTTTATCTACATACTGAATCTTCATTGTTGGATAAAACTTATAGATTCTGGCTGAAATCTTCGGTGACTTTATCGACTTTGAAAGATCTTTCATCATTCCAGATTTTTTCATCGCTTCAAATTCAATTTTCATGATTGAATCTTGAGCAATTATCGTATAATCCTGATAAATAGATCTGTTTTTATCGGTAATATCTAAAATCGTGATTACTTTATCAAGTTTTGCCGAATCTTTCTTTGGTTTAAATGTTAATTCATAAAAGAAACGATTGGCGGTTTCCTTTTCCTGTGCGTTTGCAAAAATTACAATGGCTAATAAGAATACTGAAAAAAGTTTTTTCATTTTGAAAGGTTTACTAATTAGTTCACTATCCTCAACTTTTGTTACAGATTTTGTGCCTTTTTATTTTGAATTGATTTTAATGAAATTAAAATCTATTGATTTTCAATTAAATAAAAATAAGACAATGATAAACATCAGTTTGTAACATCATCTTTTAATAGATTATGAAACAAAAAACCAACCTCCGTGAGATTGGTTTTTGTGATTTATTTAAAGTTGAATTTTACGGTGAACATGACTTGGCTTGGTCGAAGCTGAATCTTCGTGTAAGAAGAACTGTTCGTTGACTGGTTGATATTATAAGTTTCAAAGAACTTTCTATTAGCGATATTTAACCATTTCAATTCAAAATCAATTTTCTTTTTAGACCATGAAAACTGATAAGAAACATCATAAAATGCATTTTTATACTTATTAATTCCGTCACTTGTATTCACCTGATCCCAGTTGAAACCAATGGTATGATTTTCTATTGGATAAAAATACAGCGCCAAATTATGATTAAACCCAGAGTTTACTCCTAATCTGCTTTGAGTCGTACTTAAACCAACATTATCCTGTTTATTTCTTGATAAATTAAGCGTATAATCTAAACTTGCCCAGCTAAAATATGTATTGTTGAACTTAAACCCGTAAGTCTGAGTATTATTTTTACTTAAATATTGAGTATCATCTAAGAATGCATCAGATTTTGACAATGTATTTCCGTAGCTCACAGAAGCATTGGTTTTAAATTTCGGAAAATATTTACCTACTTCTACATTAAATCTGTTGCTTTTTGCGTGGTTTTCTCTTTCAATATATTTAATTAAAGTAGATCCCGTATTTACATCTAAAATTGGAGAAGAAAGCAAATTTCTTTTATTATCACTTAATGAATAATTTACATTAAAAAATAAATTATTTAGCGGGTTTCTATATTCAATTCTTGATCCTACACTTTTAGAAGTTGTCTGCGGAATCGGATTATTAGGATCCATCACATTAAATCCTCTTGGGCTTAACAGCATATATCCTGCATACGCTGTCTGAACATCTCCAAAATTATTGCTGATATTTCCGTTTACGCTTGCTTTCCAGAAAGAGGCAAATGTATACTGCACAAATGCGTTGGGAGTAAATGTAGTTTTATTTAATGATTTTGAAACTCCTCTCAGATCGTCTTCAGCCTTAATACTGTTGAAATTAGCCGGAAAATTAGCAAAAACACTCCATGATTCAGATTTATAATTTACCCCAACTGAAGCTGAAGGTACAATTTCAGTAAATTTCAGATTGTTTTCATAAATACCATCATTAAAATTAGGCGGAACGTCCCCAGGAATGGCAGGATTTGTAATAGCTGCTCCATCAAAATTTGTATTGAGTTTATCTGTTGAAAAATCAAATCCTACTTGTGGTGTGAATGTCCATCCTTTTGTAGAAAAGCTAACATTCGCTGAATGTGATGTGTCTAATGTTTTCAATCTAAATTGTTGCATTGCCGACGTTCCCGGTGCAAAATTTACAATCCCGTATTTATCTTTTTCATTCGGATCTGTGGGGTCTGTTTTTGGAAGTTTGTAAGGTAACTGTAAATAGTTTGCCGGGCTAACAACCAATGTCTGCTGATCATCCTGATAATTGATATATGATTTGAAGTTTACCATCTTTTCTCCCCAAGGGATAATCGTACTCAATGAATTTTGAAATGACGATGTAGGAGACTCTACCGATTGATTTCCTGATCTTCCTGCTCTGTCTGCAAAAGCTCTGTCCGCATTCCAAAACTGGCTGAAACTTGTGGTATTTTTAAAGAAACCTTTCTTCGCATTTTTAGTAAAGATCAATTCACCTTTTAATTTATCTGTATAAAAGTTATTTCTTGTGCTCATTACCACTGTAGATTGCTGTGGTCTTTCGCTCGTTGGGAAATAAGTTGTTTCGTTATAATCTTCTCTTTCTACCGCATTATTGGTATAATTAGCACTTGCCTTCAGCTCCCATTCTTTCTTTTTATCAATATTTGTAAGATAGTTGGCAGATAAATAATGAACATTATTCATTAGATATCTTTTAACGGGCAAATTGGGTGTACTTGCTGTTTCTACATTCAGCCAATCGTTCTGAGAAGCATTAATTCTTCTTCCTTCCCAGCTGCTTCCAAATGCCAGAATATTACCTTCATTTTCCACCTGCTCGCCCATGTTGTTGGTTTTATAATTAACCACCCATTGACTTTTCTGTCCGAAAAACATAGGTGTTAACTTCACATTCCAAAGCCAGGGATCACCGAAGCCTGTTCCTACTTCACCACGACCAGTCATGGTTACTGAATTTTTAAGCTTAATATTAATAGCTGCCTGATCAGAAGGGACTTTACCCGAAAGAATCTTTACCGGCTGGTGGTTTTCAAGAACTTCAACTTTCTGTACAGCATCTTTCGGAAGTGAGTTATTGATTGTTCCATAACCGCCTTCCATTAAGTCTTTTCCGTTAACGTAAAATTTATTGATGGCATTTCCCTGATAAAGAATACTTCCGTCGGTATTTACTTCAATTCCGGGGATTTTCTTCATTACATCAGCCAATGTTCTGTCGTTTTTGCTGTCGAATGCTTTCAAATCGTAGGCAATGGTGTCACCTCGTGAGGTAATCATCTTTGTTTTCAGCTGAACTTCTTTAATTTCGGTAGCTTCAGATTGAAGTTTAAAACTCAAACTCTGATCGCTATTGCTGATTTGCTTTGTTAATGGTTTTTGGTTGAATGCTTTTACCTTCAAATCTACATTGGGTTCTGCCGTGGTAAAAGTAACTTTGTATTCCCCTTTTGAGTTGGTAATTCCGTAGGCAAGAATGGCGTCTTTTCCTGGTTCTTCTATGGTCACACTCGCGCTGGGAATTGCTACTCCGTCTTCATCTGTAATTTTCCCCGAAACTGTTTTTTGTGCAAAAGACAATACTGAGAAAAATATCATCAAAAACAAAGAAATCTTCTTTTTCATAATTATTATTTGCGTAATTAGTTAGCTGTTTTGAATTTTTGTTACACTTTTAGTAAAGATCTAAGATAATCTAAAAAGTTAAATTGAAAATTATCACTACAAACATAGTGATAAAATTATTCAATACATCGTTTTATTTAGAAATTTTTAGATTTTATGGGAGATAAAATTTTGAATATTGTTTACAAATCGAATGAAAAGACAAATTTCCTAGCCGTGATTGCAGCGGCATCCTTTTGTGAAGCAACGCGGAACAAAAGATATAGCGGAAAGCGCAAAAAAGCTCCTGATGAAAAATATTTCATAGGAAAAGGCTATTTTGAAAATAATTTAATGAATAAAAGAAAACAAATGTATTGTCTAAATCTATCTAAAATAAATTGCATTTATCTGATAATTTAAAAAATTGCACTTTCTTTATGAAAATAAATGGGATTGCAGAAAAATTCTATTTAATAAGATTCTTTATTATTTTTATTTAGTCTAAATATTTAAAATAATGATTTGAATCATAGATTAAAAAAAACTTAAACGCTACAACGTAACTATTTATTTAATAATTTTGTAATATAAAATTTATAAGATGGGAATTAATTTAAAGCCTATAGATATTGTAGATGATATTACTCAAGAAGAATTCATAGAAAAATATCTAAAGCCCAGGAAGCCCGTTGTCATCAAAAACATGGCAAAAAAGTGGCCTGCTTACCAGAAATGGACAATGGAGTATATGAAAGAAGTAGTTGGAGATGTGGAAGTTCCGTTATACGACAGTTCCAAGGCTGATCCCGCTGCTCCCATCAATGCTTCCGCTGCTAAAATGATGTTTAAAGATTATATCGATCTTATCCAGAGAGAGCCTACCGATCTTAGAATTTTCTTTTTTGATCCTATAAAACATGCTAAAAAATTATTAGACGATTATATCTCTCCAAAAGATCTAATGGGCGGATTTTTAGATAAATATCCTTCCATGTTTTTTGGTGGAAAAGGTTCGGTAACCTTCCTTCACTACGATATCGATATGGCGCATATTTTCCATACCCACTTCAACGGAAGAAAGCATGTGCTTCTTTTTGATTACAAATGGAGAGAAAGATTATACCAGATTCCTTATGCAACCTATGCTTTGGAGGATTATGATATCGAAAATCCGGATTTCACAAAATTCCCTGCCTTAGATGGTGTAGAGGGTATTGAATGTTATCTTGAACATGGTGATACGCTGTTTATGCCGACAGGCTGGTGGCACTGGATGAAATATCTGGACGGAAGTTTCTCTATTTCTTTGAGAGCTTGGGATAAATCTTGGGCAGTAAAAGCGCATTCTTTGTGGAATCTTACTTTCCAACGTAAGTTTGATGATATCATGAAGAAGAATTTCAAGAAGAAATATATGGACTGGAAAGAGAAAAAAGCAATCGAAAGAGCAGAACTCGCTTTAAAAAGAGGGTTGCCGAAAAGATAAAATGAAAAGACGTTTCAATTAGAAACGTCTTTTTTGTTTTATAAAACTCTATAAATTGGATATTGTCTGAAAGTTTTTTCCTCGAAATAAGGAGAGTTTTTATAAACCCAATCCAGCTGAGCCGTTCCATCGTCGGCGAATTTTTTGTTGGATGCTTTTTTGGCTTCGAATCTTTGTTTTAAATCTTTATCTTTTTTCAGTAATTCTGCCGCCGTATCTTCAAAAATATAAGCTGAATAATATTCTTTCTGGGCTAAAATTCCATCAAAGAAATTCCAGTTGAAGAAAGAATCCAATGCTTCCGGTTCTAAGGTTTCAATAATATATTTTACGCCATCTTGATTTGTTGGAACTAAGTAATCTCCGGCAGAAAATGATATGTTTTTATTTAAATTGTCGACTGTTGTTTCAAAATGCAGATAATGACCTTCGTATGGATTTTTTACGGTTTTAAAATCATTAATTTTATAAGATTCAACAGCAATTGTACTGTCTTTCTGAATCGGTTTCATTTGGATCTGATTTCTTTTAAATTCTTCAATTACCCGATATTGCGATTGCGGGATCACATAATATTTCGGAATCGTAATATAACCTGTCGGAACAGCAGTTGTGAACAGCTTTATATTTTTTGTGAAAGGCTTGTTTCGGTCGTAATATAATCTTGGTTTTCCTGAAATTTCGCTTGGCTTGTATTTCCCTTCATACCCTTTAAAATCCATCGTAGAGTATTTCGTAGAATCGATTTTCCAGCGAATTCCATACTGTTTTCCGGCTTGATATTGTTTTAAATTTTCAATTCGAAGCTGTTTGATCTTTTTGTAATCTTTGTCTAAATTCTGAAGATTGACGAGCATATATTTGTACGTTGCATCGACTCTTTTGTCATAAGGTTTCAACATATGCGTTTCAGGAACCGTTCCCAAAGAATTGAACAAAGTCGTGTAACCCGTAGAATATCTCGGAGAATCCTCAAACGAAGCAAAACCAACTTCCGGAACATCTCCATGAATATTGACATAAGGCGTACTTTCGTAACCTAGTTTCTTCAGATCTTCAAGATTTTTAGCTTGATAATTATTGTAAAAATATTCACCCAAAACATTTCCCAACCTTTCTTTAAAAGTAGAAATATAAGTGAAAGTATACTGATAATCTGCTCCGTTACTCACGTGATTATCAATGAAAACATCAGGTTTCAGCCATTGGTAAATCTCCTGAAAGCTCTTCGCATTTTTTGTATCTGCTTTAATGAAATCTCGATTCAAATCATAATTTCTAGCATTTCCCCTGAATCCATACTTTTCAGGACCGTTCTGATTAGCTCTGGAAAATGATCCACGATTCAGCATGCCGCTTACATTATAAGCAGAAATCGCCGCGATTATGAAATTCTGAGGTGTTTTGATTTTTTTTGTTGCTAAATCTCGCATCAACATCATCGTTGCATCGATTCCGTCCGGTTCACCGGGATGAATGCCGTTGTTAACGAAGAGAATTGCCTTTTCTTTTCTTAATTGATTTAAATCTTTCTCAGGAAACGGATTGTAAATAACTACATAAATCGATTTTCCGTTGTCGTCTTCTCCTTTTTTCAGATATTGAATCGTATTAAAATTTTTAGCTAAATCTTGATAATACGCATTCATCTCGTCATAAGTAACGGTCTGATTTCCATTTCCTTTTTCGAAAGGTGTCTGAAATTGAGTTTGAGCGAAAGCTAAGATTGAAGCAAAAGAAAATAAGAGATATTTCAGTTTCATTGAAGTGATATTTCAGGATTTAAAATTACTGTGTTTTTGTAGAACGACGAAATGATTTTTTACTGTAAAAGAAGAGTAAAATGAATACGTAAAAGATATCTTTAAAACGACGATAGCAAATAAGAAATGAAATAGGGGTTTCAGCCAAAATAAAATTTTCTATTTTTGTCTAATTCCTTATTTCAATGAAAAAAATTATCCTTATCGAAGACGAAACGAGTGTGGTGTCCTTTATTAAAAAGGGACTTCAGGAAAACGGATACGAAATTTCTGTGGCTTTTGATGGGCGCACGGGCGTTCAGCTGGTGCAGTCGAATGATTTCGATTTGGTGATTTTGGATATTATGTTGCCTGAAATGAATGGTTTGGATGCCTGCAAGGAAATCAGAAAAACAAATAAGCATGTTCCGATTCTCTTTTTGACGGCTTTGGGAACTTCCGAAAATATTGTTCTCGGACTGGAGAGTGGTGGCGATGACTATTTAGTTAAACCCTTTAAATTCATTGAGTTAGTGGCTCGTGTAAAGTCTTTGTTGAGACGAAGTAATAATAATGGAAGCATTCCCGAAATTATTGAACCAGAGGTTGATAACGAGCATGTTTTTCAGTTTTCAGATTTAATTTTAAATGATTATACTAAAAAAGTGACGCGCTCTGGGGAAGAAATTTCATTAACTTCAACAGAGTACAAATTACTTTTATATTTCTTAAACAATCCTGAAAAGGTAATTTCCAGAGCTGAAATTCTGGATGCCGTTTGGGGAGTTAATTATGAATTAGGGACCAATGTGGTGGATGTTTATGTAAATTATTTACGAAAAAAATTAGACAATCAGGATGATAATAAACTGATACATACCGTGATAGGAATGGGATATGTCTTGAAAAAACCTTAAGAAATGTTTAATAAAGTCGTTACAAATCAAACCAAAACGATGGTGCTTTTAATGTTGGTGTTTACCGCCATCATATTGCTGTTCAGTGGATTGGTTTATTTTTCGATTGTCAACTTTTCGCATCAAAGGTTTTATGAATTATTAAAAATTCGTACCACGACAATTGTTCAGATTGAAAAAAGTAAAGACGATCTTGATATTCCAGAAAATTATATTCTCAATAGCCTAAATGATGAAGAGCTTCCCATGGAACGCGATTATGTTTTTGCGGTTCCGACGGATTCTAATTATAAAAAAATTTCCCACGAAGTTCACATTCCGGATTATTTTTTCAAGAGTATTGTTAAAAAAGGGGAGGCCAATTATAATGATAAAGAGTTTTACTATATCGGGCAAACCTTCAAACATGATAACAAAGATTATATTGCGATAGCTTCTGCCAAAAACCATTATGTGGTTTATTATTTAGGCTTTTTGAAGCGAACTTTGATCACCTGTATCGTGCTTTCGCTTTTCTTTAGTATGATTTTCTCTTTTTATCTGTCTAAAACCTTATTTAGACCTATTTTAAAAATTACAGGTAAGGTAAAGGAAATCAGTTCTGAAAATCTTCACTTACGTCTTGAGCCTCAGCCCGATAATAAAGAACTGAACGAGTTGGTGGATACATTTAATGGGATGCTGAACCGTATTGAGACTTCTTTTGAAACCCAAAATCATTTGATTGGAAATGTTTCCCATGAGTTGAGAACGCCTTTAACTTCCATTATGGGCGAGGCAGATGTGGCGCTTTCTATCAGCAGAACCAATGAAGAATACAAGGAAACGCTGGGAATTATTTTAGATGAAGCTGAAAAATTAGATAAAAAAATCAAAGCTTTATTAATGATCGCTCAAACCGGATTCGACGGCAAGATTCAGAAAATGGATAAGGTGAGAATGGATCAGCTTCTTTGGGATGTGATTGAAACATTGCGAAGAATTGATTCCCGAAACAATATCTATTTGGACATCAGTATGTTGCCGGATAACCCTAAAAAATTAAAAGTTCAGGGGAATGAACAACTATTGCATCTTGCAGCGGCAAATATCATCAGTAACGGTTGTAAGTATTCTAATTTTCAACAGGTTAAAGTTTCCTTGGGTGCGACTGATAATGATGTTTATCTTATCGTAAAAGACAACGGAATCGGGATTCCGAGAGAGGAAATGAATAAAATTTATGATCCTTTTTTCCGTGCCTCCAATACCAAAAACTATGAAGGTTACGGGATCGGACTTCCTCTGGCTCGAAACATCGTAAGAATGCACCGTGGAGAATTAATTGTAAGTTCTCATGAAAACGAAGGAACAACCGTACAGCTTCGTTTTCCGAATTTTTATAGTGTGCAAACCGAAGAGAAATTAGATTAAGTACAAAAATCTACGAGAGAGTGTTCTCTGCTTACATTCCTACGAAATGAAGGTTGATTGATCATTCCTATTAACCATTCTTAACAATTTTCTAATCTCATTTTAATCTCTTTAATGACATTTTAATTCCGTTCCAAAGGGCTTCTAATTTGGTCGTTCTAGTTTTGTATTATCAAAATAAGATAACGAAACTAAATCTTAATAATATGACCAAAACGATTTTAATTGCCACAGATTACTCTCTTGAGTCTTTGAATATTTTGAAGAAGTTGCTTAAAGAGAAAGATGCTTCGGAAGACCAAAATCAATATAATATTCTTTTGGTTTCAGGATACGATATGGGAGATTCTATCAGAGATCTTCTGTTCAAGACAAAAAGTACAATTTTCAGTAAGATAAAATCTAGAGAATTCAGTGATGCTTACGGAATAATAAAGAACAAATATCCACATTTGATCAATAGGATTGTGTGCGATATTTTCACGGGAAGTTTTCAGAGAACATTCAACAATTTTGTGAAAGCAGAAAATATTGAGGAGGCATATTACTCTCCATCAATTAAAAGTAAAGGAAATGGGAAGTTTGACATAGTTCCTTATATCAAAAAATGCAAAGAATTAGAATCTCACGAAATTACCGTTGAGATGCCACAGAGACTTCCTGAAAAAGGAAGATTGGCAGAGATCTTTGTAGAGGCTTAAAATATTATCAATTATTTTAAAATTTAAAAAATGTTAAGGAATTATAGTAACAGCAGGACTTTGGGAGACAACATCAGGTTGGGAACGCTGACTGCCTTCACGGCGGGTACTATAAATATAGCATCTCTATTGATATTTCTCTCTTTTACCTCAAACGTAACGGGGCATTACGCCATTTTAGCAGCGGAAATCAGCAAAGGCAACTGGGCGCAGGTTGGGGTTGTAGGATTATGGATCTTTCTTTTCTTCTTCGGAGGTTTTGTATCGAATTTTATTGTTATTAATTTCAATAAAAGAAGTAAATATTTCGCTCATGCAATGCCGTTGATCTTAGAGATCATCTGTCTATTGTTTGTCGGAATTTACGGACAGTTTTATTATCAGAAAACACTGGAAGAAACAGAATATTTGGTGTCGTTAATGTTATTCGCAACTGGCTTGCAGAATGGTTTAACGGCGAGTATATCCAATTTTTCGGTAAAAACAACCCACCTTACGGGTACAACGACCGATTTGGGGATTTTGGTTTCCATGTTTACCCAGAAAAAATTCAGAAAGAATGGTGAATTGGTTTCCAGAGCAAAATTGCTTTCGAGTATCATGTTTGCCTATGTTTTGGGAGCGGTTTTCTCAGGGTTAACGTATTATTATCTTGAGTTCAGAGTATTTTATGTCATCAGTTTGTGTTTGTTGGTGGTTATCGGATATGATGCTTATAAAATTCATATAAGACATTTCAATACACAATACAGATACAGTAAAATCTATAAAAAACCAAACCTATTGGCTTATCTGTATGATAAGATACACGGAATTCCTGAAATTAAGGAAAAACGTGAGAAAAAGAGAAAACTTGTATTTGAAGAGTAATGGAATAATAACCATGAATGAATTCAACGAAATACATTTTTAGAACAGACAATGTTAAATAAGAGATATAAATATCAGTATTAATTTTGTGTAAACTAGCTGTGAAACACCCCTGATCTGTAACGGAAAAGGGGTGTTATTTTTAATTGATAATATAAAGCAAATCCAGGAGCAATGTGGAAAAAGGGGTGAAAATGTTAATAATTAAATTTTAATTCACGGTTTTATTATTTTTATTCTTATTTCGAATGACTATTTTTGTAAGTTGATTAACCAATTTATGTCAGATATTATTCAGCTTTTACCGGATCATGTAGCCAACCAAATAGCGGCAGGAGAGGTGGTGCAGAGGCCTGCATCCATTGTGAAAGAACTTTTGGAAAATTCGATAGATGCAGAGGCTACCAAAATAGAACTGATTATCCGCGATGCTGGAAAAAATCTGATTCAGGTAGTAGACGACGGAAAAGGAATGTCTGAAACCGATGCGAGAATGGCATTCGAAAGACATGCGACATCTAAGATTCGTGGTACTGAAGATATTTTTAAGATCGCTACAAAAGGTTTCCGTGGCGAAGCACTGGCTTCTATAGCGGCAGTTTCTCAGGTTGAATTGAAGACCAAGCAGAAAAATGCAGAAGTAGGAACTAATATTTATATTGAAGGTGGAGTTTTCCAGTTTCAGGATCCTGTGCAAACGGCAGAAGGTTGTAATTTTTTGGTTAAAAACCTGTTTTACAACGTTCCGGCAAGAAGAAAATTCCTTAAAAATAATAATGTTGAATTTAGACATGTGATTGATGAATTTCAGCGTGTTGCTTTAGCGCATGAAAATCTTGAATTTTCACTTTTTCATGATGATGAAGCGGTTTTCAGATTAAGAAGAGGAAGCCAGATGCAGCGTATCGTAGATATTTTCGGAAGAAAACTACAGCCGTTGTTGATTCCTATTAAAGAAGATATTATCTGGTGCAAACTTCACGGCTTTGTAGCCAAACCGGAAGGAGCAAAGAAAACACGAGGCGAACAGTTTCTTTTCGTCAACGGAAGATATTTTAAAAGTCCGTACTTCAATAAAGCGGTTCAGGAAGCATTTGAAGGACTTCTTTTACCAGGATATGTACCTTCTTTTTTCTTGTTTTTAAATCTTGATCCTGAAAAAATTGATGTTAATATTCATCCACAAAAAACAGAGGTTAAGTTTGAAGATGAGCATCTTATTTTCGCCTTGCTTCGTTCAACCATCAAAAGATCATTGGGAATTTATAATGTGGCGCCAAGTCTTGATTTTGAAAGAGATCCTGAACTAGACAGCATGATGAACTCTTCGCCGAGCAAAAGTAATGGCGGTGGCGGAATGCTTAAAATGCCTGAAATTATTGTAGATAAAGATTACAATCCTTTTTTGGAAGAAAGAGAAGTTGCACAGGCCGAAATTCAGAATCTTACGGAGATGTATCATCAAAATATCAACATCACGGCAGAACCTTCTAAGATTAATTTGTTTGAAGAAGAGGATTTTGATGAAGATCTCATGAGACTTCCGAATGGTTATTGGCTTTTCAACCAGGGAGATCGTACGCTAATGCTCGACTTAGGAAGAATGCATAGGTTGGTGGTTGCTGAAAATAGCAAAAGCACGAAAAAAACGAACAATCATAGTCATTCATTGTTATTTTCTTTGGAGTACCACATGAATGAAATTGAACATGTAAAGTATAAATCTTTCAAAAAATATCTTCCTGGCCTGGGATTTGAAACCACAACGGCTCATGGAAATGTATTGAGAATAGATGCAGTTCCGGAAGGAATGAAAGAAACACAGGTGATTAAATTCTTGGAAAATTTGTTTGAAATTTTAGAATACAAAACGGAGGAGGAATTTATGCAACACTATCAAAATCAGTGGGGTAAAATGAATTCTAAATCTAGATTTGATTTCATTTATAAAGCTGATGCCGAGCAGTTAATTAAAGACTTCACCGCATTAGGCTTCCCGGAATTTTTACCCACAGGAAAAAGATGCTTCTATGAAGTTCCTTTCAATGATTTTAAAAATAAATTTTAAGTAAATGTTTAACAATATACCGCCGATTACAAGAAATATTATCATCATCAATGCTGTCGTATTTGTTGTGGCTAATTTTATCTTTAAAGATCAACTTATAGAATCTTTGGCAGGGTTTTATCCGTTTTCGCCTTATTTTAAATCATGGCAGGTGATTACGCATATGTTTATGCATGGAAGTATTATGCATATTTTATTTAATATGCTGACTTTATTTAGTTTTGGACCTATTCTAGAAAATGCACTTGGTGAAAAAAGGTATCTTATTTTGTATTTTTTAAGTGGTTTAGGTGCTTTTGCATTATTTAATCTTTGGAATTTTGTTGAGGTTCAGCAAATTACCTCAAGTTTAAATGAATTAGGATTTAATACAAATGCTTATTTAGCTGGAGCTCAGGTCAACTTTTCCGGATCATCGGAAGCTATTTTAAAGCAACAGGAACTGGTGGAAAACTTGAAAAATATTGTTGCAACACCAATGGTGGGTGCTTCAGGAGCAATTTTCGGTGTTGTAGCAGCTTTTGCGACATTGTATCCAGATGCTAAAATTGCGATGATGTTTATCCCTGTTCCGATGAAGGTAAAGTATTTAATGCCTATACTTATCGTTATTTCTATTTATTTAGGGGTTTCAGGAAATGTAGGAGGTATTGCCCATCTGGCTCACGTAGGGGGGGCTTTGGTCGGTTTTATCTTAGCATGGAGTTGGAGAAAACATTTATATCGATTTAATTAAAAAACACAGTGAAAATTGTTCGATTAATATTTTTGGTGCTGCACTTAGGAATACTATTTCTATTGCTTTGTACATTGCTGAATGCCTATGTTCCACCCAAAGTATTTCCCTGGTTCAATTTACTTTCATTAGGTTTTCCGGTTTTAATTATCACGTATTTTTTATTAATATTTTTCTGGATCTTTTCTTGGAAAAAAAGAGCGTTTGTTTTTCTGTTTTGCAGTTTAGCCTTCATTAATCCTATAAAAAGATGGATTAATTATTCTGCTGAGAGTAAAAACGCAGCGGATTTAAAGATTATTTCTTTTAATACTAAAGGAGCAGAATTCGGGCAAAAAAATATTGAAGATTATATTAATTCAAAAAATGCTGATGTTGTATTATTACAAGAAGATGGTGATAAAGATTTTAAGTTTGGAGAATTAAAAAAATCCAACTTAGAGAGAATGTATATTGTTTCTCTGTTTACAAAGCATAAAATTGTTGCTCATAAGATTTTAATAATGGGAAATTATAATGATTTCAATGCCTATGCTGATCAAAATGACATTGAAATTAAAGGAAAAACCTATCGTTTTATCAATCTTTATTTGCAACCATTTAAGTTTGAAAAGAAAATGGTAAAGCTTGATGGTAATAGCGATGAAGACAAACAGAAAATCAAGAATGTTGTTAAAAGATTGATTCCCACCTTTAAATTGCATCAGGAACAGGTAGAAATCATCAGAAAAGCGATTGGAGAATCGCCATATCCTGTTTTTGTAGCGGGAGATTTCAACTCGGTTCCTAATTCTTATGAATATTATCATTTGTCGGAAGGATTAAAAGATGCTTTTGTGGAAGTCGGGCGTGGTAGCGCTACCAGTTTTCATGATTATAAGTTCCCTTTAAGGATCGATTATATTTTTACATCACCATCTATAAAACCAATTAATTATCAGGTAGATCGCTCAGTGCGCCTGTCAGACCACTTTCCGGTTATTTCCACTTTTTCGTTGGAAAAATAAAAATCATAAAATTCGTTAAATCGACCTTATTGGTAGGGTTTTTGCTAAAAATTGTTCGGAGTTAGTAAAGTTTGTTTTATGAAGCCGAGCCGGATTGTACTTTTTTTTCACTTTGCCGTTATCTTTTTACTGTTGTGCAATTTTGCAAACGCCTGGATACCACCCAACTACTTTGGAAATCTTAATCTTCTTTCCCTTAGTTTTCCATATCTTATATTAATACATGTGTTTTTAACTTTAGTTTGGATTATACGACGGAAAAAATTTGCTTTATTTTTTGTTTTAACAACTTTTATATTTTACAATCCGATTCGAAGATGGATCAATTTTTCTCCTCAAACCACAGATACGAATAAAACCAAGAATGATATTAAAGTTTTAACATTCAATGTAAAATACGGTAGTGTGGGAGGATGGCAAACGGTAAAGAAATATATAACAGACCAAAACGCGGATATTATTTTAGTTCAGGAAAAAGATACAAATACAGCTATTAAAGAAAATCTGGTAAAATATCCTACGGTAATTCTCAAAACAAAACATAAAATTCTAAGGCAGGCAGAGCTCATTAACGACAGATCCAGAGGAAATTCTTTTTATGCTGATATTGATATCAACGGAAAGATCATTCGGGTGGTAAATGTTTATTTAGAGCCTTTCAGATTAAACAAATCGATGCTTGAATTCAACGGAGTATCTAGTGAAACCAACAAATTAGGTTTAATCTTTTCTCACTTAATTCCCACATTTAAAGCCCACGAAGATCAAATCAAAAAAATAAGAAGGGCAGTCGATAGTTCGCCATATCCGGTAATTTTAGCGGGAGATTTCAACTCGGTTCCCAATTCTTATGAATATTATAATTTAGGTAAAAACCTCGAAGATGCTTTTGTAAAAGCGGGTAACGGGATCTCAACCAGTTTTCATGAATACAAATTTCCTTTGCGTATAGATTATATTTTTACTTCAAGTTCTATTGTCCCTGTAAGCTATAAAGTAGATCATTCTGTGAAATTATCAGATCACTATCCGGTAATTGCAGAATTTCTATTAAATTAGTTCCATGAAAAATTTCCTATTCGGAGTATTGGCTTTGTCTTTATTTTTGGCGGCATGTTCAAAGAAAGAACCTGCTGATCTTTACCCTTTAGACAGTGTAAAGGCTTCGTATGATACGATTGCGAAAGATTCTTTTTCTAATGGAGCGACTTCTGTAGATATTGTGAGACAGATCAGGATGTCTTCACAAAAGTATCAAGACTCCATTAAGTTAGCGTTAAAAACTCAGGCTGAGGAAAAGCGAATTCAGGCTGAATTGGAAAAAGAAAACAAGAAAAAATCAGACGAAGAGAAAAAGAAGGCAGACGAGGAGAAGAAAAAACAAAAAACTGCTGAAACTTCGCCGAATACGGAAACTGCAAATTAAAAAGAACATTTTAAAAATATAAAAAGTATGAAAAAACAAATTTTAGCAGCGGTTATTATTTCGCTTGCAGTAGTATCTTGTAAAAAATCTGTGACTAAAACGGAAAGTGTAGAAAATCCTGACGGATCTGTAACCACTACCACGACTACCGAAACCAGCAATACAGATTTGGTGGATACAGCTAAGATTGATGCCGCTAAAGAAAATGTAAAAAACAAAGTAGACGAAGCCGGAAACAAGATCGATGATGCCGCTCAGAAAGCGAAAGACAAAATCGATGCTACGGCAGACAAGACCAAACAAGATCTTCACAAAGCCGGACAGGATATTAAATCTGAAGCCGATAAAGTAGGAAAAGATGCTAAAGAAGCAGCTAAAAAAGGTGCTTCCAAAGTTGAAGATGCCGCTAAAAAATTAAAAGAAGATTTAAGCAAATAGAAAAATGAAACCGCAGCGAAAACTGCGGTTTTTGTTATTTATAATTAAGATCCAATAAAGGTTCTATATATTCTCTGTCGTTGCTTAGTCTGGGAACCTTATTTTGCCCTCCAAGCTTACCTTTCGATTCTAACCATGAATAAAATAAATTAGGCTTTGCAATGTGCACAATTGGACGTTTTAAGGTCATGTTATTATAACGCTTCGCTTCGTAATCAGAATTGATTGATTTTAAATGCTGATCAAAAATATCAATAAAGCTTTCAATATCATTTGGTTTTTTGCAGAATTCAAAAATCCATTCGTGGGCGCCGCCTTCATTTTCTTTCATAAACACAGGGGCTCCGGTGAAATCGGTAACTGAGGCTTCTGTTTCATTACACGCTTTAGAAAGGGCAGATTCTACATTGGTAATCATTAATTCTTCCCCAAATGCATTGATGTAATGTTTCGTTCTTCCTGTAATTTTTATTCTAAAAGGATTTACCGAAGTAAAAATAACCGTGTCACCAATCAAATATCTCCACAATCCGCCATTGGTCGTTATTACCATCGCGTAATTTTTGCCCACTTCCACATCTTCTAAGCTCACTACTTTCGGATTTGAATAGTGGAACTGATCCATCGGAATAAATTCGTAAAAAATACCGTAATCAAGCATCAAAAGCATTTCATCACTATTCGGTCTGTCCTGAATTCCGAAAAAGCCTTCAGAAGCATTATAAATTTCGTAGTAATTAATGTTTTTCCCGATGATTTGCTTGAATTGCTCTTTGTAAGGTTTAAAACTTATTCCGCCATGAAAGAAAACTTCAAGGTTTGGCCACAATTCTGAAACACTTTCAACATCAGTCTCTTTTAAAACCCTCTGAAGCAAAACCATCATCCAGCTCGGAACGCCTAAAATACTTCCCACATCTTCATTTTTCACTTCAGAAGTAATGGCATTTAGTTTACTTTCCCATTCGCCCATCAAAGAAACCTTTTTACTTGGCGTGGTGGTAATTTCTACCCAAAAAGGAAGATTATCAATCAAAATAGCCGAAAGATCTCCAAATTTGGTGTTAAAATCTGCATACAGTTCAGAACTTCCGCCTAAACGTAAATTTTTATAATTGAATAATTGATTTTCCGGATGATTATTGGCGTAAATGGAAACCATGTCTTTTCCTGCCTTCATGTGGCAATATTCCAAACTTTCAGCAGAAATTGGGATGAATTTGCTCTTCGCATTGGTTGTTCCGGAAGACTTTGCAAAATGTTTGATGTATCCCGGCCAAGTGACATCCTTTTGCCCTTGTCTTGCCTTTTCAATATAAGGTTCAAAATCTTCGTACGTCACAACAGGAACTTTATTTTTAAAATCCTGATAGCTGGAAATGGTGTTGAAACCATACTTTCTGCCATACTCAGTATCCTCAGCATGAAACAGTTGTGAAAATAAAATACCTTTCTGTGTTTCAATGGGATGATCCATAAAATTCTGTATCTGATCTATCCTTTGTCGGATAAACCAGTTGACCACAGTATTGAAAAGTGCCTTCGTTGCCATTTCCAAATATAATAATATTTGCCTTTTTAGAGAATATTTTATTCGTTAAAAAAAAACCGCTACAATAATTGTAACGGTTCTGTATTTGAAATTATTTTGTTCTTAGCAATACTCGTCGTAAGCAGCCTGAAGGTTTGCAGCGATTGCTCCTGCAGGGTTACCTTCGATGTGGTGTCTTTCAAGCATGTGAACCAATTCTCCGTCTTTGAAAAGAGCCACACATGGTGAGCTTGGAGGGAATGGTGCTAAATGTTTTCTAGCCTCTACAACAGCTTCAGTATCGAAACCAGCAAAAACAGTCGTTAAATGGTCAGGTTTTTTATCTCCTGTTAAAGAATATACAACTCCCGGTCTTGCAGCTCCTGCAGCACATCCGCATACAGAGTTGATCACTAGAAGGGTAGTTCCCGATTGTTTTAATGCTTCTTCTACCTGAGTTGGTGTTGTCAAGTCTTCGAAACCTTTATCTGTAAGTTCAGCCTTCATAGGCAGTACTAAATCTTGTGGATACATATTTTTGTTTTTTTGATCTATGCAAATTTAAGCAATTAATTACGTTTCTTCAATACATAAAAACTATCAAAGCTTTTTGTAAAGAAAATGAAATGATTATTAATTATATATAAATATTCTAAAAATTGTGAATTAAAATTATGAATAAAAAGTTTTTTTTACTAAATTTGAAATGATTCTGAAAACGAAGAACCATGAAAAAAAATGAATCAATGTAATTTCCCTCACTTTTAATGGAAGAATTGTGCTTCCAGTTTTATTCAAAGTTGTCTTTACCCGTCGTTTTACTCTATAAAATGGTTAAGATGAGCAATATAAAAAACGATTTTGAATTCACACAATACAAGAAGCCCTAAACATAATGTTCAGGGCTTCTTTAATCAAATCGATATGCAAAGGTTGAATATCCTTTTTTAAAGGTTGATGGTTTTTGATTGTTAGTTTGATGGTCTTAATGCCTATCAATAGACAACAATCAACCAACAACTAAGAAAGTAGCTTTTTCGCCATCTCGGAGATGCTTTTTCCGTCAGATTTTCCGGCTAATGCTTTTGATGCTGCTCCCATTACTTTTCCTAAATCTTTAGCAGATTCAGCGCCAGTTTCAGCGATAATGTTTTTAATTTCTGCTTCCAGCTCTTCCGCAGAAAGCTGTTTTGGCAAATATTGCTCAATAACTTTCATCTGAGCTTCTTCTACTTCTGCAAGGTCATTTCTTCCCTGCGCGGTAAACTGATCGTAAGAATCTTTACGTTGTTTTACCATTCTCTGAAGAATAGCAATTTCCTGTTCTGCTGTTACTTCTGCACCTCGGGCTTCCGTTTGCAGCAATAATATTTGAGATTTTACAGCACGAAGAGAGTCTAAAGCCACTCTGTCTTTGGCTCTCATTGCTGTTTTTATAGCTTCGTTTATTGTATTTTCTAAACTCATGGTTTTTAAATTTAACAATGTATCAATGTAACAGTTTATCAATCGAGATGCTTCGACAAGCTCAGCATGACACAGATATTGTTACATTGGTACATTTTTACATTGTTATATTGATATTAATCAACGTCTTTATTTAAAAATCTATTCTCTCTGATCTGCATATTTCCGTTGTTATCAGACAGGTACGTGTTGATATTCTGGTCGGATGCATTGTTGCCATCAATAGAAATATTTTTTCTCTTGAAGGCCGGAACAGATTCGAATTCACTTGTGCTGTCAAAATTCTGATAACGAGAGTTGAATTCTTTTAATTTATTTCTTCTTTCGATCACTCTTTCCTGATCTACTGTTTTATTCACAAAGGTGAATTCTTCTTCCGTTTTCTGAGTTTCTGTTTCAGGTTTTGTTTCTGCTACAGGCTCTTCTTTCAAATGCTGGAAGAAATGTTCAACTTTTTGAAGAGGTTCTTCGGTTAATTGATTTACCTCGCCAGCTGTCGCAAATTCTGCTTTTGGTTGCCCGAAATCAGATTTAGGCTCATTCCTTGTCGGCTCATTTACAAAGAAGCTGAATTCCACTGGTTTTTCTTCAGAATAAGAATTTTTGAATGAATTCGATTGTGGCTCTTCTTTTTTATTATCAAAATCAAACTTAAAAGATTCAATTTCAAGATCATTGGGATCATCCATATCATCTTCCGAAGTGAAAAGACTGTATGATCTATCTTCGGCCTCTTCATTTCTCCATTCCTGAGAAGGTGCATCTGCAGTATTCGCCTCTGAGTCGAAAAATTTAATTTCTTTTTTCACTTCTTCTTGCTCAATGGTCATCTTTTTTTCCGAAGATGATGTGTTGAAATAAGCATCCTCTTCGTCATCTAATCTGAAAAGATTTTTTCCTCCGAAATCATGCACAGGATCTGCTGCTCTTTCTTCTCTTGTTTTGAAAGGCGAAGTTTTTGGAGTATCAAAACTGTCATTTAAACTGATCTTTATTTTCTCAGTCGGCCCTGAAAATTTTTTATTATCATTAGAAAAACCTGTTGCAATGACAAGAACGCTTACAGAATCTCCTAATTCTTCGTCAGCACCCACCCCGAAAATAATATCGGCTGTGTTTCCAGCTTCCTTTTGGATATGATCCATAATGATACCGATTTCATCCATGGTTACTTCTTCAGCACCACTTCTGATCAACAATAGAACATTTTTCGCGCCCGTAATTTTGTTGTCATTCAATAGAGGTGAGTCTAATGCCTTTCTTACCGCTTCTTCCGCTTTATTTTCGCCGGAAGCAATACCTGTAGACATCAATGCTGTACCGGAATTCTGAAGCACAGATTTAGCATCTCTAAAGTCAATATTGACATCAAAGTAACCTGTAATAACTTCTGCCATTCCTTTAGCAGCGTTCGTTAGTACTTCATCGGCTTTTGAGAATCCCTGTTTGAATCCTAAATTTCCGAATTGTTGTCTAAGTTTATCATTATTGATTACAATAAGTGAATCAACATTGTTTCTTAATTTATCAAGACCGTTTTCCGCCTGTTCCAATCTTCTTTTACCTTCAAAACTAAAAGGAACGGTAACAATACCCACGGTAAGGATTCCCATGTCTTTTGCCACCTTAGCGATTACAGGAGCAGCACCGGTACCTGTACCACCACCCATTCCGGCAGTGATGAATACCATTTTGGTATTCTGTCCCATTGCAGCTTTGATGTCTTCGATGCTTTCGATAGCAGATTTTTCACCTACTTCCGGATCGGCACCTGCACCAAGACCTTCTGTGATGGTAGTTCCCAACTGTACTTTGTTGGCAACCGGGTTATTATCTAGAGTTTGAGCGTCTGTATTACAAATCACGAAATCTACCCCGTGAATCCCTTTTTCGTACATGTGTTTCAGTGCGTTGTTTCCACCGCCCCCAACACCGATAACTTTGATGATCGATGAATTTCCCTTTGGCAAATCAAATGAAAACCCTTGTGTACCTATATTTTCCATAACTGTTTTTTTAATAATTGATAATCGATTTCATGATAATTGATAACAAGACATTTTATCGATTACCATTCATCATTTATATTTTTTACTCTACTTCTTCAAAGAATTTTTTAACTTTCTCCATAAGCGACTGACCAAATGTCAACTTTGCCGCCCTCTTGCTTTCCTGTGGCTGGGGAACAACTTCCTGTTCCTGAATGGGTGCAATTTGCTGAACTACAGGCTGTGCTGTTTCAACAGGTGCTTTTGCTGTTTCCTGCTTTGGTTTTTCGGGAACAATTTCTTCTTCCGCCAAAGCATTCTGCTTTTTGTCGCGAATTTTTAAACTTTCCATCAATAATCCAATGGAAGTAGCAAATTCCGGACCTTTAAGATACTGATTTTTATCGTTCGCAATGTATTCATTTGCAAAACCAATTCTGCTGTCAAAGCCTGTTGTATAGTTCGCCAGTTGACGAAGATGCTTCAGATTAGAACCACCACCCGTCAAAACAATTCCTGCAATCAGTTTTTTCTTTTGCTCAAACGCACCGTAAGCTTTTAATTCGGTATTTACCATTTCAAGGATTTCTTCTACTCTCGCATTAATGATCTGTGCTAAAGTTTTTAACGAAATCTCCTTATCAGGTCTCCCATGAAGCCCCGGAATGGTAACGTACGTACTGTCTTTTTCAAGCTCAGGAACTGCAGAACCGAATTTTACCTTCAGTTGTTCTGCATGTTTTTCGATGATGGAACAGCCTTCTTTAATGTCTTCCGTGATAATTCCGCCTCCGTAAGGGATCACACACGTATGACGAATAATATTATCTTTGAATATAGCAATATCCGTAGTACCGCCACCAATGTCTACGATGGCCACTCCGGCTTCTTTTTCTTCTTTTGTAAGTACAGCTTCAGATGATGCTAAAGGTTCCAGGGTAAGAGCTTCCATTTCCAGACCTGCTTCACGAACGCATCTTGCGATGTTTCGGATGCTTCCCATTTGCCCTACAACAACGTGGAAATTAGCTTCCAAACGTTTCCCGTGCATTCCTACAGGCTCCTGAATTTCACCTTCCGAATCTACCTTATATTCCTGAGGAAGAACGTGGATGATTTCTTCACCAGGAAGCATGACCAGCTTTTTTACCTGATCTTTTAACGCTTCAATGTCGTCATCGGTAATGAACTTATCCGGATGTTCACGCATAATATAATCAGAGTGCTGTAGAGAACGAATGTGTTTTCCTGCAATTCCCACCGTAACTTTGCGGATAGGAACGCCAGCACTTGACTGTGCTTCAGACACAGCTGCTTTGATTGAATTAATGGTTTGCGAAATATTATTCACAATCCCTTTATGAACCCCAAGACTTTTGGCCTTACCAACACCGAGAACTTCTATTTTCCCGTGTGCATTCCTCCTTCCGACAATGGCGACAATCTTCGTTGTCCCAATGTCCAGACCTACTGAATACTCTTGATTTTCCATTTTTTATATCGATTTGATTTTTTTATTCATTTTTATATCGACTAAAATAGGATTGCATCCTATTCTGCCTTAAATCGTCCCTTCGGGACTCTTTCTGATTATTCGATCTTTACTTTTGCTTTAGTCTTCGGCTTTGTGGCCGTGGGTTTCTTCTCGGTTTTCTGGGTTTCCTTGGGTTTGGGCTTAGTTTTTGGTTTTATACTTTCCTTCGGTTTTGCCGAAGTAGAGCTTGGTTTTTTAGTTTCTTTTTTGGTCTCGGTTGTTTTCTTTACAGCGGTTGGAGTAGGAACTTTTGCCAGTTCTTTATTTCCAGCCTTTAAAATACTGTCATTTTCTTTAAAATAAGGATTTAAAGTGGTTACAATCTGATTTTGATATTTCACCGAAACCATATTGTATTTTTGAGGATCCTGATACACTAGGTATTTCTCCACAAATGTTTTGAAACCTCTTACTTTAAAATCAATATTATCTAAATCACCGATTTCTACTTTATAATTTCCTTCGCTTGTAAGAAGGTTATAATCATCTTTATCTTTTGAAATTCCGATGAAATATTTTTTGCTGAAATCGTCTTTATCAATTTTTTCAACCAATTCGGCCAATTTCGGATATTCATCTTTTTTCACATTTCCTGTTACGAGCATGCAAGGATGAGAATAGGTTTTCGAGATCGGAAATTCAACTCCTTTTTCATCTACATAGAAATCTTTTCCATGATAATTTAATCTGAAAACAGGAACTCTCTGCTTAATATCTAAATTCAGTTTTCCATTTAAATTTAAATAAACATTGGCACTATCAACAGCCGGAAGAGCATTTATTTTCTTTTCCAACGCTGGAATATCAATATCTCCAACTTTTCCCGACGGATTTTCTTTTTTTACAATCTCGCGAATGTCTTTTTCATCCACAAAATAAACGGGTGTTTTCTCATTCATTTTTACAGAAATTTTATTGTCCGTAATCGCCTGACCATTGAATTTCTTCAAAGAGAAACTCAACAGAAACCCAAGGATGATTACTGTGATGACAATTTTTAATATTCTGTATTTATTTTTCATTTTGTTTTTTAAGCTTTTTAACGCTATGGTCTTAAGGTTTTTCTTTAAATTCTTATGTCTTATTTTTTTGTTCGCAAGGGCGTTTCACTCAGCAAATGATAACTGAAAATATTTTTACAATTTTCGTTTTATAATTTGTTTACTGCTCTTTTTACTCCGTCTTTAAATAAGGTGGAATGAAAATTTAAAATCATTCCTAATTTCATTTCTGTGACTCTTAAATAGTTAAGAAGCTGAAAGAAATGATATTTATTAATTTCCGGAACTGCTTTTATTTCTATAATCACTTTATTTTCAATTAATAAATCAACTCTAAATGCTTTATCAACAATCAAACCCTCATAATTAATGCTGATGTCTTTTTGATTCTCAATGCTAAGCCCACTGTTTTTCAATTCGTGAATTAAGCATTGTTCATAAACATTTTCATAGAGCCCGATTCCAAGTTTACGATGCACCTTCATTCCTGCATCAAAAACTATTTTTGATATTCATTTTCTGTCATTTGTGTGTTTTTAATTACTCTTAAAATGATATTTTCCGCTATCATTTGCTGAGTGAAATGCCCTTGCGAACGAAATTTAATAGGTTTTTGAAAAAATTTCTTTGCGCTTGTCGCGTTAAATTTATTTTAATTAATTTTTCCAATCCACTCACAAATAGGATCATACAGCGTATCTATATTTCCAGCGCCTACCGTAAGAATGATATCAAAATCTTTTTCTTTTATTTTATGGAAAGCTTCACTTAATGTCGAAACTTCCTTTTTATCTAAATTAATCTTTTCCAACAACCAATTCGAAGTAATTCCTTCAAAATTTTCCTGAAGTTCTCTTGCCGGATAAATATCAAGCAAAATCAACTCATCTGCGTTGCTTAAACTTTCAGCAAATCCCTCTGCAAAATCTCTCGTTCTGCTGAAAAGATGAGGTTGGAAAATCACCAATAATTTCTTTTCAGGGTAAAACGTTCGGATGGAACTCATTACCGCATTGATTTCCGTTGGATGATGCGCGTAATCGTCAATATAAATTTTACCGTTTTCGTATCTGTGCTTCGTATATCTTCTTTTAATTCCTTTAAAATTGGCAATTGCTTTTTTTAAGGTATCGAAATCAACGCCTAAATTATTTAAGATTGCCAACGCAACCGTCGCATTTTCAACGTTATGAATTCCGGGAACATCCCAAACAAAATCTTTAATGGTTTCTGTTGGAGTATGGAAATCAAAATAATTTTGATCGCCTTCCATTCTTAGGTTATCTGCGTAATAATCAGCGACTTCATTTACTGCGTACGTGATATGAGGTCTTCCGATTTCAATTCCTTTTCTTACGAAAAGCTGTTTGTCGTTCGGAACTAAAGCTGCAAATTGTCTGAAACCTTCTTCAATGGTATTTTTATCACCATAGATATCCAAATGATCTGCATCTGTGGAAGTTACCACTGCCCAATCTGGAGAAAGATTCAGGAAGCTTCTATCATATTCATCAGCTTCAACAACAGAATATTGAGAACCGTTATAAAGAAAATTCGATTTAAAATTCTCAGAAATTCCACCTAAAAAACATGAGAAAGGCAAACCAGCTTCTTTGCACAAGTGCGAAACTAGAGTAGAAGTCGTTGTCTTTCCATGAGTTCCGGCCACGGCGATACAATCTGTATTTTCTGTAATTAAACCTAGAACCTTTGCTCTTTTTAAAACCTCAAATTGATTGTCATTAAAATAATCTAAAATTCCTAAAATCTTGATGGCGGGAGTATAAATTACCAATGTATCTTCCGTCTGAAGCGAAGTGATTCTTTCATCAATAACATCTTCAAAAACAATATCAATTCCCTCATTCATCAAAGCCGTCGTCAATTTGGTGTTGGTTTTATCGTAGCCCAAAACTTTTTTGCCCGAAGCATGGAAATACCGCGCCAAAGCACTCATCCCAATACCTCCGATTCCAACGAAGTAAAAATTTTGATATGTTTCTAAATTGTTCATTTTATATTTTAATCTTAATGCTTCTAGTATAAGCTTTATTTTTGTTTCCTTCGACAAGCTCAGGGTGACATTGCTAATACTATTCGCTTATCTTTTTTTGTCAGGCTGAGCCTGTCGAAGCCTTTTTAATTACTTTATCACTTTAAAAATCTCATCCACAATCTCTTTTGCAGCATTCGGCTTAGCAAAATACTTCAGATTTTCAGACATTTCTTTTCTTATACTTTCATTTTCGCAAATCTCTGAAAGAGTATTCCAGAATTTTTCCTGCATTTCAGAGTCTTTTACCATTTTAGCTGCATTTTTTTCAACCAGATTTATGGCATTTTTAGTTTGATGATCTTCCGCTGCAAAAGGGAAAGGAACCAATAAAACCGGCTTCTGTGCTACTGCCAGCTCTGAAATGGCAATCGCACCCGCTCTCGAAACAATCACATCTGCTGCAGAATAGGCTGTTTCCATGTCTTTGATGAATTCTTTTAACTGGATGGAAGCTGGAAGCTGGAGGCTGGAAGACAATTCGTTGTAGTCCAACTTTCCGGTTTGCCAGATCAATTGATAACCTTTTTCTTTAAGGCTTTCCAAGTTGTCTTTCCAACCGTTGTTTAATGTTCTTGAACCTAAAGATCCGCCGACAGATAAAATAGTCAGTTTGTCTTTGTCTAAGCCCATTTTTTCTTTTGCCTGAGTTGTTTCCTGCATTCCTGAAACAATGTTTTCACGAATCGGATTACCCAGGAATTTTATTTTTTCAGCCGGAAAACCTTCCACCTTCGGATAGGCTGTAAATACGGCTTTTGCTTTTTTACTTAAAATTTTATTCGTTACGCCTGCATGTGCATTCTGCTCTTGAATAAAAATTGGAATTCCTAATTTGCTGGCTTCATATAAAGCTGGTCCGCTTGCAAAACCACCTGTTCCTACGGCAAAATCCGGAACGAAACTTTTAATGATCTTTTTAGATTTAGATAAACTTTTTAAAATCTTAAAAGGCAAACCTAAATTCGACAGCATATTTCCTCTGTCGATTCCGGCGATATCAATTCCTTCGATATTGTAGCCAGCCTGCGGAACCTTTTCCATTTCCATTTTGCCATTGGCTCCGATGAACAAAAACTCTGCATCAGGAAATCTTTTCTTGATTTCGTCTGCAATAGCGATGGCAGGGAAGATATGACCTCCTGTTCCTCCACCGGATAATAATACTTTTAGTTTTTTGTTCATTTTTATATCAATTTATAATTGATTCTATTCTATTTGATAGGATTTTCATCCTATCCTGATTTAAGTCGTCCCTTTGGGACTCCATTTTATTTTAAGCAATGTCGTTTATTTCGGCAATGCTTTGTTTTTTGCCCATTCCTTCTTCATCATAAATCTGAATCCTAGAGCTGATATTTAAGATAATTCCTAACTGCAAATATGTTACCAGCATTGAGGTACCTCCGTAACTTATCAATGGCAGCGGTTGCCCTGTAACAGGGATTAAATTGACTGCAACTGCAATATTTACAGAGAGTTGTATGAAAATCATCACACCGAGACTGAGAACGAGCAACGAGCCGAAAAAAGCGGGCATCTTGCTGGCTATCATTACGATACGAATCATCATGATTAAATATAAACTGATCAGAAAAACAGCACCGATTACGCCATATTCTTCTACAATTACCGCGAAAATAAAGTCGGAGGCAGACTGTGGAAGCATTTGCTTTAAAGCACTTTTCCCTGGTCCCATCCCCGTAATTCCACCGTGAACAATGGCTGCTTTCGCCTGCATTACCTGATAATTTTTAGCCTTTACACTTTCATCATCTACATCGGCTGTTTTTGCTTTGCTTGATGTAAATGTTTCGATACGACTCATCCATGTGTGAACACGGTTTCCGCCGATCATATTGGTATTTAAAGCAATCAATAAAAAGAAAACAATCGCCAGGAATGATGCAGAAATGAATCCTGCAATATATTTCCAGTGTAATTGGCCTATAACCAAAACAACTACGGAAACCATTAAGATCATTAATGCCGTAGAACCGTTATCTTTTGCAACCAAAACGAAAACCAATAAAATAGGTCCGAAAATGTACATAATGTTCTCAATCGGAAGCCGTTCTCGTGTTATTTTCTTCGTTAAATATCTACAGAGATAAATAATCAACATTAAAAATGCGAACGACGACGGCTGAAATGAGATCGGCGTTCCCGGAATTTTCAACCATCGGGAAGCACTCGCTCCGTCAATGGTTTGTCCGGTAAACATGGTGACTACCAGTAAGACGATCATTAAGCCGAGCAAAATACTGCTGAGCTTTCCGATGTATTCATATTTCACCATTCCTACCACTCTCATGATTCCCAAACCTAAGACTACGAAGAACATATGTTTGATCACGTGACCTGTTGTGGTCCCGTTATTCACGATATATTCCAGATTCGAACTTGCAGAATAAACAGGGAAAATAGAGAAAATGGAGATCACAAGAATGACCATCCAAAGTACTTTATCGCCCTTCAGGAATTCAAATCTGTTTTCTGTATCTTGTTCGTTCATATGTTCTGCTATTGGCTTTTGGCTAATTGCTATTGGCTTTTAAAACCTGCTCTTTAAACTGTCGACCTCTGTCTTCATAGCTTTTGAAAAGATCAAAACTTGCGCAACAAGGAGAAAGTAAAACCGTATCTCCTTTTTTGGACAAAGATTTTGCAATTTCAACTGCTTTTTCCATGCTTGAGGTGTCGTAAATAAACTCTTTTTTGTCTTTAAAGAAATTAATAATCTTTTCATTATCAATTCCTAAGCATACAATAGCTTTTACTTTTTTCTTGACTAAATCTTCAATTTCGGTATAGTCATTTCCTTTATCTAAACCTCCAACAATCCAAACAGTCGGAGTTTTCATACTTTCTAATGCGTAATAGGTTGCATTCACGTTCGTTGCTTTGCTATCGTTGATGTATTTTACGCCATCAACTTCAGAAACAAATTCCAGTCTGTGTTCAACCGCCTGAAAAGTCATTAATGAATTTCTGATACTTTTATTATTGATTTTCAGGATCTTACCGGCGATTGAAGCTGCTAAGCTGTTCGCAATATTATGATTTCCAATTAATGATAGCTCATCAATTTTCATGGAGAAATCATCCTGAAGTTTAACTTCTATTTTATCTTCATTAATAAAACCTCCTTCCGCTAAATGCTCTTTTGTTGAAAAAGGAATCATTTTCGCTTTAATTTCTAATTTTTCCAGCAGATTTTTACTCATTTCATCATCTTTATTGTAGATGAAGAAATTATCATTCTCCTGATTTTCAGTAATTCTGAATTTAGCTAAAGCATATTCTTCATAATTGTAATTGTATTGATCCAAATGATCCTGAGACAAATTCAACAATAAAGAAATATATGGTCTAAAATTCTGAATATCATCTAATTGGAAAGAACTTACCTCCAATACGTAATACTCATGGTTTTCATCAGCTACTTGTTTTGCAAAGCTGTAACCTATGTTTCCGCCCAAACCTACATTTAATCCATCATTTTTCAGGATATAATAGATTAAAGATGTAGTTGTTGTTTTCCCATTACTTCCTGTAATTGCAATGATTTTAGCATCGGTAAACTCCGAAGCAAATTCAATTTCAGAAGAAAGCCTGATGCCTTTCTCATGAATTTTTTTAATCATTTCCGCTTTTTTCGGAATTCCCGGACTTTTTACGATCCAGTCTGCATTCAAAATTCTTTCTTCATCGTGGTTCTCTTCCTCAAACTCAATTCCGTTTTCAAGAAGAAACTGCTTATAATTATCCTTAATAGCTCCTTTGTCTGAAAGAAAAACTTCCATACCTTTCTTTTTAGCCAAATAAGCAGCACCACAACCGCTTTCTCCTCCTCCTAGAACAACTATTTTCATACTTTTTACTTTATGCCATAGGCTCTAAACTTTAAGCCAAATGCTTACCGCTTATTGCTTACTGCAGTTTTTTTATCTCATCTTCAGTGTTATCAGACAAACAATTGCCAGAATTACTCCGATAATTATCATTCTGTTTACGATTTTACTTTCGTGGAAACCGTCTTTCTGATAATGATGGTGTAATGGTGACATTTTGAATAGTCTATTATTTTGGGCATATTCCAACCCGTGTTTTCTTTTTCTATATTTAAAAACAACTACCTGAAGCATTACAGATAGATTTTCAATTAAAAAGATTCCGCATAACACGGGAATCAAGAGTTCTTTTCTTAAAATAACCGCTAAAACGGCAATAACGCCACCTAGCATTAAACTTCCTGTATCTCCCATAAAAACCTGTGCTGGATAGGTATTGTACCAGAAAAATCCGATCACGGCACCTACCATGGCAACTGCGAAAATGGTGGTTTCTCCCATATTGGGCAGGAACATAATATTTAGATAATCTGCAAAAATGATGTTTCCGGACACATAGGCGAATAAGGCCAAAACAAGAAGGATAACAACACTTGTTCCTGCGGCGAGACCATCAATCCCATCTGTAATATTGGCTCCGTTTGATACGGCTGTTACGATGAAAATAACAATCGGGATAAAAACAATCCAAGCCCATTCGTGAGCATCTTTGTCGTTCATCCAGAATAAAATTCCGCTATAATCGAATTCGTTATTTTTTGTAAATGGAACGGTAGACACAGTGATTTTTTCTGTTGGCATAAAATTCTGTTCAACATTATTTCTGTTCACTACTTTGGCATCTGCATATTTTCTTTTAACCGTAATGTCAGGATGGAAATACATTGTAACTCCGATAATTAACCCTAATCCGACTTGCCCGATAATTTTAAATTTACCACTTAAACCATCTTTGTTTTTCTTGATTTTCTTTAAGTAATCATCCAGGAAACCAATAGCACCCATCCAAAGCATGGAAACCAATAAAAGAACGATGTAAACATTTGTAATTCTGGTAAATAGCAATACCGGAATGATTGTAGCCAAAATAATGATAAGACCTCCCATTGTAGGAGTTCCTTCTTTTTGTTTTTGACCGTCTAGACCAAGATCACGAACCAATTCGCCCATCTGTTTTGTTCTCAGATAGTTGATGATTCTTTTACCATATACAAGAGCAATGATCAAAGAAAATAAAACCGCCATTCCTGCGCGGAAAGAAATGTATTTCAACATTCCCAATCCGGGAACGTGGATTCCGTGGGCGGTTAAATATTCGTATAGATAGTATAACATTCTTTTATTTTTTATAAATGATAAATAATTATTGATAAATGATAAAAATCAATTAAGATGGATCAATTATCGATTATAAATTTTTACTTACTCATTAATTTCCAAAGCTCATTAATTGTCTCTTTGTCATCAAAATGATGTTTCACACCATTAATCTCCTGATATGTTTCGTGACCTTTTCCGGCTACTAGAACGATATCTTTTGGTTCTGCAAACTTTATCGCCATTTTAATGGCTTCTTTTCTGTCGGGAATTGAAGTGTATTTGCTGAAGTTCTGAGGTTCAACACCCGCTTCAATTTCCTTTATGATTACTGCCGGATCTTCTGTTCTTGGGTTGTCTGAAGTGATGATTGCCAACGTCGATTTTTTCGTAGCAATATTTCCCATTTCAGGTCTTTTGGAGTGATCTCTGTCGCCTCCGCATCCGAAAACCGTGATTAACCTTTCGTTTTTTGTTCTGATATCATTAATGCTGTCCAAGATGTTTTCTAAAGCATCCGGAGTGTGCGCATAATCTACAATGAAGAAAATTCCGCCGTCTGATTTGAAAGTTTCAAATCTTCCGGAAACTCTTTTTAACTGACTGATCGCCTGCAAAATTTCATCCTGTTCAAAACCAAGTTCAGAAGCAATTCCAAAAACCAATAGTAAATTGTACACATTGAATTTTCCAGTCAATGTCGTCCAGAATTCTTTTCCGTTGAAGTTCAGCAACATTCCGTTGAAATCAACTTCCAAAGATTTTCCGTGGTAATCTGCCATTGTTTTCAATGCATAAGACCTTTTTGTTGCTTTTGTATTTTGAAGCATGACATTTCCGTTTTTATCATCCACATTCGTGATAGCAACGGCAGTATCTTCCAATTGATCAAAAAATCTTTTCTTCGTTTTTAAATACTCATCAAAAGTTTTATGATAGTCTAAATGATCGTGCGTTAAATTTGTGAAACCAGCTACTTTAAAATGAAGCCCTTCGATTCTGTGTTGGGCAATCCCGTGAGAACTCACTTCCATGAAAGCAAATTCGCAACCTTCCTCAACCGCCTGAGCTAAGATTTTATTAATGGTAATAATATCCGGAGTCGTATGCGTTGCCGGAATTACCTGATCTCCAATTCTGATCTCAACCGTAGAAAGTAAAGCAGAATCGTAACCTAAATTTTTAAATACATCAAAAAGCAGGGTGGAAACAGAAGTTTTTCCGTTGGTTCCTGTAACTCCGATTAATTTTAATTTTTCAGAAGGATTTCCGAAAAAATTAGAAGCTAAATGTCCTAAAGTTTTAGATGAATCTTTTACTTTAACGTAAGTCACATTTTCATCCAGATTTTCAGGAAATTCTTCGCAAACAATTGTTGTTGCTCCTTTTTCAACCGAAGATGCAATAAATGAATGTCCATCCACAACCGTTCCTCTCATTGCGATGTACAAAGAGTTTTCCGTAACCTTTCTACTGTCGAAAACCAATTCGGAAACCTCACGAGTGTCGTCACCGTGAATTTCCAACACTGGAATTCTTTTTAATAATTCATTTAACTGCATTTCTTTGATGCTTTATATTTTTAATTCTTTCCTTCTTATTTTAGAAGTCCATAAGTTTCACTTACGGCTATTGATATTGAACCCTTCGGGTTCGTTATTGCATTTTGTTGAATAGGATTTTCATCCTATTCTGTTTTAAATCGTCCTTTCAGGACTCTTTTTTAATTCTGCAGAGACAAATAAATTCTCTGATTTTTACTAATCGTTGTGCCTTCCAACGGGAACTGTTCTGTAATTCTTCCCACTCCTTTGAAGTCTACACGATATCCTAAATTTTCCAATTGTGGGATTACATTTTTACCGATTAATCCGACTACACTTGGCATTTGTTTATTGTTAACTGCTATTTTTACATTAGGTTCCACCATTTTGCTAAGGTTTACCTTTTTGTCGACAAGCATTTCTTTTTCAATGTTTTGTGGCGTTTTTAAGAACGTTTTTCCTGCAATTTCTTTAAAGACAGGCGCGGAAACGGTTCCTCCGTAAAATCCTTTAGAAGTATTCGGCTCGCTGATCATGACGTAACAGGTATATTTCGGATTATCAGCCGGATAGAAGCCTGCGAACGATGCGCGATACTTCATCGGACCAGGTAGCCAATATTCAAATCTTGCTGTTCCGGTTTTCCCTGCCATTTTTAAATTTGGTGTGAAAATACTTCGTCCGGTTCCTTTTTCCACGGCTTTTGTTAAAGCATTGGTCATCATTTTAATTGCCTTTTCAGATGCCATTCTGTTAACCATCACTTCCGGTTTAGCCTGATACATTACTTTGCCATCTTTCATGATTTTATCGATGAATAAAGGCTTCAGCATTTTACCATTATTAGCAACTCCGTTATAGAAAGTTGCTAATTGTAATAAATTGATGTTTGAGGAATATCCGTAAGCAATTGACGCTAATGTGGCAGCATTCCATCTTTTATTTTGTGGAGTTACGATCTTCGGTTTGGTAATTCCTGGAAGCTCGATCTCCATTTTATCAAATAATTTCCAGCGCTTCAGATGATCTAGAAAAATCTGAGGTTTTTCGGCGTAATATTTTGTAATCAGTTTGGCGGTTCCTACGTTGCTGGATTTTGCCAAAACATCACTGATGTCATATGTTCCTCCGCCGTGGCCGTCTGAAATTCTTTGTTTTGCATAGACCCAAACGCCGTTTCCTACATTTACGGTTGTATTTTCATCAATAAAGCCGTCATCCATCGCGGCTAACAACGAAATCGTTTTAAAAGTAGAACCAGGTTCAATATTATCTTTTAAAGCGTAATTATAAGAATCGACATAATTTCCGTCTTCATCTCTTCTTAAATTAACCAAAGCGCGAACTTTCCCGGTTTCAACTTCCATCACCACCACGGTGCCGTGTTTTGCTTCGAAATTAATCAGCTGCTTCTGCAAAGCGGAGTGCGCAATGTCCTGAATTCTAAGATCTAAAGTAGTGTAAACATCTTCGCCATCCACAGGTTCCTGAACTTTCCAGAAATCAATCGGCTTCCATTGAGAAGAGTTGATTCTTTGCTCTAATCTTTTCCCATCGGTTCCTCTTAAATATTTAGAAAAAGCACCTTCAAGACCTGCGGTATGTTCGCCATCATCCATTCCGATGGTTCCGGCTCCGATTTCGGAAGTTGCCAGTTCTCGTTTGTAGTTTCTGTCAACGATAAAACCACCTTTATTTTTACCTTTATTAAAAATCGGGAAATTTCTGATTCTGTCGTACTGATCAAAATCCAGCCCTTTCACCAAGGTATAATATTGATTTTTCTTTTTTCTTTGCTCGTCGAATTTTTTTCTGAATTCAATTTTAGATTTTCCGAACATTTTGCTTAAAGAATCCGTTAAAGCGCCAACATTATTCGTATAAATCGTGTCTTTCATTGTTTTGAAATCCAGATAGATATCATAACGCATTACTGTTGTTGCTAAAATAGAACCGTCTGAAGCAAATAAATTACCACGTGCTGCTTTTAAAGTTGCTTCGCGGTAATTTTTATTAATGTAATCGTCTTTAATTTCCTGAACGTTTGTGTTTTGCAAGATGACGATTCTCGCAAGGAACATGACAAATACGCACAAAGCTACCACTGCGAAGAGGTAGCCCCACCTTAAGGTATTTTTACGCTTGTTATCGTATTCACTTGGCTTTTGCATCTGTACTGTCCAGTTTTATGAGCAATTTATGAGGGTGATTTTCCAAGGTCATCAAAGAATCCTTTGCAACCTCTTTCCCCAGCTCCGATTCCATTTTTACTTTTATCAGCTTACTTTGTGCGTAAGCGTTTCTCGATTTATATTCTTCTGTTTCTTCTTTTAATGTATTTACGATCTTGATCTTTTTATTCACCAAATGATTGGTGTAGATCATCGCCATCATTAGCACAAACAACAATAAAAAATACTTGTAATGTACTTTTATCTCATCACGATTCAGGAAATTACCTTTTATAATGTCTATAAAAGTTAATTTCTTCTGAGGGCGATTTGTTGTTGCTCTTTTTGCCACTTTAAATGTCAATTTGCTTTACAGTGAATTCACTTCGTTGGTCAATTGTCAATTTTAAAAATTCACGATTAACAATTCACTCATTCACTTTTAAACTTTTATTCCTGTTCTCATTTTAGCACTTCTGGCTCTTGAGTTTTCTTCGATTTCCTTATCATCAGGGATAATCGCTTTGCTCTTTACCAGTTCGAATGCTTTTTTATAATTTCCGTAAATGTCTCTTTCGGGCTCGCCTTCAAACATTCCGTTTTTCAAAAATCTTTTTACCAATCTGTCTTCCAACGAGTGGTAAGAAATTACAACCAGTCTTCCTTCCGGTTTTAAAACATTGTAAGCCTGAACCAGCATTTCTTTTAAAACTTCCAATTCTTGGTTCACTTCAATTCTAATGGCCTGAAACAATTGAGCATAAAATTTATTCACTTTATGCGGTGGAAGGTAGCTGAATAATTTCTTCAGATCTTCCGTTGTTTCGATGCTTTTCGTTTTTCTGTGATGAACGATGTCTCGCGCCAACTTTCTTGCTTCTCTCAATTCACCGTAATAGTAAAAAATATCGGCAAGCTGCTCTTCATCGTAATCGTTGATTACTCTTTTAGCATCCAATCCCTGCATTACATTCATTCTCATATCCAGCGGAGCGTTGCTTCTTGTGGAGAAACCTCTGTCGGCCTCATCAAACTGGTGAGAAGATACACCAAGATCTGCCAAAACTCCGTCTACCTGAGGAACTCCGTACATAAGTAAAGAGTTTTCCAGAAATCTGAAATTCTGATTGATTAATGTAAATCTCGGATCATCAATTGTATTTTTAAGAGCGTCTAAATCCTGGTCAAAGCTGAACAATCTTCCTTTATCAGAAAGTCTGCTCAGGATCTCTCTTGAATGGCCACCGCCACCAAAAGTACAGTCCACGTATGTTCCGTCTGGATTCGTCACCAAATCATCAACACTTTGCTTCAACAAAACGGGGTTATGATACATGTCTAATTGTGTTTTTTAACGCTTTTCAATCGCGTGGTTATTCTTCCTCGAATGAGCCCATTACATCTTCGGCGAGGCTTGCAAAATCTATCTCATCGGTAGAAATTACTTTCTCGTACGCTTCTTTATCCCAAATTTCAAATAATTCTCCTGCGCTGGTAATCACAATATCTTTCTGAAGATGTGCGAAAGCCATAAGGTCTTTTGAAATCTGTAATCTTCCCGCATTATCCAACTCTACAGTTTTTACGCCTGCCGTAAACATTCTAATGAAATCAGCATTCTTTTTAATGAATCTGTTCAGTTTATTAATTTTGCCCATCATTTTATCCCAGGCATTCATGGGATAAACCTCCAGGCAAGGTTGGAACACAGATCTCTTGACTACAAACGCCTTGTCGTCGAAGTTTTCCATCTGATTAATTAGAGATGAAGGAACTTTCAGGCGGCCTTTGTCGTCAATTTTACACTCATATGTCCCAATGAAACTTTTCATTTGGAGCAAATTTATATAATAATTTCCAAAATTTCCCACTTTTTCCCACTTTTTCCCTTAATGTTAATAAGTTTTATTAAAGATTTAAGGTAAACGCTGTAATCTATTGATATTTTGAGGGTTGTTGAAAGTATTATTCAAGCCATATGAAAGAGATTTTCAAAAAAAAAGTTAAAAAGCAGATTATTATATTATTTTTATTTTAAATTAGGGTAATCAAAATATTTTTGAGGTTTAATTTGTATTTTTGCAAGGCTTTATTACAGGCATTATATGATATTTAGTACAAAAAAAGAAAAGAAATATACTTTTGTTGAGGCGGGAGAAGGACATCCATTGGTGCTGCTGCACGGGTTAATGGGTGGTTTGAGTAATTTCGATAAGATGGTAGATTTTTTTTCAGACCGAGGTTTCAAAGTATATGTTCCTCAGTTGCCGATCTACGATTTGCCGGTACTCAATACGAATCTCACGACGATAGCGAAATATATTATCAAGTTTATAGAGAGCCACATCAACGGGCCGGTTACCATTGTAGGAAATTCTATGGGAGGTCATGTTGGGCTAATTTTAACATTGGCAAGACCTGATTTGGTTAAAAATTTGGTGCTTACAGGGAGTTCTGGTTTATACGAAAGAACTTTCGGAGATAGTTTTCCGAGAAAGAATGACCGTTCGTATATCAGAAAAAAGACGGAAGAAGTTTTTTATGATCCTGCGGTAGCGACTGAAGATTTGGTAGATGAAGTTTTCGGCGTGGTAAACGACAGAATGAAGGGAATTAAAACCGTCATGTTAGCCAGAAGCGCCATCAAACACAATATGCTGAATGATTTGCCTAAAATTACGACGCCGACGTGTCTGATTTGGGGAAAACAGGATAATGTAACACCTCCTGAGGTTGCAGAAGACATGCACAAATTTATTCCGAATTCGGATCTGTTCTGGATTGATAAATGCGGGCATGCGGCGATGATGGAAAAACCAGATGAATTCAACGAAATTCTCTACAACTGGGTAAAAGATAAAGTTTAAAATTAAAATATAAATGACCATTAAGAGCTTTTCTTAATGGTTTATTTTTCTAAAAAATAGTCAAATGGTTATTAAAACAGCAACGTTTGTAAAGAGCAGCGGAAAATGGCAGGATTGCCCAGACCCGAATCTTCCGGAATACGCATTTATCGGAAGGTCTAATGTGGGAAAATCATCGCTGATCAATGCAATGATGAATCATAAAGATCTGGCCAAAACTTCCGGAACGCCTGGAAAAACTCAGCTTATTAATCATTTTTTAGTGAATGAGACCTGGTATCTTACCGATTTACCGGGATATGGATATGCAAAGGTTTCAAAATCTATCAGAAAAGATTTCGAAAAACTGATTACCAATTATATTCTGAACAGAAGAAATCTAGTTAATCTTTTTGTACTGGTAGATTCGAGACATAAGCCACAAACCATCGATTTGGAATTTATCCAATGGTGTGGAGAAAGTGGAGTACCGTTTTCTATCGTGTTTACAAAAGCAGATAAGCTGAAACCGAATATTGTGATTAAGAATGTTGAAGATTATAAAGCCGAACTTCATAAAACTTGGGAAGATCTTCCGGAATTGTATGTAACTTCTGCTGAGAAAAAGGAGGGAGGTGATAAAATCCTGGATTTTATTCAGAAAACCAATGAGTTTTTAATCAATAATAATGTAAGCTTTGATGATGAGTAATATTGTCTGGAAGATCAAAACTTTTGACGAATTTACGGTTCCTGAATTATACAATGTTTTAAAAGCCAGAATTGATGTTTTTGTGATCGAGCAAAATTGTCCTTATCCAGATTTAGATAATTATGATCAGAAAGCCATTCACATTTGGGCAGAAGAAGATGGTGAAATTTTAGCAAATTGCAGAATTTTTGATAAAGGGATAAAGTATGATGAAGCTTCAATCGGAAGAGTTTTAACAACAGAAAAAGCAAGAGGAAAAAAACTTGGAAAGCTTTTGATACAATATGCTGTTGAAACCATCGAAAACCGTTTTCATACTTCGGAAATCAGAATTTCTGCACAGGATTATCTGTTGAGATTTTACGGAGACTTCGGTTTTGAAGATACCGGAAAAAAATATTTAGAAGATAACATTCCGCACACGGAAATGTTGAGAAAATAAAAAAAACGCGAGGATAAATCTTCGCGTTTTTTGGTAATGTATATGAAAGTGTTTTTTTATGGTTATTTAATATAGAGTACCTCAATCTTTTTCTTCAAAAATTTTGGATTTCCTTTTTTCGAATATTCATATTCAAAATTTTTTGTAACATTTTCTCCGCGAACTGTCCAATTGTAGTTTGTTATTAGTTCTAACGTGTCTTCTGCGGTTATTAAGCTTTTATTAAAAGAATGATAAACTCTATTAAAATCCCAGTCTTGGTAACTTTTGGTGATGGGACAAATGTCAATTATTTTATCATTATAGTATAAAACGGATAAATATATTTTTGTTCCAGAATTTTTATCTTCAGTAACAGATAATTTTGAATTCTGAATTCCTTCTTCCTGAAAAGTTTCAGAAGGAGTATATTCTTCCTTTGAGCTGTTTATCGAAGAATTTAAATAGTTGATGTTTGATGTAGGAGATGAACTATATGATGAAGAATATCCACTTCCCGAATTGTATGATCTTGTATGAGGTCTTACATATGTTCCGTCCTTTCTTGTATAACCTCTTACGCTGGTTGTTCTTCTTTGTGCTTCAACTTGAGCTAGAAATGAGAATGAAAATATAAAAAGTAATAATAATTTGAATTTCATGATTATTCGTTTTTAGAATTAATTACAATTTGAACAATAAGCTCTTTTAACATACTGTTTGCTTTTTCCTGCATAATAATAACAACCGCCTCTTTCACCAACATATAATTGATGTCCGTTATAGGTACATCCTTTGCTGCTGCTTTTAGAATATGATTTTGATGATCTGCTTTTCTTCGATTTCTTCGATTTTTTCTTTGGCTTTTTTGTGTAATATTCTGTTGCTGAAGTTGTACTTTTTTCAGCTGCCGAAAAAGTAGTTGGTAATAATAATCCTAAACCTAAAAGGCTTGTAAATAGTAATTTTTTCATGGTTATTAGTTTTTTAAATATAATTTTCTAGTGTTTTGTGTAGTTGCTCTCTGTAGTTATAGATTTCATCAAGACTATTTAATAAAAATTTTTCTCCGGCATCTTTACCGTTGTGAAAAGTCTCAAGATATTTATTGGCGGTATTAAAATGTAGCCTGCAAATTGGTTTTCTATTATTGTCATCCAACAGAATTCCGAAATAAGAAAGAGTGTCTCTATAAGCAATTCTTGATGCCGGAATTTTCTCTCTTACAATAGCTTTTACAATTTGAAATCCTTCCAATTCTTCTTCGGTTGTTACAATTTTCGAATCATTATTTTCATCAATAGGTGCGGCTGTTTTTATCTCATCTTCTTGCTTTTCAATTTGTTCATTAATGCTCAGCGCAGATTTTAATCTGAAACTTATCGACTCATTAATTGAAGTGGCTAAAGCTTTCTTTGCATATTCTTTAAAAGAAATCATTCTATTGGCCGTTAAAGGTTTTTCGAAAAAACGGTTCACTAACAGTTTTACCAATTCATCAGAAGGATTTTCTATTTCCTTTTCAAACTCTTTTCGGATGGCTTTGATATATTTCAATGCTTCGGCAGAATCCAAAATACTGTTGAGATTATAATCTTTTTTAGTAAAGCTTTCTAAAATTTTAATAGAACTGTCTTTTAAATCTTCAATATTGATGGTAAAAAATGGTTTTTCATCCATAATATTCGGCTTTTCAAGATCTGTGTAAAAATTGTAAATAATTCCGTTGGTTAAAACTCCAAATCTTGTTTTTGAAACATGATAATATCTGTGAAGCTGTGAATTATGAGCGTCTGCGCTTTCTTTCCAATGTTTACATTCGATAATAAAAATAGGTTCGTCATTATTTTTGATGACATAATCTACTTTTTCACCTTTCTTTGTTCCGATGTCGCAAACGTGCTCGGGAACAACTTCTGTCGGATTGAAAATGTCATAACCCAAAATTTGAATGAAAGGCATTACAAAAGCATTTTTTGTAGCTTCTTCTGTACTGATCTGGTCTTTCAAGCCAACCACTTTTTGGTGTAATTGCTCAAGTTTTATTTTAAGATCCATGGTTATTAGTTTTTAATTGTAATCTATAATTTCGGAATCTTTCGGAGAGTCTAAGTTATAATAAGTAAACTCATCATCTCCTGAGTACCATTTATATTGTATTTGTTTAAATCTTAGTAAGGAAAGTGCTTCGTGAAGCATTGATTGAGTATCCTGAATATTTTTGTTGGAAGCAAATATTCCTCCGGTAAGTTGAAGTGTTTTGTTAGAAGAATTTAAAATCTTAACATCTATATTATTTTCCCAAAGTTTATCTTTTATAAGTTTGTAATAAACCAGTCTTAATTTTGGAAGCACTTTTATTTGAGAGTTAATCACTTTTTTTTCGAGTTTTTTAGCCAGCTCTTGTTCTTCCGGTTTATCACTCTCTATACCTTCTTTAATAATAGATGAATAAAATTTATAAAGAGCAAGAACTAATGTAATTCCATCCATGGAAGAAACATTTTTGGATAAATCTAAATCCTTTTCTAAACTTTCAATTTCTTTGTTTAATCTAACGTTCAAGTCAAGTTTCTTTTCTTCAGTTTTAATAGAATCTTTTAAAAATGAATCCTTTTCATTGGTGACATCTGGTTTTGTACATCTTATGAGAGATAAAAAAGAGAAACTCACAAGAATTAAAATTTTAAAAAAAATTAGATTGCTCTTAATGGTTATCTTATTCATTGGTTTGTTTTTGATACGCCAAAAATATCACCCTTTAAAAAGTATTCCTTACGTGAAACCGTAAAAACAAAAAACCTTTCAAAAATATTGAAAGGCTATATACAAGTTTTTAATTAAGAAGTTATTTAAAAAATTAATCAAAATAAATTTCCGGTTGGTTTTCGCAAAGGCACAAAGTTATTTAGATCTTAATGCGCTTTAAGGCTCAAGGATTTTATCTACGATAAAATTGATCATCAGCATGATAAAAAGAATATTTTTATTAAACCTTGCGCCTTTGTGTTTTTCCAATAAACTTAAATAGGCTCTAAGATTTAAATAATCCCCAAATCTTTACAAAAAGCAACCAATTGCTCATTGCTTGTCACTTCCAGATCTTCTTTTAAACTGTTTAATCTTTTTTCAACACTGCTTAAACTGTTAGGCCTAATGTTATTCGCTTTAAGGTAAACAGGAATATTTTTAAGCAAAACACCTTGCGAAAGGAGAGAAACCAAAGTAATATCATACTCTGTAAACTCGTAGCTGTTGAGTTTTTTCACATCCTGTTTAAGATCAAGAGAAAGGTAAGTTTCATTTACATACACGGAAGCGATTGCCTTTTTCAAATCCTTAGAATCATTTCGGGCTTTTCTTACATAGCCATTGATTTTAGTTTCATTGAATAAAGAATGGATAACGCCTGATTTATGTTCCGCAGAGAAGACTATTACTTTTAATTCCGGTTGAAGCTGTCGAACCTCTTCCACCAATTCTTTTCCGTCTTTGATATTTTGCGGATGGTGATCTTCCTCATAATATAGATCGGTGATCAGCAGATCGTAAGGCTCATTTTCACGAATCGATTTCTGAATCTTTGCTAATGCATCATCACAATAATATACATGATCTACGGTCGGAATATTCAGCTCTTCTAATGTTTTTTGTACTGAAATACTGATGCTTTCGTGGTCTTCGGCTATTAAAATTTTTTTGAACATTTTTGGTCTTTTTTTAAGATGTAGGGAAAGAAATATAAATCTTCAACCCTTTTTCGATATTGGTTTCAAAAATAATTTTTCCCTGAATAGCTTCAATACGGGTTCCCGTATTTGTCAGTCCATTTTTGCGGATAAGATCTCCGGAAATACCAATCCCGTTATCGGTGTATTGAATAGTGATGGAATCCTTCAGCTTTTCAAATTTAAAAGCAACGGTGCTTGCCTGGCTGTGTTTTTTCATATTCACGAGCAATTCCCGAATGATTTGATACACCTCATCTTTTGAAGAAGCTGGTAAATTTTCCCAAATTTGTTTTCCGTTTCCGGCAACATAAGTGTTTACTGTATCATTTTTGAAAGAAGCAATAAGCGCGGAAATTTTTTCATCAAAAGGCTGTATATCTTTAATTTCATTCTTTTCATAAGAAATGTCTCTTGATTTTTCATAAACATATTCCAGCTCATCCAGCGCTTCATCTTTGTCAAAATGTTCCTGATTTTCAATCTTTGTCATTACCTGATAAATACCGTTGGCTACCACGTCGTGAACTTTTTTAGACATTTTAAGCTGGGTGTTTTTGACTTCGAGTTTTAATTTTAGCTGTCTTCTTCTGTACAAAACTATAATGATAATTATGATGACAATCAAAATGGCGGTTCCTATATATAATCTCAGAATGCTATTTTGATCTTCTATTTTGTCGTTTCTTAATCGTTGGTTATCGACTTCTTTTTTCTCAGTATCATATTTAATAAAAGCAAATCGATTTTTGTAAGTATTTCGTGCTGTTTGTATGCTGTCATCAAGAGTTTTGTATTCTAGAAACATATTTTTAGAATTTGAAGGATTATCTACTAATATTATTCTCTCAACAGCCTCTAATTTATCTTCTGGACTTTTAATCTTAATCGCTACATTATACATTTCTTTAGCATAGAATAATGATAACGCAGGATTTGTTTTTTCATTGATTTCAGCAAGATGAGCGTAACTTGAATTAGCGCCCCATAAATCATTATTTTGTAGCTTACTATCTAAAATTGCCAGCATATTTGTTTGTGGGTTATAACTTTTGTTATCCAACCATTTTACATATTCAATTAAAGTTTTTATTCTATTATTTAGTTTTAGGTCTGAAGAATTGATTGATCTTAATGTAGTTAAAGCTTTCGAGTAGTTATTTAATTTAAATTCTGAAGCGGCTTTATTACACAGGATATTATTTCTGTTTTCCTCAGAATTTATTGGTACAGATAGAGCTTTATCATACCATTTAATAGCATCTTTATACTCTTTTTGATCAGATTTTAGATTAGCCATTGTATCATAGACAGAATAAAAACTTTCGTCACCATCTTTCATATGTTTCATAGCTTCCACCAGCGTTTCTTCGGCGCCAAGTAGGTCTCCCCTGTTTTTTTGTGCAATGGCTTGGCAAATCAAGCTTTTTGATATATTAGATGAATCTTTTTTATTTGAATAATAATCAATAGCTTGTTGAAATTTCAAATAGGCATTAACATCATCTATTGAGAGTAATTTTATACCTTCATTATATAGCTTATCACCATTTAAAGCATCACTGCTTGTGGGGGGATTTTCTTTACAAGAAAAAAGAAAAAAAACAAGAAAGGGTATATATCGTATCATAATACTAAACTAAAAATCTATTGGTTAAATTATAAACGATGATGATATTACATCTCGTATAAATCTCATTTTAGGTAATGTGATACAGTTGTTTTGTATTATTGATAAATTCTCAACTCTACAAAATGTAATTTTTAATGTACCATTATTTGAATATATAAATGCGGATAACATTATTAAAAAATTGATCATAGTTTTAGTTTTCTTAATCGATTGTTACAAATATACAAAGAGGAGAAAAATTATTCTCCTCCTGATTATTTATTTTTTAGGCGGAAGAGTTGGTGCTGTATCTCCTCCCGTATCACTTCCCCCTGGATCTACACCTTCTCCTGGCATACTCGAATTCTGTACGGTTATTTGTCCGTTATTATTATGATTACATGCTGCTGTATTTGCGTTATTATGTCCGAATGCTAATCCCCATAGCATCAATATTAATTGTAACATTGTTTAAAAAATTTTCAGATTTTTGAAATTTTTCTTCCTCTCACGATCTATTGATCGCAAGCTGTACACGTTTAAAATTTCGAAGCGCTTCTAAAATTTTTTGGGAAGTGAACCTTCAAAAACGGAGGAGAAACATCTGCTTCCCAACCCGGAGTTTTACCTCCGTTTTTTCGGGTGTTTTTAAAATCAGTTTTGTAAATTTGTTTTTATAATGTTTTATTTATCACTGATTTTGTTATGGCAAAGATGGAGCATAAAGGCAGGCAAGGGTTAGACAAAACATGGACATCGATGGACATCAAATGGACAGGAATTGTGTTACGGAAAACCGTAATGCGACACGGTCAAGAATTTATTATTTTGTAATGCCCTTTAAAAACTAATTATGTCCAAAAGAAAACTACTAATTCGTGAAGTATTTAAAAAAGCAAAAGAAGAGACAGAAAAAACGACTAAAAATGCTTTAGCGGGCTATTTGTGGACTTATTTTGATGAACGCTTTCCAAATATTATTTCAGAAAAGACTTTAACAAGATATTATGATGCTTTTGTTTTGGAAACAAAGAATGAAATTGATATAGACCTTTTTATACTTGACAAGTTGAGCCAATATCTTGGTTATGAGAATTTCACCGATTTCTCCCGAACATTTATTAAAAATGATGAAGAAGCCAATAAAACGACGGTGAAAATAAGCGTTGACCAAGACGAAGAATCTCTTGTTGAAAAACTTTCGAATATTATCATCAATATTACGAATGAGCAGCATTTCAAAATGCCAGATTTCATGAAGAAAAACGGAATGGGCATTGTAGAAATTGCTTTTTTGCTATGTTTGGCCAGTGGAAGTGTGATGTTTTCCAAGAAACCCAAAGGGGCTGGTTTTGCAGGAATTTTAGATTCCAGACCGCATTGTATGTATTGGGATAAAAGTGAATATAAGCCCGTGGATTGCGAAGATAAAAACCCGATCTACGGACAAATAATTCCTTTTGATTATGAGACGATGGAATATTTTAAAAGGATCGAACGAAAAGATACCTTAACGGTGGAGAATGCTGCAGGAAAGGTTTGGTATTCAAAATATAACGGCGAAGTTGAGTTTTTTACAGCAGATGGAATTGATCCTAATAATGGCAGAGAACTAAGAAAAGCAACTCCTTTTATGATTGATAAATACGCAGGATTACCAATAGATTCTACTGAAGAAGAATAATTTTTCATAATTAATTAAAATTGGCGTAAAACATTTCGTTTCAGAAACGCCTAATTTCGCTTTATTTTACAATGAATAAAGGGATATTCTCATTACTGTTTTTCGTGACAACATTATTTTCAGCACAAAAACCTGTGCAAATTGCTTTTCTTTCTGATGTGCATTTTCAGGATTTGTACGGAAGCTTTTCGGATAATGATTTTAAAGGAATTACGAATCCTAAAACCGGAAAGCAAACTATTTTACGAACAATGGATTCTCAGTTGCATTCTACACGAATTTTCAATGAAAATTATTTTGCTTTTCTGAAAGCTTTGGATGATATTGCCGCCAAAGGGATCAAAATTGTGGCAATGCCCGGCGATTTTTCAGATGACGGACAGGCGTATAATCTCCGTGGGCTTCATCATATTTTAAATCAATATCATCAGAAGTATGGGATAAATTTTTATTTAACAACTGGAAATCACGATCCGGTTGGCCCATATCGAAACGAAGGTGGAAAAGATGATTTTCTGGGAAAAGACGGCAATCCTTTAGGTATTTACAGCAAAGAAAACATCGGAAAAGCAGATAATCAAATCATTACTAAAGATATTGCGGAATCAGGATATTTAGAAATTTTAAATGAATTGAAATACTTTGGTTTCTATCCAAAAAAAGAAAATTTATTCTGGAGTACTCCTTTTGATTCAGATGTATTTAAAAACTATTCCTATAAAAAAGCTGTGCAGTCGGCAGATTATTCCAAAAGAATGTATGAAGTGGCGAAAGGTTTTTCTGTTCCTGATTTAAGTTATGTTGTGGAGCCTGTACAAGGAGTCTGGATGATTGCCATAGACGGAAATACATATATTCCGAAAAATATTTATGAAAATCCTCAAAATGCTTCCAATTATAAAGGAGCGAGTATTGGCTATAATAACGTGCTCACCAATAAAAAACACCTCATCCAATGGGTAAAAAAGATTGCCGATGATGCGAAGAAAAATAACAAAGTTCTAATCGCATTTACCCATTATCCAATGATCGATTTTAATGATGGTGCAACGAGTGATATTAAAAATCTGCTTGGCGAGAAGAAATGGCAACTAGAGCGCGTTCCGCAGGAAGAAGTAGCGAAAGTTTTTGCAGATGCGGGATTGCAGATTCATTTTGCGGGACATATGCATATTAATGACACGGGAATTCGAAAAATAGGAGATAATATGTTGGTGAATGTTCAGGTTCCGTCGCTGGCGGCTTATTTACCGGGGTATAAAATTCTCACGATTCAATCATCGGAGAAAGTAGAAGTAGAAACAAAAATTTTAGATGAGGTTCCGAATTTTGATGAATTATTTCCTTTGTATGAAAAAGAGTACGAAGCTTTGCAGAAAAATCAGTCTAAAATTCTTTGGAATAAAGATATTCTGAAAACAAAATCCTATCATGATTTTATGCTTTTCCATTTGAAAGAGTTGGTTCGTTTGCGAATGATTCCGAGCGACTGGCCAAAAGATTTTATTCAGAAAGGAAGCACATTAACTGGTGAAGATTTGCTGCTGTTAATTCAAAATAAAAATCAATTAAAGGAAAAAAAGATTGCTTCAGAATCTTTTAAAGAGTGGACTTTTGATGATTTGCTGTTGGATGTGTATAAATTTCAATCGGCAGACGAATTGGCAAAGAAAGATATTCCTGCAGAACGATTAGAGCAATATCAGGTATTGGAAAAATTATTTATTGAAAATCAGTCTCATGATCCTTTTATGGTTCAGTTGAAATCTTTATTTAAAATTTTATCCTTATTATCAAGCGGGGATCCGGCTGATCATTTTGAAATAGATTTGAAGGAAAAAACGGTAAAAAGGCTATAATTTTGTTTGCTACGAATGCGCAAGTTTTATTTTACCGCAAAAGGTCCAAAAGTAATTGAATAGCTTTACGATTAAGGTTTACAAAAGTTAACAAAACATTTGTTTTTAGTTCTCTTGTTTCCTACGAAGTATACAGGTTTTCACAGAAAAAACTTTTAATATTTGCCGCGAATCCACGAATAATTTTTTTAAAACATACTGACTACAGAACTCCATTTAAAAATCTGCGTTATCTGCAAAATCAGCGAGAGAATAAAAGGAGACATTTGTGGTTAAGTAAAAGCAGAAAGACCATCGCAAATGCAATAGTCCTTCCTTTCAAAATCTAATCGTAAAAATGTTTTATTTTCCTGTTACGGGGTTCTTTCTTTCGTAAGTGTTGTTATCAAAACTTACCTTGTAATGCGATTTGAATAATTTACTAGGATAATAGTAATCTGTAGTAATTATTTGCGCGCCGCTTTCTTTTGCTTTTTCAAACCTCGAATAATCTTCACTTCGTGCTTCCATAGTATCGGCATCGGCTCTGGTTCGGATGATATAACCTTGTTTTGCAAGTTCTTTAATTTTAGAGTTATCTTTCGGTTCATTCATAAATAAAACTGCGGATTCTGGAGTTCCCGGTGTAGAATTGGTAAAGATCATTCTTCCTTTTAACGAAGGATGTCCTTTTGCATACAAATCTCTGTTTTCACTGTTATTATCCAGTACAAAAAGAAATTTACCTTTCGCATCTTTTACCTTTGGCCAGTTTTTATTCAAGACTGCTTCGTTTAACGTTTTATAAGAACCACGAATATCATCGGGTGTGATGATTTTATCTTTTCCTAAGAATTTTTTCAACTCATTATCCAAATCATCGAAAAGTTTTGAAGTATAATGTTCGGGCTCAGTTCCGTATGGGTTGGTTTTTCCGTCCTTTGGTTCTAGTGTGATAAAAACGGGATCGTGATCAGGATGTGCATCAGACCATTTTTTTAAATCTTTTAAACAATCTTCCAGCGTATAATACCATGTTTGATAGTCAATATCCGTAATATGAATCATTTTATAGCCAGGTTTTTTCATTTTTCCGGTCGGGTCAAAAGGCTCCGTAGTTTTTACCAGATCCAAAATTTTCGGATGGGCATATTTTCCGCCTTTGCTATCGGCATATACATCAATTTCAAGATTTCTCAGCCCCAGATCCAATTGTTGGGGAATAGGGATGTGTTCATACTGAATTCTTGGTAAAAGATGTAACGTATCTTTCTTTTCCAAATAACTGTAAACTTCTGGAAGAATTGCCTTTTTATAAGAATTGTGGGAGCCAATTACCTGAATTTCGTTGATTTTTAAATCATTAAGGTTTTGAGATTGTGACCAAAATAGATGGAATGTAGATAAATATAAGCCAAAGAAAACTACCTTTTTCATGTCGTCGAATTTTGTACATGCGAAATTAGCGACTCTTCGCTGGCTGCTGTTTATATATTATGTTAAGTGTTTTTTAAGCTTTTGTAAATGATGAAAATTGTCCGTTTATAAGTGGTTGATAATTAATATTATTCTATTTTCTCATTTATAGCTATTGATGTTTTATTGATTTTAAGATAATATTATGTTAAAATGAATTCGTGGTAGATGCTTTTACTTTGTATGCCGAAAAATAAAAACTAGCGATTGACTGAAAACAAAACCACTGTTGCGGGAACAACAGCGGCTTTTGAATAAGCAATGTAACGTCGTGCAATTACTTTACTTATTGATATGTACCACAAAATTAATTTTTTTAAATTTAAAAAGCTAATTCCAATTGCGTTACTTTTTTTGGTAGCCAACCAAGCTAATGCTGAAGGACTTACTTCAAACTATCCTGTCTTTTCACAGGTGAACGAAACCATTTCCGGGAATGTAACAGATCAGGACGGTTCAACCATTGAAGGTGCCAAAATCACCGTTGTGGAAACCGGAGACACAGCAACTACCGATGCATCCGGAAACTTTACTATTTCTGCAGCCATCGGGCAAACTCTATCCATTTCTTATGACGGATATACCGTACAGATGGTTAAAATTACCGGAACTTCAGTTTCTGTAAAATTGCAATCTAAAAAAGAAGCCACTTCTATTGAAGAAGTGACTTTGGTAGGTTACGGATCTCAGAAAAAATCTGACTTAACGGGTGCCGTGAGCCAATTGAAAGCTGAAAATTTCAAAGAGGGAATGAATATTTCTGTTGATAATCTGATGCAGGGTAAAATTGCGGGGGTTCGTATTGTTCAGACCAGTGGAGAGCCAGGAGCAGGAGTGAATGTTTCGATCAGAGGGATTGGTTCCATCAGAAGTGGAAGTACTCCTTTGTTCGTTGTAGACGGGGTTCCGTTGAGTAATGATGCGGTAAGTGCTTCGGGGCCGAATGTCGGTTTAGGAAATGCGCAGGCAAAAAACCCGTTAAACTTTTTGAATACAAGTGATATTGAATCGATCACGGTATTAAAAGATGCTTCTGCCGCTGCTATTTATGGAGCAAGAGGTTCTAACGGGGTGGTTTTGGTAACCACGAAAAGAGGAAAGAAGGGAGATCCTTTGTTTACGTATGATACGTACTTAGGCTTTTCTTCGGTGATTAAAAAATTAGACCTGATGACTGCTGATGAATACAGAGGCGCAGGAATTGATAAATTATACGACCACGGAGGAAGTACAGACTGGCAGGATGAGATTTACAGAAATGCAGTTTCTCAGAATCATTCGGTTTCCTTCTCAAAATCTACAGAATCGGGAAATTACTTTGCTTCCCTTTCTCACATGGATCAGGATGGTATCGTTTTAAACAGTGGTTTTAAAAGAACAACAGCCCGTTTAAATGCTGAAGAATCTTTCTTTGATAATAAAAGATTAAAAATTAAGCTAAACCTTACCGCAAGTGATATCAAGGAAACCGGAATTCCAAACGGTGCCAATGCAGGATCAGACGGGCAGGTGATTATCCACGCTTTAATGGCGAATCCTACACGTTCGGTGTATGATCAAAACGGAAATTATACCAACTTCAACATGAATGCTCACTACAATCCTTTGTATCTGTTGAGTAAGTATGAAGACAAAACAAATACCACAAGGATATTAGGGAATACAGAAGCAACGTTGAGAATCTTACCGGGGTTAAATTATAAATTCAACTTAGGGATTGATAAAACCGTATCGGAAAGAAATACCACAATGTATCCTAACCTTACCGACAGAACACCGAAAGGAGTATACGTTCAGGCTAATCTGGATTCTTACAATGTACTTTTGGAGCATTATTTAACATATGATCTTAGCTTAGATAAACATAATTTTAGTTTACTGGGAGGTTTCTCTTATCAGAAATTCAAAGCGACAGGAACGTATTTTGGCGTAAAGGATATTGCAGATAAAGGAGCGGGAATTTCACCAGATATTAACCCCGGATATTCAGGAACAGCATTTGTTCCGGGAGCGGGATATGCACAGGAAAATGAGCTGCAATCGTACTTCGGAAGGGTAAATTATAACTTTGATAAGAAATATTTGTTAACCGCCTCATTAAGGGCCGATGGGTCTACACGTTTTGGCTTGAACAATAAATACGGATATTTCCCTTCAGTAGCGGTAGGCTGGACGATGTCTAACGAAAACTTCCTGAAAGATTCCAGAATTATTAATGAATTAAAATTAAGAGGAAGCTGGGGACAGACGGGTAACCAAGAGGTTCCGAATAAAATTACACAAGCAAGTTCTTCACTGGCGCAGTCGGCAGGATATTATTTGTATGATAATTTAGATCTTGTAAATGGTGTTGTGATCAACAGAACGGTAAATCCTGATCTGAAGTGGGAAGTGGTGGAACAAACCAATATTGGTGCAGATTTCAGCTTATGGAGAAACAGATTGTACGGATCATTAGAATATTATAATAAGGTAACAAGAGATCCTATACTTAATATTCCTTCAAGCCCGTTGAGCCCTACAAGTACCGTTTGGAGAAATGTAGATGCACAAATTGTAAATAAAGGTTTCGAATTCTCTATAGGTTCAGAAATTATTAAAAACGAAAATTTCACTTGGAATTTTGATGTGAATGGAGCGACAGTTAATAATGTGATTAAAGGGCTTCCGGTTTCTGCAATTTATTCAGGTGAGGTTTCTGGGCCGGGGCTTTCAGGGGTTACGGCGAATATCTATAAAAACGGATATGAAGCGGGATCTTTCTATATGCTGAATTATCAGGGAATCGATGCCAACGGAAAGTATATTTATGAAGATGTAAACGGTGACGGAAGAATAGACCAGAATGACAGAAAAATCTTCGAAGGTGCCATTCCTAATTTCACTTTCGGGATCAATTCTTATATGAAATATAAGAAGTTTGACTTCTCATTCTCATTTATCGGACAAACAGGTGGATATTTGGTAAACAATACCGCGCTGGATTTAAATATCAACAACCTGGCTTCAGACAGAAACGTATTGAAAAACTTCTACGATTCTGGGGCAAGTTTTACCAATCAGCCGCAATTGTCTTCTTTGTATCTTGAAAAATCAGACTTTATCCGTTTGAATAATGTGAGATTAGGCTATACTTTCGATATGAATCAGTTAAAATTTCTGAGAAGCATCAATCTGTATGTAAGTGCTCAGAATGTATTCACGATTACCAATTATACGGGATATGATCCTTTGGTAGACACCAACAAGCAAGTGGGAGGAAACCAGTCATTGGGTATTGATTACACTACATATCCTTCGGCAAAGACTTTCATTTTAGGAGTAACTGTTAAGTTTTAATTTAAGTTAAAAAGAAATCATGAGATCTAAATTTTTAAATATTAATAAAATCGTTTTATCCGTTGCTGCATTGGCTTTAGTAGGATGTACCAATCTGGATGAAAAAGTAATTGATGAGGTTTTGGGTTCTGAAAATGCAGATCCTCAAGCGGCTTTGGCTGCAGCATATAGTCAGCTTGGTGAAGGAACTTTCGTAGACCACGGAAACGTTTTTGCACTACAGGAATATTCTACAGATGAGGCTCTTTTGCCAACGAGAGGAAGTGACTGGGGAGATGGCGGAAAATGGAGAGCTATGCACGAATTTAGCTGGGATGCAAGCAACGACGTAGTAAAAACAACATGGAATAATCTGAATTTCGGAATTACAAAGTCTTTAACGGCCATTTCAAGTATTGAAAAGAGCAATGATATGAATAAAGCTCTGTTTTTGGCAGAAGCAAAAGGATTATTGGCATACTATACTTATACGACGCTCGATCTTTTCGGGCAGGCGCCTTACAGAGATCCGGGAAATCTAAGTGCTCCGATTGAAATTAAAAAAGCTGCTACTTCCATCGATGCTTTAATTACTGAGGTTGAAGGTCTTATTCCTGCATTAGCAGATATTAAAACACAGAATACCCACGCGGGAAGATTTACCAAACAGGCGGCGTATGCTTTACTGGCAGATATGTATCTGAACAGAGCGGTATTGAAGGATAAAACATCAAGTAATTTCAACTTTTTGGAGCAAGCGGTAAATGGAAGCGGAACGGATATGGATAAGGTGATTGAATATTCTAATTTATTGATTAATAATGCGAATTTCAGTTTAGAATCTAATTATTTCCACAATTTTGATATCAATAATGATACAAGCAAAGAAATGATCTTTACAGTGGTTCAGAAGAAACTAAATAACACAGATAAAGGTTCAGATAATGACCTGGCATATATGTCGATGGAAAGAATTCAAAAACCTTCTCCTGATAACAGAGGAACCAATGCCAGCTGCGTGACCCCTGAATTTTATTATTCATGGAACGGAAATTTCAACGATCCGCGTTTCCACAGAACGTATCAGTATGAAGACGGAACATGGTTCAAAAATAACGGCTCGGATGTAAGCGTGCCGGCAACCAGTAAAGTGGAAGGAACAGGAAAACCTTGGTTCCATTTCAACAGAGGATTGCAGGTGGGGCAACAATACGGACCAAAGATCGTTGATGGTAATTTTGAAATGACATCAGACGGAAGAATTAAGGTATTTAAATTATTTACAGAAAAAAATACCACGCTGGCGGCAGATTTTACTCCGGAACTGAATTTTGATAATCCTTCGGAAGCCGTTTTCACGCAGTCTCAGATTAACCGAGGGGTGAGAAACTTCAAATTTGAGTTCGATCCGGGGTATGGAAACAACGGAACAAGTGGCTATGATGTACCACTATATCGTTTAGGAACCATTTATATGATGAGAGCAGAAGCGTATTTCAGAAACGGAAATGTAGCGGCAGCTTTGGCGGACGTCAATAAACTGAGAACAAGCAGAACTCGTGAAGCGTTGTATGGAAATGCTCCGGGAACTTCGATTGCCTCTTTGGATGCAAACACTTTGTTTAAAGAATCAGGATACGAGCTGTATTGGGAGATGTACAGAAGAAAGGCGATGATCAGATTCGGAAAGTTTGATCTTGCTGGGACGGCAAAACCTGCTTCTCAGCCTTACAGAAGAATCTTCCCGATTCCTCAGGCGACGTTGGATGCTTCAAAAGATTTCACACAAAATCCGGGATATTAATATCTTCATATCAAATTAATTTTTTGTCTAAAAAAAGCGAAGGGAAATTAATCTCTTCGCTTTTATATTAAACTTGTTTAAACTTTTTTTACCACAAAAGAAACAAAAGATTTTAACACTTTAGTTATTTTAAGTTTAATACTTAAATAAAAAAGATCACATAAGTTTAAAAAAAATCTTTAATTTTTTCTCTTTGCAGACTTTTGAACTCCTTTAAATAAATCCAATAAGATCTTTTGCTTCTTTTGCGGTTAAATTTAAAATTAGTTTAAACAGACTTATTGTTATAGAATCATAGAAATAGGCTTTTGCCTAAATCTAAATGACTTTTAATCATTCAACATTCCCAATTCTCCGAAATGCTTTTTGAATTTCTGGATTTTAGGACCTACCACCGCGCTGCAATAAGGCTGAGTTGGGTTTTCATTATAATATCCCTGGTGATACTGTTCAGCGGGCCAGAATTTTTCGAATTTTGTTAATTCTGTCACATAAGTTCCTGCCCATCTTCCTGATTCCTGAGATGTTTTAATGGCTTGCTCTGCTTTTGCTTTTTCAGCATCATCTTTATAATAAATTACAGAACGGTATTGTGTTCCGATATCATTTCCTTGTCTGTTTAATTGAGTAGGGTCATGAAGAAAGAAGAAAACATCCATCAGCTGCTCGTAAGAGATGATTGCGGGATCATACGTGATCTGAACCACTTCTGCGTGCCCTGTTTCTCCTGTGCAAACTTCCTGATAAGTCGGATTGTCTTTGTGACCTCCGGAATATCCTGAGATTGCAGATTCTACCCCTTTCAGCATATTAAAGCAGCTTTCCACACACCAGAAACATCCGCCACCGAAAGTAATTTGCTCTAAGTTATTTTTATCCATTGTAAGGTTGATTATTTTTTGTCAATATTTTCTTTTTTTCCGGTTTCCGAATTGAGCCTTCGTCACTTCGAGTAGATTTTTAAAGAAAATCATATCGAGAAGTTTTCGATTGATAAACAGTTATTTATTGACTGGTTCTCGATACATTTCTCTCCACTTTGCTTCAAGAAACACTCAAACTGACGATAACCGAAAAAAGACGATCAAAAGTATGAAAAAGTTTTTCATTCGAGCACAATTTTAATTCTCTAAACGCAAATGATAATGATAGATGAGACAAATTTATTTTAAACACAAAAATGAACCTTAAAAATCTGTTTTATTTGCCAAATCAGCGAGAGGCTTTATGAGATCCTTCGACTGCTTCGTGCTCAGGATGACAACGCTAAAAATTAACCGTTAGAATAAAACCGTTAGTATTAGCTCTCTTGTCGAAGCATCGAATACAATTACATCAGCGTAATCTGCCAAATCAGCGAGAGGATACCAATAAAGTATAAAGATCAACAAGAAATCAGAAATAAAAAAAGCATCCTAAAAAGGATGCTTGATATTATTTAAACTAGCTTTCGGTTATTTTTCCCAAACCAAAGCACTTGCTCCTAAAATAGCAGCATCTGCTTCGTCCAGTTCACTGAAAACCAATTTTACTTTATTTCTGAAAATCGGAAGAAGGTTTCTTTCCATGTGAAGTTTGGCAGGCTTTAAAATAAAGTCTCCCGCTTTAATAACTCCTCCAAATAAAAGAATCGCTTCCGGTGAAGAGAACATAACGAAATTCGCCAATGCTTCACCTAATTTCTGACCTGTATATCTGAAAACTTCAATGGCAATGGGATCACCTTTTAAAGCACATTCGTGAACTGTTTTAGAGTTGATGGCTTCTTCAGGATACTGGCTCAGCATAGATTCCGGAAATTCTGCTCTCATTTTCTTTGCAGTGATGGCAATTCCTGTGGCTGATGCATAGGCTTCAAGACTTCCTTCAGAACCAGTGCTCCAGTGTTTTCTTCCGCCAGGTTTTACGATCGTATGACCTAATTCTCCTGCAAAACCGTCGTGTCCGTAGATTAATTTTCCTCCCGACACAATTCCGCTTCCTACGCCTGTTCCCAAAGTAATCATGATGAAATCTTTCATACCTCTTGCTGCTCCGAAAAGCATTTCTCCAATCGCTGCTGCATTCGCATCATTGGTGATGGTACAAGGCAAATTGAATTTATTTTTCATCAATTCCCCAAAAGGAATAATTCCCTTCCAAGGTAAATTAGGAGCCTGCTCAATAGTTCCTGTGTAATAGTTTCCGTTGGGAGCCCCTACGCCTATTCCGTCAAAATTATCTTCAGTACCAAATTTTTCAATCAGGGGATGTACGGCTTCATATAGGGCATCGATAAAATCTTCTACCTTATCATAAGCATCTGTACGCAGATTGCCTTTTTCAAGAACTTCACCTCTATGGTTTACTACCCCAAATTTTGTATTCGTCCCGCCGATATCAATTCCAAGGGCTACATGTTTTGATAAATCTATTAATGACATTGTCTATTGTTAAATTCTAAGGGGATAAAATTATAAAAAAGATTGTATTAATAGCTTATTCTTAAACATTTATTTAAAAAAATATTTTACGCCTTTTGTGGAGTTTTCTTTTTTCTTCTTCCCCACCAGATCAGGAATCCCGTTACTGGTAATGAGGCACATATAAGGCTTACGATAAAAGCGATGATTTTGGTAGGAAGTCCTAAAATAGAACCAACATGGATATCATAATTTGCCCCCACAGTTTTTTCACCGAAATTTTTGTCTTTCATATCATGAGTATGAAGCAATTCTCCTGAGTTTTCATCAAAAATTAAGCTGCTGCTTTTATGATAAGAATAGGATAAATGTTTCACATATACTTCGAAGTTCGGATGCTCATGATCGTCCATGTGCTTGTGGCCAAGGTCTATTGAAAATCCGTAAGAATCCGGATATTTTGCTTTTACGGTATTGCTGATTTTGTCTAAAGTGCCTTCGGTTCTTAATTCGATAGGCGCTTTTGTTTTGATGGCTGAAAAGTCAGGATACGCTGTTTCTCCGCCCGAAAAAACAAAGTAAATGGATGCCTGAACTACGAAGAACGCATAAAACAGACCTGTAATTGCAAAAATTAAAGCGAAAATGGAAGAGTAGAAGCCTAAGACATTATGAAGGTCATAGTTTTTTCTTTTCCAGCTTTTTACGTTTTTCCATTTGAAAGAGAAACGCTGTTTTCTTGCCGCCTTATTTTTGGGCCACCAAAGGATAATCCCTGAGATAAGCATAATTACGAAGATCAGCACCGGAATTCCGGTAAGATAGGTTCCCCAAGATTGTTTTAGCAAATAGCTCCAGTGGATCATCTTTACAATCTGGAAGAAGCCATTCTTCTCATCATAGGTTCTCAGTACTTTTCCGTTGTAAGGGTTTACATAGGCAGCTTTATAAATAGGAAACTCTGTAAAGTAATTCCAGCCGCTGGGATCGTGTTCGTACCAATAAAATAGATAAGACATCTTTTTATCAATCGGAATATTCACCCAATGGATAGGGTATTTTTCTTTTACCTGCTCATCTACTGCCTTTTCCAATACGCGGATCGGAAGAACCTGCTTCTGATCGATATTGGCTTCGTTATGGTAAATGACATCTTTTCGGGTAACATTTTCTATCTCATCTTTGAAAACGTACAGTGCTCCGGTAATGGAGATGATGAAAATTAAAAATCCGACGCCTAAACCTAACCACAAATGCAGTTTTCCCGTCCATTTTTTGAAAACGCTGGGCTTTTTCTTATGATGATGCTTTTTCTTCATTGTTTCCTTAAGTTGCGCAAAGATAAGTTTTTAATTTTATTTAGAATATTTATAAATTGTTAAGGGGTACTTTTCATTTTTCAACCATTTTTTGTGTTATTGGGAATGTTTTAAATGAAAAGACAACTTTCCTAGCAACGATTGAGCGGTTTGTTTGAGCTCTTTTTAGGATTTGGCTCGGCGGCGAAGCCGCCGAGCCAAATCCTAAAAAAGCGAGTAGCGAAAGCGGGAAAAAGCTTCAAATAAAAATGAATGCTGCTTTTCAATCCCATCAATCAGCTACAAAAAAGCTCTTAGAATTTATATTCTACCATAAAAGTACCTCTCATTCCCAAAGCATTGGTGAAATCGGCATCTCTTGCTGCCCACCAGGCAATTGCTGGCTGATAGTTTTTGTTGAATACGTTTTCAATACCCAAAGATACCTTCCAGTTTTTATTAACTTCGTAGCTCGATTTAAAGTTGAAAACTGTGTATTCAGGAACTCTTCCTTCGCCATACACAAAAGTACCTTTGGCATTCGGCTCAAATCTGTTTTGTGAAAAAGAGTGAAGCATGTCTAAACCTATGGATAAAGACGCTGTAGGTCTTGCCTGAATATAAGCCAATACTTTCGGAGCAGAAATTCTGCTGTTGTTGATCTTTGCGGAATAATCGCCGTCGTCTTTCAGAGAGGTAATCCCTTCCATCCAACTGTAGCTTCCTCCGAAGTTGATCCATTTTACGGGAGTGAAGTGTAAGAAACCTTCCACACCGTATACAATTTCGGGCGCTCTTTGAATAGTCAATGCTCTGTCCGGACTTTGAATAAATGTAGCTCCTAATTTTGAAGTACTCACGTAAGAAGTAATTTCATAATTAATCCATTTTGCAATCTGTCCGGTCGCTCCGAATTCGTAATTGTTGACAATAATTGGCTTGGTTTCAAGGTTCTGAATGGTTTCTGAGGTTGAGGTTCTCAGAATTCTTCCCAATTCGTTGATCGAGTAGGCCTGTGAGAAACTTCCGAAAAGATTGATATAATTTTCGATATTGTAACGTACGCCAATGTTTCCTACAAATGCATTATATTTTAAATCTCCGCCTTTTACGAAAATACTCTGCGTGAAAGTTCCGTCGCTTTTTACGGTGGAAAGGGTGTTGAAATCACTCACTTTCACTTTCATATTTTCATATCGAATTCCTCCTTTTACGGTTAGTTTTTTAAATAAATCAATTTTTACCAAGGCAAAAGGGGCAATGTTCGTCATGTTCATATCCGGAGTCCAGTAACGGCCGTCTTCAAGCTTCTGAGCAGTTTGATCGTTCAGCACATCCAATCCATAGATGATTTCTGCCTGAGAATTCTGAGCATTCCAAAGCTGAGTATCTAAATTTACCCTTGCACCGCCTTTTTTGGAAACGACATTCGACTGACCTCCATTCAGAAAAGTATCGCTGTATCCGTAAACGGTTCTGAAATCCTGATAATAAAGATTAACATTTAAAGCTGTTCCGCTCCAAAGGTTTTTATTGTCGTAGCTTAGTTTGTAGTTGTGGTTTCGCGGCGTTCCCTGCGGTGTTGTTTCTAGGCCTTTGCCTAAACCTTCACCAATCGTCGGGGTAATACCGTATTTTCCAGTTTTTAAACCTAAATTCAGATCAGATTTTGAAGCATAGCCAATATATGAAGCCTCAATTCTTTGATTATCATTGATGTTGTAGCCTAACTTCAACATTCCGTTGTAGTTATCCATTTTTGAAGTGCTGTACGTCGGGCTTAAATACGTTCCGTCAGCATCTTTCATATAACCTGTTCTTTCATAAGCGAAAGACGCCACATAATCGAATTTTTTAGCAAAACTTCCCGATAAAAGCTGACTGGCTCTGTATCCTAACGTTCCAGCATAAGGCTGGCCGGTGATTCCTACCTGAGTAATCCCCGATATTTTTTTGTCAGATTTGTTTCTTCTTGTAATATAATTAATGATTCCTCCATCGGCACCGTTTCCGTAGATGGATGATGCTCCTTTGATGACTTCAATTCTTTCAATGACAGTAGGATCAATCACTCTTAAGTCTCTTGCTCCGTTTCGAAGTGGGGTAGATTGTGGAATTCCGTCGATAAGCACCAAAACCTGTCGGCCTCTTAGGGTTTGTCCAGTATTAGAAGTTTGCCCTGAGCTCGTTGCCAAACTGGGAACCGTATATTGAAGAATACTTGTGATGTCGGAATTCACAGTTAGCTGAGCCTGTACCTGCTTTTCGCCAACAATGGTGACAGAACTTGGAATTTCTTTGATGTTTTCCTTTTTTCTGGAAGCAGTAAGAATTACTTCTTCAACACTTTTGGTCTGTAAAGTATCTTTAACCTGAGCAAAAACAGTAACTGTACCCAGACAAGCGACTGATAAAAGAGCCTTTTTCATTATATTTTTTTCTTTCCTTTTTTTTGTTTTCCCCACCAGACCAGAAATCCGGTTACGGGGAGTGATGTGCAGATTAATCCTGCTAAAAACCAAATGATTTTACCGAATAAGCCAAAATAAGATCCTGTGTGAATGTCGTAATTGGCAAGCGCGTATTTTTCGGCGTTATTTAAGTTTTTATGAGCTTTATTTGATAATAGTTTTCCTGAATATTTATCGAAGGAAACCTGACTTCTGTGGCTGTGTCTCCCTTCTTTTTCGTAAACGGTCACGGGAATATTTTTTAATTCTTTCCCTTTTTTATTTTTTCCGTTAAGCGGAATTCTGAAGCTTGATGATTCGGGATATTGTTTTTTTATTTCCAAAGCGGTCAGGTCATAAACCGATGGATTTTTCGCCAATAAAGAATCAGGAGATTTGATTTCCTTATCTTTTGGAAGTTCCAGAGAGCCTGATAAGGTAACGTTAAACACATTTTTAACCCAGGGGTAAGCGAAATAAATTCCTGAAAGGCTCATAATTAAAGCAATAAATGAAGCATAAAATCCGAGAATATTATGAAGATCATAGTTTTTACGTTTCCAGGTTTTTACATTTTTCCAGTCGAAGGTAAGGCGGCTTTTTCTGGCTTTTTTATTGATGGGCCACCAAAGAACAATTCCTGTGATCAGCAAAATAATAAAAAGAACTACGGGAATTCCGACCACATATTTTCCCCAGTCTGCTTTTAACAGTAAACTCCAGTGAATTGATTTCAGAATAGGGAAGAGATCATATTTTTCGTTGTAAATACCTAAAACTTCCCCGGTGTACTGATTAACATAAACCGCTTTGTAGATTTTAATTTCCTGAAAATAGTTCCAGCCTTTTTTATCTCTTTCTAGATAGACAAATTCATAAGATTTGTTTTTATTCAAAGGAATTTCTACCGTGCTGATGGGAAACTTTTCATTGACTTCCAGAGAAATTTTCTCCTTTAAAACTTCAATGGTTAGTGGCTGTTGTGTAATGGTTTCAGGTTTTACCCAGATTGCCTCTTTTCGGAGCGCGCCCTGTATTTCATCCATAAAAACATACATTGTGCCTGTTAAAGACACAATAAACACAATAAGACCAACGGACAAACCAAACCACAAATGCAGTTTGGCAGACCATCTTTTTGTCAGAGAAGGTTTCTTCTTATGATGATGCTTTTTCTTCATATGGAAAAGCTAACCTTTTGGGGAGGTTAGCTTTTAATTATTTAAAATTTATATCCTATTGAAAGTCTGAAGTTTCTTGGAGCTTCTGCTTGGTAATAGTAGTAGCTTCCGTATGGAGAACCAGAGTATAAATATCTGTTGAATACATTAAATACATTCAGACCTACTCGGAATTTTGTATTTTCCCAAGAAGCACCTGCATCGAATTTTACATAATCACCCATATTTTGTTGAGTTCCTGCATTTGCCCAGTTCCAGCTGCTTCTTCCCGCAAGGTAAGTTCCTCCAAAGCTTAATCCGAAACCTTCTAAAATATTATCTGTAAAGGTATAGTTTAACCAACCGTTTGCGGTATGTTTAGCGTATCCTGGAACTTTCATTCCTACAGGATTATGGGTAGGGTCGTTAGATTCTGTAACTTTATTTTCGGTGAATGCATAGTTGAAGATGGCATTAAATCCTCTGGTGATTTCTCCTTTTAAATCAAATTCAACTCCTTGTACTCTTGTTTTTCCTAATAAGATTGAATAAGGTTCCCCCGGCGAGTTGTTTGGGTCACTAACGGTAGCATTGTTTTTAATGATATTATATGCAGAGAAAGTAGTATTCCATTTTCCTCCGAACCAGTCTTTTTTCACCCCGATTTCCATATTATTTCCTGTAATAGGTTTTACGGTGCTTCCATCTCTGAAAACGGCGGCCTGAGGTACAAATGACTGATCATATAAACCATAAACTGAGAAATTTTCGTCAATAGAATAGCTAATTCCAATACGAGGCGTTATTTTGTCTGCTTCAGATTTAGTTCCATAGTTTACTTCTTTCACATTCGTGTAACGGGCTGCTACTGTTAGTCTCAATGCATCATCAAAGAATCCTAACTCATCCTGTAAATACAGACCGGTATAATTCTGTTCGATTGAGCTTCCTAATCCTGCTCTTACGGAAAGAGGAGTACTTTTATCGAATGGTTTATAAGCGGTTGTATTATTTGGACCATAATATGCACCCGTTCCATTGATGTCATAATTGTTAGTATTTAAATTATACCAATAACTATAATCAGGAACCGTATTTCCTGGATCTGTAGCTGTTGCAGGTCTATAATCTCCGTTAGCATTAAATTTATCCAGATTGTATCCCTGAGACCAGTCTGCCATATACTTTTTGCTTCCCAAGTCAAGTCCGGCAAGGATTTTATGAGAAACAATACCTGTTTTTACCGAACCATTTAGAAAAACCTGACCAAATTTCATTGTATTGTCTCCCTCCCAATATCCTAAACGACGAATCATGTAATTTCCTACGAAATTGCTTGGCCAAAGGTTACTTCCCATTGTATATTCGTTCACATACGTTAATTGAGAAGTCAATTTCCAGTTTTCGTTGAATTTATGCTGTAAATTGATGTTTACAGTATTGTTGTCTACTTTTGTAGGGTCAATGCTTGGATCTGTTTGCGTGTAGCTTTGAGGTCTCGTTGCGTATCCGTCATAACTGAAAACATACGCAGAACCTACTTCAGACATTTTAGCCTTTTGGTAAATATATTCTGCGGTTAAGGTTGTATTATCGCTAAGATTTACTTTCAATGATGGATTAATGATATATCTGTCATTGAATTCATAGTCTCTGAAGCTGTTTCTGTTCTGAGCCATTAAATTCAGTCTGAAAGCTACTTTATCTGTGATTTTAGAATCAATATCTGCCTCACCTCTGTACATATTGTAACTTCCCAACGTTACTCTCGCAGTACCGTTTAAGGACTGTCCTGTCGGTTTTTTTGTTACGATATTGTAAATACCACTTGGCTCCCCGTTTGACATTAAGAAGCCTGATGGTCCTTTAATGAATTCGATATGATCTACGAAAGACATATCTTCACTTAGAGGTCCCCAGTTAGAGGTAACGTTTACTCCGTTCATGAAAGCGGCTGCTCTGGATCCTCGCATGTTTACTCTCGTATACATATCTCCCCAGTGCTCCAGTCTCTGAGCTCCAGCAACGTTTCTCAAAACACCGTCGCTCAAAGTGGTTACCTGCTGATCTTCTAATGCCCTTGCGGTAATAATAGAAATATTTTGAGGTATTTTAATTAAAGCTTCGTCAAGACGCATAGAAGAAGAACCTTCTTTTTCTACATATTTTTTGTAATATTTCCCGCTGACAACAACTTCTTCAATATTAGAAGATTTTACAGTGTCTTTTTCCTGAGCAAAAGACAGAACGGTTGTAAGCAAAGCAGCACCAATGATAATTTTCTTCATGGGAGATAAGAGATATATTTAATTTTTAGAATTTATAAGCAATGGTTCCTAAGAAATTGGCCAGTTTTTGTGGGTTCGCTGTAGAATATCCTGTCCAGTAATGTTCATTGGTGAAGTTATCCACTTTAACCCCGATTCTGAATTTTTTGGCATCGTAAAACGCATTGGCATTCAAAACGAAATATTTTGGTAAAATGAAATCTCCTGTTACATTATTGTCACTCGCATAATTTCCACCAAATCCGAATCCCAGACCTTTTATTTTTCCATCAACAAATTGATATGCCAGGTTGAAATTCGCATTCCAGAAAGAACCTGCTGTTGTTGGTCTTAAACCTGTACCTTCATCCACTGTGTCGTTGTAAGCTAAACCTCCGACTAAAGAGAAACCTTTTACCAAGTATGCATTCACTTCCAACTCGAAACCTTTACTCAATGTAGAAGCCGCTTGCTTTTGAACTGAAACAAAATTTGGAGCATATTCTCCGGTATAAAGTAATTGGTTTTTCACTTTAATATTATAGTAAGAAACCGTTGCATTGAATCTGTTGTTGAATAAACTGGCTTTTAAACCTCCTTCAAACTGATTTCCTCTTTCAGCATCTGATAAAGTAGTATTTCCGGCTGTATCAGAAGTATAATATCCGTTTGATTTGAATGAATTTTGGTAGTTTCCGAAAACTGAGAATTTATCTTTTACAATTTCATAAACAATACCTGCTTTTGGGGAAAATGCAGACTGGTTGAATGCTTTCTCTGCGTTTGGTCCAGCCATTCCTCCCAAGAAATCGTTATTTTCATAACGAAGCCCAGCCATAATGTGCAAGTTCGCAATAGGAGTAAATAAGTTGGAAATGTATCCTGAATAGGTATTCAAATCTCTTAAATAATCGTAGGTTGAAAATTTACTTGCATCTGCATACAGTGCTGACAAAGCAGCGGCATTCATTCCTGAATAATCTGCTCCTGAAGCTGCTACAGTATCAAAATCACCGTTGAGATATTTGTATTTCAATCTTTCGGTTGTTCTCATGTAATCAAAACCAACAACTGTTTTGTTTTTCATTCCGTTGGAGAAATCATAATTGAAGTTGAAGTTTTGTTGTACTTGAAACCAAGATTTTTTACTTCCGTTTGTAGATTGATCGGCTCTGTTAACCATATATTGTCCTCCTACATAAGAAACGGAAAAATATGGATTGTAACCGTCTGAATAAGAATCAGAGTTATTAACGTAAGTATTTGAAGTAATATTATTGTTAATTTTCCACTTCACATTTCCGAAAACATTAGAATTTCTTGCCGTCATGTACAAATCATTTCCGGTGTAAGATTCTTTATAATTCAAGCCTGCCGCTTTTTCCAAATCTTTCATATTGTTGATTTGGTTCAAAGATTTCGGAGAAAGATAGAAGAAATATGGGTTTGCCGCTACTCGGTTGTCGAATAATTCATAATCTACATTCAACTGAAGTTTGTCAGAAACATTCCAAGTCAAGCTCGGTGCGAATGTAGTGTATTGATTTTTAGCATCTGTTTTTGTGAAGTTTCCTTCGTTTGTATAGGCTGTATTGATACGGAAAAGTAAGTCTTTTGTAATAGGAGCGTTCACATCTGCCGTTGCTCTGTATGTATTATAACTTCCTGCAGAAGCCGAAACTGCACCAAAGAAATTCTGCTGAGGTTTTTTAGTCACTCTGTTGATAAGCCCACCGTAAGAAGCTACGTTGCTTCCGTAAAGTGTACCTACAGGGCCTTTTAAGAATTCCAATGTTTCCACGTTGATGGCATCAATGGTAGAAGTAACGGGAGCTACGACACCATTTCTTGTAGAAGCCTGCGAAGGAAAACCTCTCAAAACGAAGAACGAACCACCATCTCCGGCTCTTCCTGTCGGGTTCCACATTTTCTGCAAACCGGTTACGTTTCTATAAGCATCATCCACGGTAAAAATATTTTCATTTTCTAAAATCCCTTTATCGATAGAAGAATACACTTGTGGATTTTCAATGAATTTCACCGGCATTTTGTTGGAAGATTCTGTATCAAGTTTTTTCACCATTCTATTGATGATCACTTCTTCTATATTTTTAGAATTTACAGTATCCTTTTTTTCCTGAGCAAAAGTTAGCATGGAACCCAACAAAGAGGCGCAGATCAGTACATTTTTCATGAAAGTCAAATTTTCTGCAAATATATTGTTTTTAATTATTCTAAATTAATAAGAGGATTGATATTTGTCATGTAAATGTTATACATAGAATAACAAAAAACCGCTCCAAGTAGTATTGGAGCGGTTTTGTATGGTTTAAATTAATCTAAAACTTATGCAGGAATTTCTCCTTTGTATAAGAATGAAATAATTTCTTTGTTTAATTTGTCGATCATTTCACTAAATAAGTGGAAAGATTCTTGTTTGTAAATCACCAACGGATCTTTCTGTTCGTAAACAGCACCTTGAGAAGATCTTCTTAAATCGTCCATTTCACGAAGGTGAAGTTTCCAGTTTTCATCGATGATAGAAAGAGTGATGTTCTTTTCAAAATCATTAATTAAACTTTCGCACTGCGTTTCGTAAGCTTCTTTAAGATCTGCCACGATAGTCATTGTTTTATGACCGTCTGTGAAAGGAACTTGAATCATTTTGAACATTGAACCTTGATTTTGATAAACATTCTCAATAATAGGGAATGATTTCTCTTTCAATAAGTTCAGCTTCATATTGTAATCTTCCTGAGCAGCTTTAAATAAAATATTCGTTAAATCCTGAACATTTTTATTGTTGAAGTCGTTTTGAGAAACAGGAGATTCCATTGTGAAAGTCTTGATGATCTCGTACTCAAAATCTTTATAATTTCCTGTAGCTTTTCCTTTCGCAACGATAGAATTAGCAACATCAAAGATCATGTTTGTAATATCATATTTCAAGTGATCTCCGAATAAAGCGTTCTTTCTTCTCTTGTAGATTACGTCACGTTGTTTGTTCATTACGTCATCGTATTCAAGGAGTCTTTTTCTTGTTCCGAAGTTGTTTTCTTCTACTTTTTTCTGCGCTCTTTCGATAGATTTTGAGATCATAGAATGCTGAATAACTTCACCATCTTTATGCCCCATTCTGTCCATCATTTTAGCAATTCTTTCAGAACCGAATAAACGCATCAAGTTATCTTCCAAAGACACATAGAACTGAGAACTTCCCGGATCTCCCTGACGTCCCGCTCTACCTCTCAACTGTCTGTCAACACGTCTAGAATCATGTCTTTCTGTTCCGATAATCGCTAAACCTCCCGCTTCTTTTACTGCTTTAGAAAGCTTAATATCGGTACCACGACCTGCCATGTTGGTTGCAATTGTTACAACTCCCGGCTGTCCTGCCCCTGCAACGATTTCCGCTTCCTTCTTGTGAAGTTTCGCGTTCAATACCTGGTGCTGGATTTTTCTTAACTGTAAGGCTTTTGAAAGCAACTGAGAAATTTCAACTGAAGTTGTACCTACTAGAACAGGTCTTCCTGCAGCCGTTAATTTTTCAATCTCTTCAATTACAGCGTTATATTTTTCTCTATTGGTTTTGAAAACCAAATCTTGTCTGTCATGTCTTAAAATCGGACGATTGGTAGGAATTACCACAACGTCTAATTTATAGATTTCCCAAAGCTCACCCGCTTCCGTCTCTGCAGTACCTGTCATCCCCGCAAGCTTGTTATACATACGGAAATAGTTCTGTAGAGTAACCGTTGCAAAAGTCTGAGTTGCCGCTTCGATTTTTACGTTTTCTTTCGCTTCAATCGCTTGGTGAAGACCGTCAGAATAACGTCTTCCTTCCATGATACGACCTGTTTGCTCGTCAACGATTTTTACTTCACCGTCAATTACTACATATTCATCATCTTTTTCGAATAATGTATAGGCTTTAAGCAATTGGCTCATCGTGTGAACTCTTTCAGATTTTTCAGCAAAATCAGAGAAAAGTCTTTCTTTAGCCTCAAATTCTTCTTCTTTAGATAAATTTTTAGCCTCTACTTCAGCAATTTCAGTTCCGATATCCGGAAGAACGAAGAAGTTGGGATCAGAGTTTCCTTGAGACATGTATTCAACACCTTTGTCTGTCAAATCCACCTGATTGTTCTTTTCTTCAATCACGAAATAAAGATCTTTATCTACGATCGGCATATCACGGTTGTTATCCTGCATATATTGGGCTTCAACTTTCTGAAGCAATGCTCGGTTTCCGCTTTCCGATAAGAATTTAATTAATTGTCTGTTTTTAGGAAGACCTCTGTAAGCCTGAAGCAATTTGAATCCTCCTTCTTTTGTGTTTCCTGCAGCGATTAATTTTTTCGCTTCATTAAAGATGGCAGAAACTGTTTTTTTCTGAACTTCAACGATTCTGTCGATAGAAGGTTTTAGAACATCAAATTCCTGTCTGTCTCCTTGTGGAACCGGACCAGAAATAATCAAAGGTGTTCTTGCATCATCTACCAAAACAGAGTCAACCTCATCCACGATCGCAAAGTTTAGTTCTCTTTGTACCAATTCTGAAGGTGAAGTTACCATGTTATCTCTCAAATAATCGAAACCGAATTCGTTATTTGTACCATAAGTAATGTCTGAATTGTATGCTTTTCTTCTTCCGTCTGAGTTCGGCTGGTGATTATCGATACAATCGATGCTCATTCCGTGGAATTGATATAATGGACCCATCCACGCCGAGTCTCTTTTTGCAAGATAGTCATTCACCGTTACCACGTGAACTCCTCTTGCAGGAAGTGCATTTAAGAAAATTGGCAATGTTCCTACCAAAGTTTTACCTTCCCCGGTTGCCATCTCGGCAATTTTTCCACTGTGAAGAATAATACCTCCGATAAACTGAACATCATAATGCACCATATCCCAGTTTACTGGTGTTCCGGCAGCATCCCATGAGTTTTTCCAAACAGCTTGATCCCCCTGAATTTCTACGAAATCTTTTCCTGCAGCCGCCAATTGTCTGTCCCAATCGCTGGCCTTAATACGGATTTCGCCATTCTGAGCCCATCTTCTTGCTGTTTCTTTTACTAAAGCAAATACTTCAGGAAGAATTTGAAGGAGTACTTTTTCTTCGATTTCGTAAGACTCTTTTTTAAGCCCCTCGATTTTTGTGAAAAGAGCTTCTTTTTCGTCTACGTTCTTAGAATTTTTTATCTGCTCCTGGATCTGTTCTATTTGAGCTGTGATTTTGCTGGTAGCAGATTTAATATTTTCTTTAAACTCAGCAGTTTTCTCTCTTAAACCATCGTCAGACAATTGCTGAATTCCCGGTTCAACAGCTTTGATTTTTGTTACAACTTTTTTTACTTCTTTTAGGTCCTGCGCTTTTTTGTCTCCCAAAAACCCTTTTAGAACTTTGTTTAAAAAACTCATAAATTTTTTGCTTTATGCTTAAAGGAATATCCTGTAAGCGTTTTTACTAACACTTATCGTGTAAAAATAGATATTTAAAAAAGGGCAAAAAAGCTCTAAGCAAGGCCTAAAGCTTAATGCTTTTAATTAATATTCGTCTTCGTTCCAAAGATAATCTTCGTCCGTAGGATAGTCACTCCAGATTTCGTCGATTGCATCATAGATTTCCCCTTCATCTTCAATCGCCTGAAGATTTTCTACCACTTCCATTGGTGCACCAGTTCTGATTGCATAGTCGATAAGTTCAGACTTTGTCATTGGCCAAGGTGCGTCACTTAAGTAAGAAGCTAATTCTAATGTCCAGTACATAATTTTCTAATTTTTTGCAAAAGTATAAAAATAGCTTATATTATATGCTTTTTTATACCTGATTTTCAATTCTTTTTATTAATTTTTGTTCATCATACGCTACAGGAAGCATTATTACTGTGCTGTAGACATACTCGATGTCATTTTCTCAAAAACCATTCCACAAATTTTTTTATGCCATTTTGGAAGTTGGTGTCAGGTTTGTAGCCAATTAATGTCTTAGCTCTGGTAATATCGGCATTGGTTTTCAGGACATCTCCGGGCTGCATTGGCAGATTTTTTCTGATGGCAGATTTTCCCAGTGCATTTTCTATTGTTGAAAGCATTTCATTTAAATTAATCACTTGGCTTTCGCCTAAATTAATGATTTCATAAACATCTGAATTATTTTCTAAATAGTGAACAGACTTTGTAATTCCATCAATAATATCATCAACATAGGTATAATCTCTGGCCGTTGTTCCGTCGCCGTAGAAAGGGACTTCTTGGTTTTCTGAGATTAATTTGGTGAATTTATGAATAGCCAGATCCGGTCTTTGTCTCGGACCATAAACCGTGAAGAACCTCAACTGGATCATATCAATTTTATATAAATCATGATACACATGACCTAAAATTTCACCACATTTTTTAGTAGCGGCATATGGTGAAATAGGATTGTCAACATTATCTGTTTCGGCAAAAGGTACTTTTTCGTTGTTGCCATAAACACTTGAAGATGATGCGCAAACGAATTTTTTAATACCAAAATCTTTAGATAATTCCCAAAGATTCATCGTTCCTCGAACATTTACCTCTTCATATTCCAAAGGTCTTTCAATGGAAGGTCGAACGCCGGCAAGCGCTGCAAGGTGAATAATTAAATCAATCTTATGGTTTTTAAAAATCTCTTCCAAGCCTTTCTTATCACGGATGTCCTGATAATACAAGGTGTAATTCTCTGATTTTGAAATTGAAATCAGCTGTCGGATGTCATTTTCTTTATCAAAAAACGTAAAATCCGAATTTTTCCCGATTGATTCTAAAGTATTCTTAATTTTTATCTGATAACTATAGAAATCATCAAAATTGTCAATGTTTATGACAGAATGTCCTTTTTTTAATAATTGTTCTACCAAGTGAGAACCAATAAATCCGCTTCCTCCTGTTACAAGATAAATCATTCGTGATTTTTTAGTGGTACAAAAATATACATTTACTTTTTGAAAATATAATCTTACATTTGAATTCATATATAAAAGATGAAATAAATGGATTGAATAAAGCTTTAGTTATAATTTATTTCAACTCTTTCATCTTTCAATTTTTTAATCAAGTATCTATTTTATGCAGTTTCAAGGGCAAATTTTAAAAATGACGAGCTTTAATGATGAGCCGATTCAATATTATCTTAATCTTTCGGGTGATCTGATTCATATGAATGAATTGTTCGGAAAAGAATTAACGATAAAGCATACAGGATTTCAATGTGTGAACTGTGGAGAAAATAAGCCTATTTACAGAATGGGGTTTTGCAAAAGCTGTTTTTTTGAAAGTCCGTATGCCAGCGAAACCATTATCCGCCCCGAACTTTCTACGGCGCATCTGGGCATTGCCGAACGTGATCTTGAAGTGGAAAAAGAAATCCAGATTCAGCCGCATACCGTTTATCTGGCCTATACGGGAGATGTAAAAGTTGGAGTGACTAGAAATACACAAATTCCGACACGATGGATCGATCAGGGGGCAACATTTGCTTTACCAATTGCAAGAACTGAAAACCGTTATGAAGCAGGAATGATAGAAGTGGCTTTAAAAGAACATCTGGCAGATAAAACAAACTGGAGAAAAATGCTTCAGGATGATTTTGAAGATGAAGTGGATCTGCAGGACTTTCAACAGAAAATAAAAGAATACTTTCCTCAGGATTTTCAGCAATTTTACAGCGAAGGTGAAAATCTCTGGAAATTCGATTATCCGTACGAAAAACCTGAAAAAATAACCTCGTTTACTTTGGATAAGAAACCTGAGTTTACCGGAAAACTGACAGGGATTAAAGGACAATATTTACAATTCGACAACACACAGTTTATTAATATAAGAGGACATGAAGGGTATGTGGTAGAATTGATCATTTCATAAGCATGAAAAATATAATCTTTCTATTTTTTGCTGTATTTATTTCTTATCAATCAAAATCTCAGGAAAAATTAGATTTTTCAAATAAAAATATTTCCACTAAAGAAGTTGATAAGGAAACTGGATGGATGAGAATAAGTTTGAAGAACCCTAATAAATGGGGATTTATCAATAAAGATAGTCTGGTCATGATTCCTTTTGAATATGACTTTCTTAATCCTTTCACAAATGGTTTAGCTTATGCTGAAAATAATAATCAAAAATATTTTATAACAAAACAAAATCTTAGGTTGAAAGGAGATTACGATGAGATTCGAATTTTTTCAGAAGGTCTAGCAGCCATTAAAAAAAATGGAAAATGGGGATTTATTGATAATAGAGGAGATATTGTTATACCTATTCAATATGAACATGCTAATTATTTTAGTTCAAATGGATTGTGTGCGGTAGGAAAGAACGGAAAATCAGGTTTTATTAATAGAAAAGGTGCAGAGATTATTCCTATTGTTTATGATAAAGTATCGCAGGAAGAGAAAGATGATAATGTGATTGTGAATAAAAATGGAAAGTGGGCTGTTTTTGACAATGAAGGCAAGCAACTTACTGATTTTATTTATACAAGTTTTAAAAGAGCATATATCACAGATTTTTCTAAAGATGTTTTTACTAGAGATCAATCTACTTTTTTTGAAAATGGAGCTGCTTTAGCGGAAAGAGATAATAAATATGAGTTTATTAACAAAAGAGGCCAAGCTGCTTTTTCTAATAATAAATTTGATTATGCAAGCGTTTTCGATACATTTAAAAATGCTATTGTTAAAAGAAATAGAAGATATGGTATTATAAAAACAGATGGAAGTTTTAAGGTGCCGTTAGAATATGATTTTATAGAATATTTTGATGATAATCATTCTTTTTCGGAATATTATAATGCCAAAAAAGGAAAGGTATATCATATCTTTAATAAAGAATTGAAAGAAATCGGACAGTCTTTTGAGCCTGTTTACAACGATTTTTCGAATAATAACCCAACACTTACTTATAAAAATTTAAAAGGAAGAATAGGTATTGTTGATTGGCGAGGAAATATTCTTGTTCCTTTTGAGTATGATAATTTAATAAAAATTGAAAAAACACGGTTTTTATTGGCGCAAAAAGGAGAGTTGTTAGGTGTTATTTCAGAAGAAGGAAAAGTAAAAATACCTTTAAAGTACAAGGTTGTATATGCTCTCTATGATAAATTTGATGAAGAATATCAGCTTAATAAAAATTTATTCATAGCAGATGGAACGGTGATTGATATTAATAACAATGTTGTCATTGGTGGATATAATTCAGTAGTACCAGTTTATTATGATCATAATATACTTATCGTTTCTAAAAATAAAAAACTAGGAATTATAGACATTAATAAAAATAATCTTTTACCTTTAGAATATGACGAAATATCTAATTGGGTTGAATATGGTCCTGAAAAAAAACATTTCATTAAAAAAAATGGAAAATACGGACTAATTGACCAATATACATTTAAGATAGTAATTCCTCCTATTTATGATAAGTTTGTTCAAAGAGAAAATTTGATTTTTGCAACAAGAAATAGTAAATCGGGGATATTAGATTTGGATAATAAAGTGTTGTGTCAATTTATTTTTGATGAAATAAAACCACACAGATATTTTGGCTATTCTCAAGAAAAGAATAAAGAATTTTATTCTAAGCGAGAAGGAAAGTATTTTCTCATAAATTTAGAGGGAAAAATTTTAAAAGAAATTTCTGAAAAGGAATATAAAAATAACACCTAACATCAAAATATGTAAAATGAACAAATGGGTTAAAAAGATTTTAATCGCTTTTGCCGGCTTGCTAGGAATTGTATTGCTGGCTAACTTTGGATTGAATATTTGGCTTAAAACCCAGCTTCCCAATTACATCAAAAATAATACAGATTACAAAGTCTCTTACAAAACGCTGGAGGTTGATTTGATTTCCGGAAATATTTTGTCTTCTGGAATCAGTGTTAATAGTAAAAATCCTCAAAATGTAAACGTTATCGGCTTGCAGGGAACTATTGATACTTTAAAAATTAGTCGTTTTGGTATTTATGATGCTCTTTTCAATAAGCAGATTAGTTCTTCTGATTTGCTGTTGTCGAAGCCTAATTTAAATATCATTTTAGCAAAGCCTGTCGATAGAAAAACGGGTAAAAAGAGAAACCCTGTTTCCTTTGAGAATATAAGAATCAATGATGGTTCTGTGACTATTTTCAAGCATACAAAACAAGAGTTTTTATCGATCAGGCAGCTTCATTTATTTGTCGAAAATCTTCAGATGACGGAAGAATCGGTAGAAAATAAACTTCCTGTTGTTTTTGATAAATATGATATTCAGGGAAAAGATTTTTTCTTCCGACCGAATACGATGTATGCTGTCACAATCCATTCGATAAAAACTTCTAACGGGCAGATGACGGTGGATAATTTCAGATTAAATCCTCTGTTTACATTCGATCAGTTTAAAAGGTTTTATCCTAAAAAATCAAAACTTTTTCAGTTTGAGATTCCTAAAATGGAATTTAAAGATATTGTGTTGAAAAAAAATAAGGTTTCTTTGGCAAATGCCAATTTTCAGAATCCCTCGGTTACCGTTTACACAACGAATGCTATTCCTGAGAAAAAATCTTCAAAACCATTGAATTTTGAGCTGAATCTGGATGATATTAAACTCAATAATGCCACGGTTCAGATGATGAAGCCAGATGGAAATAAATTATTATTTGCCAGAAATCTGAATGTAGACATCAATCAATTAAAATTCGATAAAGAAACGGCATCGGAAGTTATTCCGGTGGGATACAAAAGTTTTCAGTTTTCGGGTAAGGATATTGTGTATTCCAATCATCAAAACTTCAATGTTGGAAGTATGAGTTTGAGTCCCAAAAATGGTGAATTAAGAAATATTTCTGTCACTCCGAATACAAATGATCCGGGGAAAAGAGCAATGAATCTTAAAACCAATCTTGTTGCTTTTACTGTTAATAAGTTTGAATTTATTGATAAAAAATTGAATCTCGATGTTAAAGATGTTTTAATCGATCATCTTAACGGAACGATAAAAGCGGGAGAAAATAAAATCAAAAAAACACCGAAAGAAAATAAGGTGAATTCTATTTTGGTGAGAAAAGTTTCCTTGAAAAATTCAAATATCACATATGATAAAGGCAATGAACCGCTTGTGTTTAATGAATTAAATGCGACCGTTAATGATATTGATATTCAGTCTAAACCCAATAACCACGGGCATAATATTAAGGTGAAAGATTACTTTCTGACGACGAAAAATTTTGCATACAAAACGAAGTTTTACAATATGAGCGTCGGGCTTTTAAAATTGAATAAAAATAGCGTTCAGATCAACCAGTTTGCGATGAAACCTCTTGTTTCGAGAGCTCAGTTTATCAAAATGATTCCTGTTGAACGAGATTTATATGATTTGAAGGCCAGTCAGATTACAGCTAATGGAAATTGGGATTTGTTTTCCCAGAATAAATTCATCAATGCTAATAATGTCACTATTCAATCGGCAGATGCGAATATTTTCAGAAGTAAAATTCCGAATGATGATCCTAAAGAAAAACCGTTATATTCGAGGATGTTGAGATCTATAAAAATTCCGATGTTTGTTAACAATCTGAATTTGAAGAACTCTATTTTGGTATACGAAGAAGATACACCGAAAAGTGCCGGACCGGGAAAACTGACGTTCAGCAACTTTAATATGAATGTTAAAAATTTAAACTCGGCAAAAACAAAAGGCAAACCCACGCGTGTTGACATAAAGATCGATTGCTCATTTATGGATCAGGGTCCATTGTCTGTTAACTGGAATTTTGATGTGGCCAATACCAACGATGTTTTCAATATTTCAGGAAGAGCTTCAAATCTTCCTGCTGCAGAGATCAATCCTTTTATTCGTCCGTATTTACACGTAACGGCTACAGGAACCATTCAGGAAATGCTTTTTAATTTTAAAGGAAATCCAAGAGGTCTGAACGGAACTTTTAATCTTAAACATAAAGATCTGAAAGTGGCAATTTTGGATAAAAATAATCAGGAGAAAAAAGGTTTGCTGACGGCGGTTGCTAATCTTTTGGTGAAATCTGATTCTGGAAATCTGCCACAATCGGTCACTATTGAAGATGTGGAGCGTGACCCTACAAAATCGTTCTTTAATCTTTTCTGGAAAGGAATTGAACAAGGTTTGAAGAAAACTTTAATTGGAATAAACGTAGACAAAACCAAGGAAAAAGTTGAAAATACTGTGGCTGCTGTGAAAGATATGAAACAATCTGTAAAAGAGGTGAAAGAACAGATTAAAGCTAAAAAAGATGAGCCAAAACCTCAAAACGATGATAAAGAAAAGAAAGGTTTTCTGAAAGGTATATTCAAGAAAAAAGAAAAATCCGAAATGGAATAAGTTTCGGATTGTATATAAAGTTAGATCGCTTTTATTTTAAAAATTATATTCTTCGCTCTCTTCTACCGGAATATCTCTTAAAAATTTATCAAAATCTTCACCGGGATAATTACTTTCTGCGCCGTAAGAATCGATGATCATTCCGATATTTCCGGTGGTGTCTTTTAGTACATAAAGGACAACATTATCTGCAGGATTGCTGTCGCCTTCAAAACGGTATGTTTTTAAGATCGTTAAATCTGAGGGTTCATAATTTTTTTCTGAATTTTCGAGTTGCATTTCACAACTTTCATTCATTCTGAATTCTCTGTGAATTCCTCTTCCTCTTAGCTTTTCCATGACCTGACTGAGCGTTGTCATTCTGTCAATATTTTCTTGGTTTTCCATAATAATATTTTTCTTAATAAGTGCAACAATTAAACCATTGGCATTGTGAATGTGGTAGTTTGATGAATATTATTCTTTGCGTAAATAATTTTTAATGTTAACAAAAATTATAATGACATTAGAAGAAATAGGTATGCTTTTTGCAATAGACAATTTAATAAATCGGACAAAATATGAAAAAAGAAGTTGGAGTTTTACTGGCAGGAGGAGTTGGTCTTTTGGCAGTATTAAGCATAATCGGCATCAAAAAAATATTACACAAAAAAGACAAAAAATATAGTGATACCTATTCAGATTATCACAGACACTTTGATGAAAAATACCACGACGATGAATATCATGGCGTGGAGTTTTACGCACTGAAGTAGTAAAAAAATATATTAATTATGTTTAAATCCAGCACTGTCACGGTGTTGGATTTTTTTGTGTAAAATTTTAACATTCAAAGGTGTGATTATATAAAATTTCCATTCTAATTTTACACCTGAAATGCAGAACGAAAATATCATAAAAGGGCAGGGGGCACAACGAAATGTTATCAACCGTTTCGATAAATATACTTATGAGCCTGAAGATGAAGATTTCGAAACAATGAAAACTACTTTTACCGAAGTTTTTCCAAAAACAATTGTGAATCAGGTTAAAAGTGAAGATCTTCCGATGGAGTATTCCATGAATCCTTATCAGGGTTGCGAGCACGGATGTGCTTATTGTTTTGCACGGCCAACGCATGAATACTTGGGCTACAGCGCGGGAATTGATTTTGAAAGAAAAATTATGGTGAAAAAGAATGCGCCACAATTACTGGAAAAATTTTTTCAGAAAAGAGGCTATCAGCCTGCTCCGATTTTACTTTCCGGAAATACAGACTGTTATCAGCCTGCCGAACGACAATTCGAAATCACCAGACAATTGCTGCAGGTTTGTCTTGATTACCGACATCCTGTCAATATTCTGACAAAAAATGCGATGGTTTTACGAGATCTTGATATTCTGAAACCTATGGCGGAGAAAAATCTGGTTTCTGTTTCGTTAAGTATTCCGACAATTAATGAAGATCTTCGAAGAAAAATGGAACCGAGGACAAGTTCTGCCCAAAATAAATTAAAAGCGATAGAAATTTTATCGGAAAATAATATTCCGGTTCATGTGATGGTTGCGCCTATCATTCCGGGATTAAATAGTGATGAACCTTTAACTATTTTAAAAACGATTTCTGAAGCTGGTGCTCAGAGTTTTGGCTATACATTAGTTCGGTTAAATGATGCCGTGGAGCCTGTTTTTGTAAAATGGATTGAAACTGCCTTTCCGGATCGAGCGCAGAAGGTATTAAACTTAATCCGTTCTATGCGTGGCGGAAAGCTGGGTGAAAAAAGATATTTCGACCGACAAAAAGGGGAGGGTAATATAGCAGAGATGGTTCATAATACATTCAAAATCGGAAGGAAAAAGTTTTTTGAGAGTAAAGAGTTTCCGAAGTTGTCTGTGAAGGATTTTACGGGGAGTAAAGATCAGCAGTTGAGATTGTTTGATTAATGCATATTATTGCTTGTGTTAAGGTTTATTTTTAATTCCAGTTTTTTTATTCTTTCTTTTAAAAATAAAACTTCTTCGGCGAGACTTTTTTCATGAACTGTGTGATTGTTTTTCACATTAATTTCATCAAGATCAATGTCTAGCAGTTTTGCAATTTTTTCCCATTCGTAGGCTGTGATTTTTATTTTCCCGGCTTCTCTTTTCTGATATTGCGTCTGGCTAATTTTCAGATACGTGGCAACATCGGCCTGTGAGATTTTTTTCGATTTCCGAATCGAAATTAATTTAGTGTTTTTCATTCGAGTTATACAGTTTTATACTAATTTAGCAATATTTCTTTAAATGTTGAAATATAGCCTGTAAAAAGCTATAATTTTCGGTTTTTCATGAGAAAATAGTTTGATACATTTGAATGTCGCTGATGACACAAAACAAATTAATAATTATTCTTATGAAAAATCTAAAGAAACTTTTAAGAGAAGATTTAAAGACAGTAAAAGGAGGTTTGGCACAACCGTCAGGAGATTACAAATGCTGCTGGAAAGGAACTAGCAACTGTAGTTCTACCGTACACCACGATCACTCAACAGGAGGAAATCTAAGTTGTGTAGAAGGAGCAGTTTTAACTCCGGCTTAATGGCTTAAACCTTAAAAATCATAGGGCTGTTGTTTTTGAATAACAGTCTTTTTTTTGTTAAACTAATGCCTATTTCATGAGAATATTATTTATTTTATTTTTTGTTTTTAATTATTCATTCGCACAGACGACAAGGTTTATTTATCAATATGAATTTATCCCTGATAGTACGCTTCTCAAGGTCATTAGCAAAGAATATATGTTCTTGGATGTACATCAGAAAGACTCTCAATTTTACAGCTACAGAAATTACAATGTAGATTCTACAGCTGTGGCTTACAAGAAGAAAGGATTGTTTTATATGCCTCCCAATCGTGAATATATTAATTTTAGAATCATAAAAAACCTTCAGAATAATGAGGTGAATATGATCACTAAAGTCAACTCTACAGTATATAGTGTTGCAGACGGAAGAGAAATAAACTGGAAGATTACCAATAAGAAAAGTAATATTTTAGGTCATTCTGTGACAAGTGCTGAAGTCAGTTTTGGCGGTAGAGTTTGGATGGCATGGTTTGCTTCCGATATTCCTATTCAGGATGGACCCTATAAGTTTAAAGGGCTTCCGGGTATTATTCTAAAGGTGGAAGATAATGAAAAAAATCATGTTTTTACAGCTATACAAATTATAAAGTCTAAAAGTAATGAAGATTATCCTTCAACCGAAAATTCAAAGCCCACGAAACAGATTACTCAGCAAGAATACAAAAAAATATATACAGAATATAGAAAAGATCCCCTGAAACATTTACGCGGCAGATATCCTGATCAAACAGATACCAGCGGAAATTTCCGAACGGGAGAGCAGGTTTTCAGAGATGAAGAAAAACTTTTTAAAAACAAGATTAAAAAAGATAATAATGTGTTGGAGATCGACCTCCTGAAAATATAATTTTCACAAAACAAAAAACCACTCCCAAAGGAGCGGTTTTCTTATAATGTATGATTTTAGATCTTACATATCATCTACTGGGCATTTGAAATCATCACTGCAAGCTGCACAGATAACAACTCCGTTGCAAGCGTACATACAAAGTTCTGGTTCCGGAAATTTTACACCTCCTGCTCCGGTAATTGATTTTAATTGGCCTTTACTTAGTTTTTTTAGATTTTTCATAATGATTTAATTATAAATTTGATACTTAAGTAAAGATAATTAAAATTTGATTAACTCAAACAACTGTGGTATATTTTACAGTTAAATTTTTATCAATCCCAATTCTACCAATCTTTCATGCAAAAATTCTCCGGCTGTGGTGTCTTCGTACAATTTAGGATTGTTCTCGTCTACACAGTTTTCAAGTGCATTTAATGACATTGTGCTTACAGGATGCATAAAGAAAGGGATAGAATATCTTGAAGTTCCCCACAATTCTCTTGGTGGGTTTACCACTCTGTGAATCGTTGATTTCAATTTGTTGTTGGTATGTCTTGATAACATATCACCAACATTAATCATCAATTCGTCTGGTTCTGCGATTGCGTCAATCCAGTCTCCGTTGTGATTCTGAACCTGAAGACCTTTCCCCTGAGAACCCATTAAAAGAGTAATTAAGTTGATGTCTCCGTGAGCAGCAGCTCTTACAGCGTCATTAGGTTCTTCTTGGATCGGCGGATAGTGAATAGGTCTAAGGATAGAATTTCCTTCTGCAATTTTATCATCAAAATAAAATTCATCAAGACCAAGATACAAAGCCAAAGCTCTCAAAACATATTGTCCTGTTTTCTCAAGCATCTGGTAAGCTTCCTTACCTACTTCGTTGAATTTTGGAAGTTCTTCAACGATTACGTTTTCAGGATATTCGCTTTTGTATTTGGAATCATCAGACACATATTGTCCGAAATGCCAAAACTCTTTCAAATCTCCTTTTTTGAAACCCTTTGCAGTTTCCTTTCCAAATCCTACATAACCTCTTTGGCCACCAATTCCGGGAATTTCATACTTAAGTTTCGTTTCCGTTGGAAGTTCAAAAAAGTTTTTCACCTCACCATACAGGTCATCTACAAGGTTGTCATCAAGAAAATGGCCTTTTAAGGCTACAAAACCAATTTCTTCATAAGCTTTTCCGATTTCATTTACAAATTTCTGTTTGCGTTCCGGGGTACCCGAAAGGAAATCACGCAGGTCTACACTAGGTATTTTGTCCATTTTAGAAATTTAACGTGACTGCAAAATTACATTTTTTTTAAATTAAATGTTTTTAGAATTAGGTATTTATAAACTAAATTTGTGATATGAAAAAATATTCTTCTAAGAGAAGTATTCAGATACTTGCACATCTTCTTCAGCAATATGGAATTTCAGACGTGGTGATCTCTCCGGGATCCCGAAATGCACCTTTAGCAATTCATTTTGCCGAGATGCCGGGTGTTTTTAATTCCTTTAGTATTGTGGATGAAAGAAGTGCAGCTTTTGTCGCTCTGGGAATGTCGATCAGCGAGAAAAAACCTGTAGCCATTACCTGTACAAGTGGTTCGGCGGCGGCCAATTATTATCCTGCGGTTACAGAAGCATTTTATTCTAATATTCCGTTGTTGATATTAACAGCCGACAGACCTACGGATTTTGTAGATATTTTCGATGGACAAACCATTAGACAGAATCAACTTTTTCATCAACATTCTTACGGAGATTTCCAGTTGTTGGAAGACAGTAAAGAAAATGCAGAAGATATCAATTTTGATATTATTAAAAAAGCCATTGAACTTTGTATTGAAAAGCAGGGGCCAGTACATATCAATATTCCGTTGGAAGAACCTTTGTATGAATTGGTTTCAGAACTTCCCACTTTCCCAAGTGTGGAAAAAACACTCAAACATAAAGAATATGAAATTCCGTCTAATTTAGTAGCTGACTGGAATACTTCACAAAGAATTTTGTTGTTAGTTGGAACCAGAAATTACAGCCCGGAATTGGAAAATCAATTAACGCAATTGGTTAAAAATCATTCGGTTGTTGTTTTGAGTGAAGCGAATTCTAATTTGCATTACGAAAAGTTTTTTAAGCATATCGACCGTTATATTTACAATTTCACGGAAGAAGATTTTAAAACCTACGCTCCGGATTTGTTGATTACGGTGGGGCAAAATGTTGTTTCTAAAAAAGTGAAACAGTTTTTGAGAAAAGCACATCCGAGGCAGCACTGGCATCTGGATGAGGTTTGGCAGCCGGATACATATTTTGCTTTAACGGAGAAAATTGAAGTAAAACCTGAAGTTTTCTTTTCAAAATTACTAAACTTCGTAACTCTTGAGCCTAAACCTTATTTCAATCTTTGGGATGTTTTAAGAGATAAAAAAGATGCGAAACACGAGCAATATTTAAATAGAGTTGAATTTTCCGATTTCTATTTCTTTAATAAAGCTTCTCAAACCATTCCTGAAAATTATAATATTCATTTCAGCAACAGTTCGGCGATTCGCTATGCGCAGTTGTTCGATTTCGGGAAAAGGAAAATGTATTGCAACCGAGGAACCAGCGGAATAGACGGTTCTACGTCTACAGCGATGGGTTTTGCGATAAAAAATGCTAATCCAACCTTATTGATTACAGGAGATTTAAGCTTTTTCTATGATATTAACGGACTTTGGAATCAATATATTCCGCCATTTGTAAGAATTATTATCTTCAATAACGGAGAAGGGAATATTTTCAAAATTATTCCGGGGCCAGGAAATGCCAATCCAAATACGTTGGACGAATTTATCGCAACGAAGCATAAAAAGCATGCAGAAAGTATTGCTAAACATTTCGGTTTTGCTTACACCAAAGTGGAAGATGAGCCAACGCTAGACAGGGTGCTGGAAAATTTCTTCAAGCCAGATTTGCAGCCTAAAATATTAGAAGTCAACACCTATGGTAAAAATAGTGCTGACGTTCTAAAGGCTTATTTTGAATTTATGAAATAAAATTAAAGATCCAAATATTCTTCATTACCCGGTAGATTGATAATTCGGGCTATTGGGTAAATGAAGTTTTCATCAAAATCATTTAAAGAGTTAATCAATTGGAAATGTGAAAATTGTTTCAGATTTTGCAACGTGATTTCAGTTTCTTTAATCTCCTTTGATTTTAAAAGATCCTGTCTTTGAACTCCATTCAAAAGATAAGTGTTGGGTGTAAACCATTCTTTACCTTTCAAAAACAAAAGATTCGAAAAAGAAGTATCAGTAATGTGGTTGTTTTTCACGATGATAATTTCCTCTGCTTTAGATTTCATCTTCATTCTTTCCAGCTCTTTTCGGTCTTCAAATTTGAAGGAATAATCAAAACTGTTATTCTCAACCAATTGAAAATCTTCAATTTCCGGAATCGCATAAGGAATCATTTGGGTACGCACTTTTTTATCCAGATCATACACAATTCTAAATTTGAAAAGCCCATCTTCGTCATGCTCAAGATGTTCAAATATTTTTTTTAAATCGATAGAACCTTCTTTCCCGAAATGGGCAAAGGTTTGATTTACACGCTTCTGGTGATACTCCAACAGGTAAATTTCCTGATCTTCTACTTTAATGCTTTCAATGAATTGGGACATAAATTTTATTTTTCATTTCCTGATACTCGTCTTCTAATTTACTCATGTGAGTGATGCCGCCGCCACTTTTGAAATAAAGTTCTTTCCCTTCTTTTTCAATAAAACGGATCATCACACAGCTGTCTACATTTTTACCATCAAACCAACCGCAAACTCCCGTATAATATCCTCTGTCAAACCCTTCGGCATTCAGGATGATTTCCAAGGTTTTTGGTTTTGGTGCTCCTAAAATAGAACCGGCCGGAAGCAGTTTTTGCATAATACTTCCTACTTTTCCATCAAATTCAGGTTTTAAAACCCCTGAAATTTCAGAACTCATGGCATACAAATCTTTTTGTTTTGTTTTAATGAAATCAATGTGTTGAAACTGATCTACCTTCACATCATCTGCCACCATGCTCAAATCGTTTCGAAGCAAATCTACCACCGTGTAGTGCTCTGCTTTTTCTTTCTTATCGTTCTTCAGAATTTCTGCCGCATTTTCCAAAGACGCATCTATGGTTCCTTTCATCGGATAAGTCAAAATTTTGCCGTCGATGATTTTCACAAAAGTTTCAGGAGAAAAAAATACGAAAAAATCTTTATAAAAAACCTTGTATTTTGCACGAGAATGATAAAAAATTTCTTCAAGTGTTAAATTTGTTTCAATTTTCGTTTTTCGAGTATAATTTACCAGATAAGAATTTCCTAAACGAATATTTTTCTGAACTTTATCAAAGCCAAGTTTAAAATTTTCCATCGTCTCAGGAAATGATTTCCATTCTATATTTTTCTGTAATTCTTCTTGCTTTTTGGTGTTTGAAAAGTTTTGAAAATCAATCAATAAGCCTGATTTTTCGATTTCATTTTCTTTGAAGATTTCTACATTTTCTGTAAGGAAGTCTACGATGAAGAAATAGGGAACCTTCTGAAGAGAAAGTTCGTCCATTTCCATAAATTTTTGATGATTCACTGAAAACATTCGGCAAAAATAATTATTAGATGTTTACTTTTGCATAAATTTTTTTTAATGCAGAACAAATATCCTCAGAAACCGGGAATTGATTTTATACTAAAGCAGGCTTTTTTTTATTGGAATAAGACATTGGTTTATCAGCTGGTGTTTTCCATTATCTATTTTGCAGTATTTTTTACGGCGTTTTTCTTTCTCGCTTCCCGATACGGAATTTGGGCGATGAATCAGGAGCTGGCAGACTCTTTTAAAATCGGTACAACAGAATACATGAAAAAAATTACCGAAATAAGTGCCACGGAAAGTTATCAGAGTTTCACCTACGGAATTTTAGCAACCTTTATTTTTTTATATCCTTTAAACCTTGGTTTTTTCCAGATTTTCAGGAAGATCGATCTAAAGGAGAAGTTGGAATTGGGTGATATTTTTGCGGGTTATAGCGGAATTAATTTCTTCAAATACATCGGGTTTTATATTTTCTGGATGTTTACTTACCTTTTGGTAGCTCAAACCATTATTCTACCCGTTGTTTGGGTGGTTGTGACACTATTTGCTGCACCGTTGATGTTTTATACAGGAAAGGGAACGTTTGAAGCCATCGCATTAAGCTTTAAAGCATTGAAAATGTTCTTTGTTGAAATTTTGGTGTGTGTAATGGTTGCTTTTTTCTTTAAATACATCGGTTTTGCCTTATTTTTAATAGGTGGATTATTCACTTTCCCGTTTTGGAATGCGATGATTTATTCATTATATAAAACTGTTTTTTCAGAGAAAAGTTAAATTTCAGATTGTTTTACGATAAGTTTTATCAAAAAAAGCTAAATTTGATAAAATCACTAAAATATTAAACAATGTCTGACTTTAACGAATTCGATCAACAGGGATCTGTACCTTCCAGAGATACGGGATCTATTATTTCGCATGCTTTCGAGATGTATAAAGGTGTTTTTCTTTATGCTATTGTTGCTATGATTATTTATCTCATCGGTGGATTTTTGATACAAACCATCAGTGGTTTTAATTCCGCAAACTTTGCCGAAGAAATAAGAGATGCTGGAGGCGATTTTACCGATTTCAGCTATTGGAATGCACCGGGATTTTCAACCTATCTTACTTTATCTGGTTTGTTGAATATTTTATTGGCACCGTTGTATGTAGGATTGATTTTTATTGTCAATAAATTCAATACAAAAAATGCCATCGAGTTTTCAGATTTATTTGTAGGCTATCGTCAGAATTTTGTTAATATTTTGGTTTATAGTCTTCTTTCAGGAATTATTTCAACCGTTTCGATGTGGTTGTGTTTCTTCCCATTCTTTTTTGTTTTCCCTTTGTTGATGTTGGGATATCCTATTCTTTTGTTTGAAAATGCTTCAGCAACCGAAGCTTTAGGCAAGTCTTACAATATTGCCAAAGAAAATTATGGAACGTTTTTGGGTGCAACATTTTTAGGATTGTTAATTTCCTTCGCAGGAATCATTCTTTGCGGAATAGGAATTATCGCAACCGCCCCATTCATCATGGTAGTAATGTATTCTCTTTACTGCGCCTTTTTAGGAAAACCAAGACAAATATTATATAAACAATAATGAACAAAGGAGAACAAATTAGCAGCGTTAAAATAAAGCAGGTTTTTTTGCTTGCCATCATTTTAGTGTTGGCGGGATTGATATGTTTTAATCTAGCCCTTTTTATTCCATCAGTTTTAGGAGCCATCACCATTTATGTGGTTTGCCGAAAATACAATTTCTATTTACAGGAAGAAAAAAAATGGAAACCGTGGGCTTCATCATTAGTCTTAATGCTTGCCAGTTTAATCATTCTTATTCTACCGATTTATTTCATTGCCGATCTTCTAATTGAAAAGCTAGGAAATGCGCAGGCCTATATGGATAAGTTTAATGTATTTCTTGAAAAAATTCATACCTATATTTATTCTAAAGTTGGTTTTGATATTCTCAGTAAAGAAAATATGGATAAGCTGAAAAGTTCTGTCGGGCAGTTTTCTACTAAAGCTTTAAGCAGTACTTTCAATACGTTGACAGTGATTATGTCTATGTATTTTATTCTTTACTTTATGCTGGAAAGACCACGTTTTTTTGAAAGAATTCTGGCTTCTTCAGCACCGCTAAAAAGATCAAATGTTTCTTTGATTGGCGAAAAGATGCGAAAGCTGATTATGGCAAACGCCATTGGTATTCCCGTTGTAGCACTGGGGCAAGGTCTTGTAGGTCTTGTGGGATATTTTATCTTTGGAGCTCCAAGTCCGGTTTTGCTTTTTGCATTAACGGCAGCGGCATCTATGATTCCTGTTGTTGGGGCAGCGATTATCTACGTTCCGGTCTGTATTTACATGATCGCGAGTGGCGACACGGCAACTGGATTGGGATTGGCAGCGTATTGTATCATCGTTGTCGGTTTAACGGATAATGTATTGCGTTTTACGCTTTTGAAAAAATTAGAAGATATTCACCCTTTAAATACCGTTTTCGGAATTATAATGGGAATGAATTTGTTTGGTTTTATGGGATTAATTTTCGGTCCGATTCTGATTTCCCTGACGCTTTTGTTAATTCAGGTTTACAGAAATGAATTTTCAGATGATGATACGCCCGATTTAGCATTGCCCAACAATGAAGATGACGATCTTGAAAATAAAATTGATATAATAGTATAAAAGTGGAAGGAATAAACCCTGAAATATTAAATGAAATCTGTGTCGTAAAAATGCCTTTTGGAAAATATCAAGGCACAATTCTGGCAGATTTACCCATAAGCTATCTTGAATGGTTTTACCGCAAAGGAATGCCTCCCGGAAAATTGGGAATGCAACTTTCGACCATTTATGAAATAAAATTAAATGGTTTGATGGATTTGCTGACTCCGATTCGTGGTGGAGCGGTGAGCTATGAAAAACCTAAAACAAAGACTTATAAGTTCTAGGATATAGTCTCGGCGGCACCTTTGGTGCCGCCGAAACTATATTTATATCAAATAATTCCAATTACTTCGGTTCCCAAAGCTCAACTTTATTCCCTTCCAAATCCAGAATATGAATAAATTTTCCGAAATCATAAGTTGCTATTTCATCTAAAATTGTAACACCTTCTTTCTTCAGCTCTTCAACCAAAGCTTCCAGATTATCAACTGTATAATTGATCATAAATTCTCTCGCAGAAGGTTCAAAATATGTTGTTGTTTCAGGAGAAGGGCTCCAAGTCAGAGAACCTTTTGCATTCGAGTCTGCAACTTCTTTCCAGTCGAAAGTTGCTCCGTAGTCGTTTACATCAATTCCCAAATGAGTTTTATACCATTCTTTTAAGGCTTTTGGATCTTTACATTTAAAGAAAATTCCCCCGATGCCCGTTACTCTTTTCATTTTAATTATTGTTTATTTTGATTCAAGTTTAACTTTTCAGGGCCGCAATTTCATCCCTCAGCTTAGCTGCTTTAATGAAATCTAAATTTTTTGCAGCAGCTTCCATTTCTTTTTGTTTTTCAACAATCATTTTTTCAATGTCTTCCGTGGCATACGTAGCTTTTGTTTCGGCAACTTTCTGTAAAATTTGTTTTTGAGTATATTTTTCATCAGGAAAATCTTTACTTCTTCCGACTAAGTTTTCTGAGATCTTTTTATTTAAAGCAGTAGGAACTTTTCCGTGGTCTTCATTATATTTCATCTGTTTGGCTCTACGGTATTCCGTTTCATCAAGCGTTGCCTGCATCGATTTGGTGATCTTATCGGCATATAAAATTGCCTTTCCGTTGATATTTCTTGCTGCACGACCAACCGTCTGAATCATTGATCTTCTGCTTCTTAGCATTCCTTCCTTATCGGCATCGAGAATGGCAACCAAAGAAACTTCAGGTAAATCCAACCCTTCTCTTAATAAGTTTACGCCTATTAAAACATCAAACAATCCAACACGCAGATCCTGCATGATTTGAATACGCTCCAGAGTCTCTACATCTGAGTGAATGTATCTCGTTCGGATTCCGAATTTCGTGAAATATTTGGTCAGTTCTTCCGCCATTTTCTTGGTTAAAGTTGTTACTAAAACTCTTTCGTCGGCATCGGCTCTTTTCTGAATTTCTTCCATCAGATCATCAATTTGATTTAATGATGGACGAACTTCAATAATAGGATCTAAAAGTCCTGTCGGTCGAATGATTTGTTCTACATAATCACCGCCTGTTTTCTCCATTTCATAATCTGCCGGGGTGGCCGAAACATAAATAACCTGATTTTGAATGTCTTCAAACTCATTGAATTTCAATGGTCTGTTATCCATTGCAGCAGGAAGTCGGAAACCATATTCTACCAACGCTTCTTTTCTGCTTCTGTCGCCGCCATACATCGCATGAACCTGCGGAACAGTAACGTGGCTTTCATCAATAACCATTAAAAAATCTTTCGGAAAATAATCGATCAGGCAGAAAGGTCTTGTTCCGGGTAATCTACCGTCGAGATATCGTGAATAATTCTCAATTCCAGAGCAGTAACCCAATTCTTTGATCATTTCAAGGTCGAGTTCGGTTCTTTCCTGTAATCTTTTGGCTTCCAGTGGTTTTTCTATGGAACTGAAAAAATCTACCTGCTTTACCATATCATCCTGAATTTCTCTGATGGCGCCATTTAAGGTATCTTTTGAGGTTACGAAAAGATTGGCAGGATAAATCTGAATCTGATCAAAATTATCGGTCACATTCCCCGAAACCGGATCGAAGCTTTGTATTTTTTCTATCTCATCACCAAAAAACTGAACTCGTATCGCGTTATCAGCATAGGCTGGGAAAACATCAATAACGTCACCTTTTACACGAAATGTTCCTCGTTGAAACTCGCTTAGTGTTCTGGAATACAAAGCGCTTACCAATGAATGAAGAAGAGCTGTTCTAGTTACTTTTTCACCAATGGCAAGTGAAATTAATGATTTGTGAAATTCTGTCGGGTTTCCGATACCGTAAATACATGAAACTGAGGCAACAATCAATACATCTCTTCTTCCGGAAAGCAAACTTGCCGTGGCGGAAAGACGTAGTTTTTCTACTTCTTCGTTAATGCTCAGATCTTTTTCAATATAAGTTCCCGTTGTGGCAATATAGGCTTCGGGCTGATAATAGTCGTAGTAACTTACAAAATATTCAACCGCATTTTCTGGAAAAAACTCTTTAAACTCCATGAAAAGCTGTGCTGCCAAGGTTTTATTATGAGCCAAAACCAATGTGGGACGCTGAACATTCTGAACAACATTGGCAACGGTAAAGGTTTTTCCGGAACCCGTTACCCCTAGTAAAGTCTGATATTTCTCACCAATTTCTATTCCTTCGGTAAGTTTTTTTATGGCTTGCGGCTGGTCGCCGGTAGGTTGATATTCTGATTGAAGTTTAAAATTCATATATCAAATTTATGAAATAAAAAAGAGTCCTGAATCGGACTCTTGTTAAATTTATTCATAAAAACTATTGAAAGGTCATGGTTAAAGGAAGTCTTAAGGTATAGCGCACCGCAACACCGTCTTTTATTGCGGGCTGCCATTTGATGCCTTCATTTGCCTTTATAAAGGCTGCTTTTGCTTCGTTGTTGAAGGTTTCATTATCTCCTGTAACCATTAAATGTTCTACGGTTCCCTCTTCGTTAATAACATATTCAATGTCTGTTCTCAGGGTTGCTTTGCTAGATCCGAGTTTTGAGCTATCAAAAGTATTAGCAACTTTAGATCTTAATTGATTCATTCCTCCAGGATAAACCGGATTAGTAATATTCTCCGTTTCTGCTGTTGCAATTTCCTGCTTAGGCAGAGTAGTGTCTTGTGAGGAGTTTTTACTTTTCGGACGAATAGTATCTGCAATCATTTTTTCATCATTTGTATTTGTTACCTTCTTCTGTTCCAGCAATTCTTTGGTGTCGTCAACAATTTGCTGAAATGTCGTTGGCTGTTGTGTTTTTTCAGGCTTCGTTTTTTGAGTAAAGGATTCATGACTAGGCTGCAGATCACTAGCATATGTTCTTTGCACAAATAATCCGAAAGCCACGATTAACATCGGAATACTAATAACTTTTTTGAATCCCGTTAATTTAGATTTTTTTCTGTTCATCATAATAAATCGTTTTTTGGTGTTGTTAAAATTAAATGTATGCGTAAGGTTATAGTTTTGTCCTGAAATAATTTCATCAAGAATCAATTCCTGATATTCTTTTACGTTGAAATCGTTCATTAAAACGGCTTCATCAGCTAAAAATTCATGATTGGTAATGATTGCTTTTTTATAAAAATATAAAGCCGGATTGAACCACATCAAGATCTTTAAAAATTCGATAAAAAGAAGGTCGAAGCTGTGTTTTTGTTCTAAATGGCTCTTTTCATGCAGGAAAACCCTTGAATCTATAGTATTGTTAATCAGATAATTTTTGCCTAAATAAATCGTTTTCCAAAATGTAAAAGGCGAAAGTTGATTTTCTGTAACTATCACGTTGTGATTTTGATAGACTATTTTCTTTCCTTTAATTTTTTTAATTCTGAAAATAGAATAAATTGCTTTGGTCAAGAGAAATAAAGTCACGATTCCATAAATAGCCACAATTAAATTAATCCAATTGAAGTTTTCTTCTTTTTGGCTTAAATCTAAAATCTGCTGCGTGGCATCTTCAACAATAATCCTTGATCTGCTGATGGGTTTCGGGTTTTCTGTTTTAATGGATATCAACGGCGCAAGACAGGAAAATATCAATGATGAAATCAGAAAAAACCGATTAAATCGATACATTTTTTCTTTCTCCAGAAGCAAATAATACAATGCAATTAATAAAGAAGAGCATAGAATTATTTTAATAAAAATTAAAATCATGGCTTATTCTTTTATCTGTTCATCGATTATTTCACGAAGTTCTTTCAGTTGCTTTTGAGACAGTTTGGCATTTGATGTGAAAAATGAGGCAAACTGTGTTACCGAGCTGTTGAAAAAACGGTCAATCATAGAAGTCATTTCTTCCTTGAAATATTCCCCTTTGGCTACTTTTGCAAAGTATTCGCGGGAATTTCCATACAATTTATAACCTACCAGATCTTTATTTTGCATGCGTTTCAGAAGCGTGGCAATGGTTGTGGTGGCAGGTTTGGGCTCAGGATAAGATTCTAGAATATCTTTCATGAAAACTTTTTCTTTTTCCCAGATAATTTCCATAACTATTTTTTCAGAATCAGTGAGTTTTATTTCTTTCATGCTCTACGTTTTGTTATCTGTTTCTACAAATGTAGAATAAAAATTTAAACCCACAAATTTTATGGCATTATTTTTCCATTCAATTCTAAAACCACCAAATTGTACTTCTATGAAATTCAATACATTTTATATTTCAGCATTCAGTTTATTTCTAATTCTTTCATCATGTCAAAAGAATAATGCCACTGCCCAAGTGGCTAAAGATGGCAGTGTAGAAACCGAAAAACCCAACTCTCCCGAATATAAGCCTGCTTTTGCCGGACAAACCCGAATAAAAGCGGTAAAAACTACAACTCCGTACAATGTTGAAGTTTTAAATAAAGATTTAGGAAGACCTTGGGGAATTATCAATTTACCAGACGGAAGATTTTTAATTACGGATAAACGAGGTCACATGAATGTTGTTTCGACGGACGGAAAGCTGGTTTCAAAAATTGAAGGATTTCCAAAAGTCGACTCAAAAGGGCAGGGCGGGATGTTGGATGTAGCTTTAGATCCTGATTTTAAAACGAATAATATCATTTATTTCAGTTTTTCTGAACCTTATGAAAAAGGAAATCATACTGCCGTTGCGAAGGGAAAAATTTCATCTGATTTAAAAAATATTTCTGATGTAAAAGTAATTTTCAGAGCGACTCCAACTTACGATGGAGATAAACATTACGGAAGCAGATTAGCTTTTGATAAAGATGGAAATTTATTTGTGAGTACAGGCGAAAGATCAGACAAACAGACGAGAGTTTATGCTCAAAAGACAGATAATTATTTAGGTAAAATTTTAAAAATTACCAAAGATGGGCAACCTGCTCCAGGAAATCCATTCATTGGAAAAGCCGGATTTAAACCTGAAATTTATGCTTATGGAATCAGGAATCCGCAAGGTTTGGCGATTGATCCAAACGGAAATCTTTGGGATGTTGAAATGGGACCTAGAGGCGGTGATGAAATTAATTTAATTCAGGCAGGAAAAAATTATGGTTGGGGCGATGTGACGTATGGAATTGAATATTCCGGAGATAAAATCAACAACGGAACGACACAAAAAGCAGGAACAGAACAGCCTGTTTATTATTGGGATCCTGTAATTTCACCAAGTGGCGTTACATTTTACATAGGAAATATCGATGAATGGAAAGGAAATTTAATGATCGGTTGTTTAAGTGGAGAACACATCAACCGAATTGTAATGAAAGATAATAAAGTGGTCGGAGAAGAACGTCTTTTGGAAGATCAAAAAGAACGTTTTCGTGATGTTTTGAATGGAAGTGATGGTAGTCTTTATGCTGTAACTGACAGCGGAAAATTGTATAAAATTTCAAAGAAATAGTCTTTTATATATTTAGGTTCGGGCTCAAAACTTTGTTTTGAGCCCGAACCGCTTTTTAAGCATATTATATCTGGAAATAACCATCACGTTTGTGATCTAAACACGATTTTTAATTCTACTCTCTAATACTATATTTTGATCCTTTCCGGATGACAAACTTTGAAAATATTATTTAATGGAAAATAAAACCTTTGCGTCAAAAAATCTTAGAACTCTTAAAATTAAATTTAGCAAAAGCCTGTCTCCCCGCAAATCCTATTTGCACGGGATCAAAAATCCCTCCGGCTTCCGTATTTCCATCTGAAACGGCAGTTTTTTGTAAAGTTGGATATCTGTTGAATAAATTTTTACTTCCAATTGTTAACGTAATATTTTTCGAAAATTCATACCCAAAAGAAAGATCAGTGGTTACTTTTGGATTGTAAATCTGATAATCGTCTGCGCCGCTATAACCGATCAAAGTGACTTTATCGAATCTTACCAACTGTAGATTAGCATTGAATTTATTGATTTTATAATTCAGATTTAAATTAATCTTTGTTTTCGGGGCAGAAGCTAAAATAAAAGCTCTTTCTCTCGGACTTAAGTAAATTTCCTCACTTCCTTTCAGTCTGTCTGAAGTATTCACTTTTGTGATTTCCATATCGTTGTAATTTCCTGCTAAAGTGGCAGTCAGCTTTCCTTTCCCAATATCTTGATTATAGCTTAAAATCACATCGATACCTTTAGTTTGTGTATCAATCGCATTCGCAAAAAACTGCGCCTGATCGATGAAAGGGTAATCCGCTTGTACATCTGTAGGAAGATCTGTTCTTGCAAAATTCCCTGTTAAAACGATTCTGTCTTTTACTTTAATATTATATCCATCAATAGTTGCGGTGAATTTTCCTGTATTAAAAGTAAATCCGGCACTACCGTTGACAGAAGTTTCTTGTTTCAATTGAGAAATTCCGACTCTTCTCGCCAAATCGCTGTCATTTGAAGCCAACTGAATCGTCACCAAATCTCCTCCCTGGAAATTTGTAAATTGTAAGCTATAATATTTCTGAGCTAAAGAAGGCGCTCTGAAACCTGTAGAAAACGATCCTCGAAAAGCCAATTGAGGAGTTATTTTATATCTTGTTGCAAATTTTCCGTTCAATGTACTTCCAAAATCGTTATAATTTTCGAATCTTCCGGCTATGCTTATCATCCAGTTTTTTGTGATATCTAATTCAGTATCAACATAGGCGGCAAAATTATTTCTACTTTTACTAATTTCCTGAGAATATCCCGGAAAACCCTGCGAACCTCCCGGTCTTACATCTCCTGTTAAAGGATTGGTAACCAATAAACTTTGATCTGTACTTGCTGTGACTACATTTCCGTTCACGTCGTACATGGCGTATGAAGCTTCTTCGCCTTTAATAATATCGAATTTTTCATATCTGAATTCCGATCCGAAAGCGATATTTAAACCTTCTAAAACGCTAAATTGTTTTGAAGCATTAAAACCAGTCGTATTTTGCAACAAAGAATGTCCTCCCGCATTGAAACTCGTCGGTGAATTTACTCCCAAAGTCGCGTTAATTGTATTATCAATTTGATATGTAAATCTGTTGCTTCCAAAAGCGTTGTAAAAGTCAACATCCCAATCTGCCACTTTGAATTTTAAACCATTATCAAATGTAAAATCGGTGATGCTTGTTCCTTCAATGGGATTAAAACCATTCGGATAAACTTCAGGAATATTTCCATCTGCGTCTGCGCTTCTCGTCCATGCGTAAGCGTCTGTTTTTCTTTGAGAAAACCCTTGTCGTGAATAAAATTTTAAATTGTCTGACAACGGAACTTCGATATTTCCGAAGAAATAAAAATTCTGAGATTTTGCATCTCCAAATCTTTGTCTTGGTGCATCATACTTTTCGGGATTGGCATTTCGAATCGCATATTCTTTATTAACAAATTCTGCGGTAAAATTTCCGAAACCGCCTTTTGAACCTATTTTTGTTCCATAATTTCCATAAAAATCAAAAGTATTTCCGTCTATTTTTCGATCTGAAACAACATCTTTATCACCCGGACTTTTAAAAAGATTAACCCCGTAAAAAGCGTTTCCTTCAAAACCGTGATCTCGGTCATTTAAAATCACGTTGATAACTCCAGCAATCGCATCGGAACCATATTGTGCGGAGGCTCCGTCGCGCAAAACTTCAACTCTTTTTATGGCCCCGATGGGAATCGTGTTCATATCTGAACCTGTATTTCCGCGGCCTTTTGTCCCGAAAAGATTGATTAATGAAGATTGATGATATCTTTTTCCGTTTAATAATAATAAAGTCTGATCTGGTCCTAGACCTCTCAAAGTTGCTGGATCAACCGCATCGGCTCCATCCGAACCGGATTGTTTGTTGGAATTAAAAGAAGGCGCTGCAAACTGCAAAAGCTGATTGACTTCAACTTGTCCTGTCGATTGACTAACCTGTTTGATATCAATTACGTCAATCGGGACGGGTGTGTCGACAACGGTTCTTTTCTTGTTTCGGCTTCCAGTGATGGCAACTTCCTCAATTTTAGCTTCTTTCGAAATTGTATCATTGATTTGTTGTGAGTATAAAACGGAAGTTGTGCCTAAAAATACAATGCTTAGGTATTTAATTTTCATATTTTCGTCAAGTTTTAAATTGGTGATTTAATCAAAAATATTAAATTTTGTTTTTAAATCATCAATACAAATCACTTTTGTTTGATAAATTACATGATGATTAAATGTAAAGCATAGTTTCGTTTAAATTTTAAATTGAATGGAGTTGATTTACAAAATAATTTAAACTTTCGAAAAAGTTATTTTAACACAGTTTGTTATTACGTACAGTATTAGAAAAATAATGGAAAGATTCGCGGCGAGATCCTTTCAGGATGACAAACGAATAGGATATTTTCTGAATTTTTAACGACCAACTGGAACCATAGCCCC